>CAZGDN010000009.1:24948-27158 GCA_964525235.1 uncultured archaeon | reverse complement strand
ATAAAGAGTATTTCGTGAACAAGGGCTGCAGAGATAGTGCTGGTGTCAAGCCCGGTTTTTGCAAGGATGAATGCTGTGTTCAGCTGGTGCTGTTTTATTGCCCGGCTTTGGGTGTGCGAGAGCACGAAGGAATAGGCTTTTTGTATAAACAATTGCTCGCTTTCTTCCAGTTTCTGGCATGCGGATTCCACTTCTTGGAGCGAATGATTAGAGTAGTGCATAACCGCTTTAGTGGAGAAAACGAATAAATATATACTTTTAGCCCCCTGGCAAGCTTTTGGTTTGGAGATTGGAATTAATTACCGGGTTTCTTTGGGGGGATTGCTTTAAATTATTACTTTCCTTCTATCTTATTTGGTGGTTTTTTATGGATTTTCCGGTTCTTTTCATTAACTTTAAGTGTTATGAACAGGCTACTGGCAGGAAAGCCGTTGCGCTTGCCAGGGTTGCTGAAAAGATTGCAAAGAGCAAGGGGGCGTCAATTGCCCTTGTTCCACAAGCTGTTGACTTGCGGGCTGTGACTGCATCTGTTTCCTTGCCTGTTTTTGCCCAGCACGTTGACCCTGTCTCGTATGGCTCTCACACCGGGCATGCTTTGCCAGAGGCCTTCCTCGAAGCCGGCGCGGTTGGCACGGTGTTAAACCATGCAGAAAACAAACGCGATAACGCTTTTCTCGAAAAAGCCATCAGGCGGGCAAAGGAAGCTGGTCTTTTGGTTATGGCTTGTGCTGAGAGTACCGAGCGTGCTGTTCAAATTGCCTCTTTTCCAGTCAAGCCCGACCTTATTGCAATAGAGCCCCCGGAACTCATTGGTGGAAGCACTTCGGTTTCGAGTGCTAAGCCAGGGTTAATAACTGAAACCATAAAGGCTGTGGAAGAGATTTCTCACATTCCAGTGATAACTGGCGCGGGCATAAAAACCAGCGAGGATGCAAGGATTGCATTAGAGCTTGGCACGAAGGGCGTTTTTGTTGCATCTGGGATTGTAAAAGCCAAAGAGCAGGGGGGCGCGATCAGGGCGCTTCTCAAAGGATTTGAATAGGTGGTTTTGTGGAAAGGACAAGTGTTGAAGAAATAATGGAAAAGGATTTTTTGAGTATTGATTTGGAGGAACGTGTTTCCAAGCTTCTTGGGCTCTTTGGTTCCCGGAAGAAAAGTTATGCTGTGGTTTTTGATTCTTCGCATAACTTCTTGGGTTTGACTTCTCTAAGAGAACTCTTGTACAAGAGAACCGATTTTTCAAAAATGAAAGTTAAAAATGTTACAAACTCGAACGTGCCCTTGCTTTCAAGGGACACCTCCCTCATGAAAGCCGCTGAACTCATGTATGTTTCCGACAGCCGTGTTCTTCCAGTTGTAGAGGGTTCAATGGTTTATGGTGTTGTTTCTGCTGATGCAATAATCCGGGAAGCAGCAGAGCGTTCCCCAATTGCTTCAATGAAGGCGCGCGAGATTGCCTCGCTTGAACCAGTTACCTTGAACCAAAATGAGTCCATTGACAAGGCAGTAAGTGAAATGAAAAAGCACAACGTCAAGCGCCTCCTTGGAGTTGACAGCTCTGGGCACGTTAGTGGCATATTGTCCCTGCAGGCAGTGCTTGAAAAATACCTAGTTCACTCGACTGGCCAGAGCCCCGGCCTCATTTCTGCAGTTCAGTCAAAGGAGAAGGTTTCAGGGCTCAACATGCCTATTGCCAGTGAGCTCTTGCCTGTCACCAAAAGCATTGGATTAGATGACAGAATTGGGCCCGTTATTAGTGACATTGAGAGCGGTTACGCAATTGTAGTGGTGGAAAAGGGAAAGCCCGCGGGCATAATAACCAGGCGTGACTTGCTTGAGGAAATAGTCAAGAGTGGAGCCGTGGAGAGAAACATCCAGATTGTTAATGCCCCTGAACTTGACGAGATAGACCTTGCAAAGGTTAACGATACAATCAATGCCTCCTATGACCGCGTCAAGAAAAGCCTTGGTTCACCGTACGCCCTGCTTGTTCACTTCAAGCAGTACAAGAAGAGCGGTGCACGGGTAAAGCACTCTGTTCACATTCGTGCTTCTTCACCTGACTTGAACCTTAAGGCTGAAGCGGTTTCCTGGAATGTTATAACTTCCCTCCAGAGTGCATTGAAGCAATTGGAGCGCGAGATAAGAAAGAGCACGGCAAAAAAAAGGAAGGCTAAAAAACAGTAACTGGCCAGTTTTTCGTTCTTTTC
>CAZGDN010000009.1:0-24848 GCA_964525235.1 uncultured archaeon | reverse complement strand
CGGCAAAAAAAAGGAAGGCTAAAAAACAGTAACTGGCCAGTTTTTCGTTCTTTTCCCGCTTCTTCCTTTTCTTTTGTTCAATTGCTGTAGCAGTCCAGTCAAGCCTTTGGTTTAAAGATTCCTTTCAATTTTCGGGACTCTTCAAAAGGAAGGCAAGTGCTCTCCTGCAATTGCAACAGGCTCTCGCTTTCTTGATCTCTTCAGTCCAGGCACAGGGGCATTATTGAACGCGCTTAATTTTTCTTTTTGGGATGCAGCAAATCACTGTCCAAGAATTTGTGTTATTGCCTGTTTTGTGGGTGGATTGGATTTGAAGAGCGTGGGCGCGCCCTGAAATCGATTTTGCTTAAGAGATCAGAGTTGTCCACTGCCTTCCTCGCTTCCGTGACCCTCAAAGCGTTTTGATTGAAGGCCACCGTTGCTTTCTTCCGAACCTGGCGGGGTTCACCCTCAAACAAAACCTAAGAGGACAGAAGTTCCTCGTAGGGCAATGGCTCTGGCCTCTCAGGCAAAACCTCTTCCAAGGCTTCGGCCCCAGCATAAAGCGGATTTCTGGTGGAGGGAACCGCTGCCTCCCCGGCCTAGCCCACAGTTAAGTTATCATCGGGAAAGTTTTTAATAATTAGTAGCTCTTCCGCTGTCTGCTCTTTGAGCCTGGTCTTGGCTGTTTTGAGGCTTTTCAGTGCTTTCATTTTCAGCTTGTTTTTCTTGTTGCATTTCTTGTTTTATTTCTTCTTTGAGTTCTTTTTTGAATTGTTCAACCATCTCGTTTTGCATCATTTCTTTTTTGGTTTCTTCTGGCAGGTTTTTCATAATCTTTTTTGACCTCTGCATTCCATACTTCACTGATGCGCCTACCATTTTTTGGTAGAGCCCTTTTTTGAAGAACCAGTATATTGCAATCCCCATATAGGCTAGGATAATTACTGGAATGAGTACGAATAAGAGGGGCATTCTTGTCAGGAGTGGCGTGATGAGGGGGAACAAAACAATAAAACCAAGTGCTGGCACGACTATAAGCACCCCCATCATTGTTGCTATGAGCTTGAAATACTCCCTCCTCGGGCTCGTGTTTTTTTTGGGCACGTCACTCTCTTCCAGACTGCTTTGTTCCATGCCTATCTTATCGCTTTCTTTCTTTAAAATCCTTTTGTTTTGCTGGAGAAATCTGGCTACGTCTTTTTTTTGCTAGCCTGGTTTCTTTTGGCCGGTTGGGAGAACCTATTTTTTCACGTCTTCTATGCCGTTCTCTGTCACTTGGTAGATTGCTTCTCCGTCTGGGAGGCTTGGCGAGTCCACGAGCCTGGCGATGCGTTTTTCTCCCCTGCTTTTTCTCAGGTACAGGCGGGTTTTTGTAGCGTGCCCTACTACGTTTCCCCCGATGGGGGCTGTGGGGTCGCCGAAGAGAATGTCTGGTCTTGACATTACTTGGTTTGTCACGAGCACGACAATGTTGTACATTTCAGCTAGTTTCATTAACTGCCTTAAGTGCTTGTTTAGTTTTTGTTGTCTTTCTGCAAGCAGTCCTCTCCCGATGTACTCTGATCTGAACTGTGATGTCAGGGAGTCGACTATTAGGAGTTTTATGTTTTTTTCTTTTATGAACTGTTCTGCTTTTTCTGCGAGTAGCATTTGGTGGTCTGCGTTGTAGGCGCGTGCTACGTAGATGTTCTTGAGGACCTTTGTTGGGTCTAGCCCTTGTGCTTTTGCGATGGAGGTAACTCTCTCGGGTCTGAAGCTGGACTCTGAGTCTATGTAGAGCGCGTTTCCGCTCAAACCGCCTTTTTCTGGTGTGTGCTGGACCATGACTGAGAGCTGGAAGCACCACTGTGTCTTGCCGGAGGACATTTTGCCGTATACTTCTGTGATGCTTTGTGTTTCAATGCCTCCGCCGAGGAGTTCGTCGAGTTCCTTGCTCCCTGTGCTGATCTTGCCTATTTTTTCCCTTCTCTTTTGTATTTTTTCCGCTGTTTCAAAGCCCATTTCGAGAGCGTCTCTTGCTGCCTTTATGGCTTTTTCTGCTGTTTTATCGCCTAGGCCTGCTGCTTCGGTTAGTTCCATTGGGGATGCAACAGCAATACTTTCAAGCGTTCTATAATTTGCTTTGAATAGTTTTTCCGCGCCCTGCGCTCCAATGCCCGGCAGGTCGCTTATGTCTTTTATTTCTCCCATGTGATCACCTATTTATTTTGCTTTTCATTAAAGATTAATTTTTGCATGGTTCGTTTCCCCTAAACTCTTCACGACTTTTTATACTACGCCAGTTCTTTTAGTAGTTTTGTTGCTTCTTTTTTTGCGTCTGGTTTTCTCACTATTGAAATGCTCATTTCGAGTTCTTCTTTGTTCATTGTGTTTTTTTTCACTTTCCCAAGGAATAGCATTGTTTTGCCTATGGCTTTGATGGCCGTTTTTGCTATTACTTCGCTTGGGGTGTTTTCTTGGAGGGCTTTTTCGATTTCTGGGGTGCTTTTTTCGAGTATTTTTTCTGCATTTCTTCCGAAGAGGCTTGTTCTTATTGCGCCTGTGCCGTCATCCACTGTGGCTGTTATCACGAGCCTGTTTTTTGGTTCTTTTATTTCCCCGCATTTTTCGCACACGAAGCCTTTTTCTTCGCTTACGAGTTTTTTGCCGCACTTTGGGCAGGTCTTGAAGAGAAGGTTTCCTTTGTTGATTGCTGTAATTGTGCCAAGCACTTCTGCCATTTCTCCTTCGCTGAGTTCTTGTATTTTTTTTCTTTCAAATCCTTGGCTTGAGAGCTCGTTTAGTTCGGGTATTTTGAAGGCTATGGCTGGTTCTTCTATTATGCGTGCGTTCCAGCCAAGGTGGAGTTCTGTTCCATTGAGGCCCTTTTTTGTGTATGCTCCTTCTATTTTTATGAGTTGTCCTGGTTCGAGGTTGTTCACAGTGTCAGCTACTTCGTTCCACGCGGTTGCTCTTACCTGGCTTGTTTCGTCTGCGATGAGGAAGTTGAGCACTTTTCTTTTCTGGCCTTCGCGTTTGAATTCGTTGAGTTCGAATATCCTTGTTATCCTTGCGAACACGTCAATGTTTTCCATTCCTTCACCGAGGTCTGCCAGTTTTATGGCTATCTTTTCCGGCTTTGGGAGTATTTCTGAATTTTTTGTTTTTGGGTTTATTTCAATGCTGCCGTTGAATGGAATGCCAAGCTGGAGTTGTTCTTTGTAGCTTGAAACAAATGCGTCTTTCAGGAGCAGCACCGCGCCTCTTTCCACTTTTGCCTGTTCTATTTTTTTTACGTCGCTGCCCCAGAGGGTTAGGGAAATTTCACCTGTTTCGTCTCCAACGAGGAGCCTGCAGTACTTGCCCTTCTTGTTGTTTTTTTGGTATTCTTTTGGTGAGTAAATGTGAAGCACTCTTACAAGGAGTGTCAGCCCTTTCAGTCCATCGCTGAGGTCGCTTATTTTGATGCTCTTCTTTGGCTGTTTTTTGCTTTCCACTCCTACACCGAGTTCTTTTGCAACCATGAAAGCGGCTCCGGAGTCTGTGAGCAACCCTGAAAACTTTGCTTTTTTGTCTTCGACCAGTTTTTTTACTTCTTGCTCGCTCTTTCCTGTTTCCGAGCAAATTTTTTGGGTTAACTCTTTAAAATCTGCTTCTTGTGCCATGTTGCCCCCAAGTAATTGCCCTGCATTATTTTTTTAACGGATTCCTATTACGAGCATACTATGTTTGAAGAGATTCAGCCAAACTTGCATGTTTTTTATTCACCAAACCAGGGCTCTAATGCCTATGTTCTTATTGGCAAGAAAACTGCACTCATTGACTTAAGCACTAACAGTAATGCAAGCCAGCTTCTTTCAGGGCTCCAGGCTATTGGCATTACCCCGGAGGAAATAGAGCTGGTGCTCTTCACCCATGGTCATGCAGACCACACTGGCTGTGCTGGTCTTTTCCCGCAAGCGGAGAAAAGAATGCACGAGTTTGATGCTGAAAGGATTGCAATCAAGGACGCAGGTTTTACTTGTTCTGAAATGCTTGGGGAGGAGAATTTTCCAAAGATTGACTCGCATTTCTCTGAGGGCGAGGTCATTGACCTCAAGCCTTTTTCTCTGCGTGTTCTCTTCACTCCGGGTCACACCGCTGGCTCTGTGTGCTTTTTTGATGAAAGGAATTCGCTTCTTTTCTCTGGTGACACGCTTTTCTGGGGCTCGTGCGGCAGGACGGATTTGCCTTCTGGAAATGACCAGCAGCTTATTGCATCGCTTGAAAAACTGTCAGAAATAAACTATTCAATGTTGCTTCCAGGGCATGGCCTTGTTTTAAGAGAAGACCAAAAGGCAAACCTTTCAGAAGTCTTAAAAAGTCTTAAGCAGCAATACATTTGAGGTGTTTGTTTGGCCGTAGTAAAGCGTTTTGGCAGGACTTATTCCAGGGTTCTCTCCACTATTGAGAGGGACCACGGGCTTGCTTTTCTGGTGATTGATCCGCCTAACCAGTTGCCTGAAACAGCCGGCTTGCTTGGGGGGCTTGCTGAAGAGGCAGGCATTGATGCAATTGCCGTGGGTGGCTCGGTTGGAGCGCAGGGAAAGCTCTTGGATGACACAATAGCGCGAATAAAGGAAAACACATCCTTGCCAGTAATCCTGTTCCCTGGCAACATTGCCTCGGTTTCACCAAAGGCTGACGCTATTTACTTTATGAGCATGCTGAACTCAAGTGACCCGTACTACATTTCAGGGGCCCAGATTGCAAGTGCGCTTCCCATTAAAAAAATGGGGCTTGAGGCAATCGCAACATCTTATGTTGTGATAGAGCCTGGTCGCGCTGTTGGCTGGGTTGGGCGCGCGCACCTGATTCCGCGCGAGTTACCATACCTTGGAGCAATCACTGCTCTTGCGGGTCAGATGATGGGCTCGCAGGTTGTCATCCTTGAATCAGGGGGCGGCTCTCCGGTTCACGCGCCGCTTGAAATGATTAAAGCCACTAGAAACCTTATTGACATCCCGTTGGTTGTAGCTGGTGGCGTTAAAACAAGAGAGCAGGCGTTCAAGTGCATTAAAGCAGGAGCGGACATCCTCCATGTTGGAACAGCAGTTGAAAACCTCTCTTCAAACAAAAAGAAAGCCTTGCAGAAGCTGCAGAACATTTCCCGCGCGGTAAAAAAGGCCGGAAAGGAAAAGAAGTGAATTTAAAACATCTTCACCCAGCTTGTAAAAAAATCAAAGCTGTTTTTAAGTGTTATAAGGTTAACACTGGAATGATTAAGTTATTCTCGGGGTAATTGCTTCCTTGGCCGCCAGTTACATTAACAATGAAGACCACGATTAAGTTATTCTGGGTTTGAAGTGTCTTTTGGACCTTCCAAGGTCTATGAGTGCAAAGAGGGCTTTTTTTGATTTTAAGTCAATGTCAAGAACAAGGACGTTCTCGTCAGTGGCATCACAGCTTGGGCCAATTTTTTCCAGTTCCCTGTACGCTTCTCTCACTATTTTTTGCGCCTCGTGTAGTTCTATGCCCTTTCGCTTAAGCTTTTTTATGAAGTAAGAGTAGTAGCGTGACTTGAAGCTCACTTCGTGAAAGTCGTGTACTGTTGGCGCAGGGTAAACCCTTTCAAGCCAGCGCAGATTTTTGGCGTCGAGGGCCAGGATTTCAACTGGCTGTAACTCAAAGCTTTGTGGTTTTCTTGCCATTATCTCCTGTGACAGAGCCTTCATTTCCCTGAGCTCTTTTAGCATGTCCTCCCTGTTGTGAAATTCCCTGACAGTGCCAGCGGTTGATTTTGTAACGGCCAGGAATGGCCTTGGGTTGTTTTTTTGACCCAGCTTCTTTCTTGTTCTCAGCCCTGCATCGAAGTCTTCCCAGAATGTTCGTTTTTGTTCAGCTCTGAGCCTTTTTCTTGGCCTGATGCGAAAGACCGCCATCTCATTTCCTCTCGGCTGGGTTGTGGTGAGTGCTTCCTGTCTCTTTAACTGTTCTCGCCACTGCTCTCCTCGCGTTCCATTTCGGCTTCCACCCGAACTTTTTTATTTTTTCAATGCTGTACTCCCTGTTTCGCTTCAGCCTCTCGAGGTGTGCGGGAGAGAGAATGCTTCCACGAGAAAATATTATGTATAAGTATGCGAGTGTTTTTCCCAGCCAGAATGGGATTTTTCTCATTTTTGGGTTCAGTCCAAGGGCTTTTTTTATTTCAATGCACAGCTCTTCGAGTGTCAGGGTATCTTCTTCTGCTATTATAAACGTTTCTCCTGCGGTTTCCTCGTGTTCAACGCAGAACACTATCGCGTCAACCAGGTCTTCTATGAATACTGTTTGCCACTTGTTTTTTCCGCTTCCAATCAATGGAAAGTTTTTTCCCACGAGCTTTACTATTTTTTTCCAGTACTCGTTTGGGCCGAGGACAATTGCAGGCCTCAGTATTGTGATGTGGATCATTTCCTGGTATTCTTCCACAACGTGTTCTGCTTCTGCTTTGCTTTTTTCGTAATCTGTAACCGGTTTTAACTCGCTTTTCTCGTTCACTTTTCCATTCTGGTTTCCGTGAATGCCTGCTGTGCTTAAGTGAATAAACCTTTCAACCCTGTTTTCGGCGCTTGCTTTCAGGATGTTTTCTGTGCCTTTCACGTTCACTTCCCAGAGCATTGGTGAGTGTTCGTCAAGTACTGCTGCCAGGTGCACCACGCTTTCAATGCCCTTTGTTGCTTTTTTGCAGTCTTCTTCTTTCAGCAGGTCGAGCCCTTTGTCCAGGTCAAATCCTCTCACCGCATGCTCCCGTTCCCTCAGTTTTTCCACGAGTTTTTTTCCCACAAAACCATTTGAGCCGGTTACAAGAATTCGTCTTTTCATAATTAGAATATTGTGCGCTCAATTATTTAAGGTATCCTTCCACTACAATGTCGTCCCCTATTTTTTCCACCGAGCCTCTTTTCAGCTTCATTTTTTTGCTGAATGAGTCATCGCAGAATTTTAACCCAAACCCTACTTCTTTTCTTGAAAAGATTAACACTGCCTTGTCAACAAGCTTTTCTTTGAGAAACGAGGTGTTCACTTTTTGACCGCCTTCCACAAGCACACTCATATAGCCTTTTCTTCCAAGGATTGAAAGAACTCTCCTTAGATCAAGCCCTGTTTTGCTTTTTTTAACCGCAATGCACTCCGCTCCCCTTTTTTCCAGCTTTTTTCTCTTCGCCGGGTTTGCCCCGCGCGCATGGAAAATAATGGTTTTTCCCTCTTCTCTCAGCACCCTTGCACTCGCTGGAATGCTTAGCTCTGGATCCAGTATAACTCGTACCGGGTTTCTGCAAGACTTTTTTCTGCATGTGAGCCTCGGGTTGTCCTTTAAAACAGTGCCGATTCCGACTAAAATGCAATCGCACTCGCCGCGGTAGTCCTGCACCAGTGCGTCTGCTTTTTTTCCGGAGATTTTTTTTCGCTTTCCATTGCCCCAGGAAATAAAGCCGTCCCGTGTTAGCGCGGATTTTAGCACGACAAATGGCTTTTTTGTCCGAATCCATTTATTGAAGTAATCATTTATGCCAACAGCGTAAGTTCCTAAAACCCCGGCTTTTACTTTAACCCCTGCTTCCTTCAATTTTTTTATGCCTTTGCCCTTGACTCTTGGGTTGGGGTCAAGGCTCCCAACAAAAACAGTTTTGATGCCAGCGCGAATTATTTTTTCAGTGCACGCTCCAGTGAATCCCCTGTGAGAGCACGGTTCCAGTGTTACGTACATGCTTGCGCCCCTCGCTTTTTTTCCCGCTTTTTCCAGTGCTATCGCTTCAGCGTGCTTTCTCTTCTTCTCTCCGTGAAAGCCTGTTGCTATGACCCTGTTGCTTTTTTCAATTATGCATCCCACCAGGGGCCTTGACTTAACCTTCCCTTTTCCTTTAAGGGCTAGAATAAGTGCTTGCTCCATTAATTTTGGGTCCATATTATCATCTGCTGTGTTTTTATCTCTTTGTGCTTGTTCCACGAACCTTTATACCTATGACTGCTTTTATGTTGTTTTAATCCTTTTGCTATTTCTGGCTTTGTAGAAATCCACTGAACTGAATTCTAAACTGCATTCGATTGGCAAAGGCAAGCTGTTTTATGAATGCTACAGAGCCGCTATTTTTGGCAGTGTGGGGATCCTTTGGATTGAATCTTAAATGCTTTCAGTTGGCAAATAAGCTGTTTTATGAAAGCAAAAAAGCCCTTTATAATCATTTCTGCAAAGCGGCTGTTTTTCAATTAAGAGTGAAAACTGTTTTGTTTCACTGTTTTCGAAATGTTTAATAAAACTTTTATTGTCTTATTGATTGATTTAGTGAATTTGTTGGCTGGTGTTATGGGTTTCTTTTTGGGGTTTGCTGACTCTGAGGAAAAGCTTCCTCCCTTTAGTGCAGGCAAGGTTTCAGCGAATGGAAAGCCAGAGGGCAACATCATTGAATTGAACAGGCTTGAACGCGAGTTGCTGGAAAGGAGGGAAAAAATCAAGGCCCTTGATGAACCCGATGAAACACTCAGCGTCCTAGCCGGCCAGCTTGAGGGGGAGCTAAGCAAGCTTAAGAAGGGCAAGGCAAGCGAGGGTGCGCTGGAGCGCGCTAAAGAGCTTCTTTCCCTGATTGACGACAAGCTCGAGGAGAAAAATTCGCCAATAAAGGAACTCCAGCGCAAGGTTAAAAAGAAGCCAGCCGTAATGGATTCATCTGAGGCAGTTGAAAAGAGCTCTGAAGAGTCAAAGCCAGGCGGGCAGGAAGAATCAGCTTCCTTGCCTGCCACTGGTTCTGATGAGGCTTTGGCTAGCGGGGCTGAACCCCCTGTAGTGGATGATGATCTTGGGGGGATAAAGCCGGTTGAAAGAGAAATTGAAGAGGGAGGAATTGAAATGGAAGAGCAGAGCATTTCAAAGAAAGAGGAAGAGATAAAAAGCGAAATGGAATCAAAGCTCAAGGAAGTGGAGAGTAATGAGCCGGAAACAGGGGAGGTTGTTGAGGGCTACTTCGAGCCAGGCTCGCCAGAGAAGAAGGACTCCACCGAGCCAGCCAAGGAAGAACAGCCGTCAAAAGAACCACCAGAGGTAAAAGAGCCAAGCAAGCCAGAGCCAATGAATGCGGGCAGTGCTGAGGAGCTATTCAATTCCTCTGTTGAAGTGCTCTTAAAAGCCCAGCTTGAGACTGGCGCAATTGTGCCATGCGGAACAGAAAAGGCATACCTCCATGTTTACCCAAGGGACCACGCTTTTTGCGCCCTTGCTCTCTTAAAAGCTGGCAAGGACGAGCAGGCAAAGAAGGCACTGGAGTTTGCGCTCTCACACCAGGATAAAAAGAATGGCAATTTTCCACAGAGGTGGGATGAGTCTGGCAGCAACACCGGCCACAAGCCCCCGCAGCCTGATGCAACAGCAATGGTCTTGTATGCTTTTTCGCAGTACGTGCTTGAAAAGAACAACGTTGACTTTGCAGAGAGAAACTGGGACAAGATAGAAAAAGCAATTGACTTCATAATTGACTCCATGGTTTCAGATAAAAACCTTGTGTTCACAGACTCTTCAATTCACGAGTTTCCCCCAATGGAGCGAGGCTACGAGATTTGGACCAATGCGTTGTGCTGTGCTGTTTTCCGCGAGCTCTCGAAGGTAGCGGAAAAGATAAAGGTTGAGTATGAGCCCCTTGCCAAAGAGAATGTATTAAAGGACTCCCTCCTGGAGTATATGTGGAACTCGCGCAAGAATACCTTCGTCAAGACAATAAAAATAAAAGAGTCCAGTTCCGTTGTTATTGGGCCTGATGCGTCTGCCCTCGCGCTCTCGTTCTTTGATGTTTTCCCCGCAAGCGACAAGAGAGTAAAGAGCACTGTTAAGTTGATTGATGAAAAGCTATGGCACAAGGGCTATGGTGGCATTTCGAAGAACCTGGCTTTTATGGAAGTGGAGCGCGGTGGCTTTGGTGCAAGCCCGTTTTTCACGCTCCTGCTCGCAGACTACTATACCAAGGCAGGTGACAAGGAAAAAGCAGAAAAGTACATTAACTGGGCTGCAAACATGGCCTTTAATGGCTTGCTGCCAGAGCACTTTGCAACCAAGGAAGACTTTGAGGGATTTGTTTCAGACGCCAGTGACGCTGGCTTGTTGAACCGCGAGCTCATGAAAATGATTAATTCAACTCGTTCGCACCCTGACTTCAAGAACGGCGTTGCCCACATTTCAGAGCCGTTCTCCATGGCTCACGCTGCCTTCATTATTGCCTGGAAGAACTACGAGAAAAAGTTCTTGAAGTGATTTTTTGAAGACGAGCCAATGCCCGTAATTTAGCCCCACTTTCTTCCAGAAAGCCTTAAAGTCAGCTTTTTAAACCTTTACAGCGGCTATTATTATATTCGAAGGAAGCTGTTTCTTTGCTTTCCGTGGAGAGCAAAGGCTTCGAGAGAAGCAATCCCTTCAATTGTTCAAGGTGTTTTAATGGGAGTGTTCGATGTACCGGCTACGGATTTGATTGAAGAAGTAGCCAAGGATTTGGAGAAAAAATTTGGAATTGAAAAGCCCGCGTTCGCCGAATATGTGAAGACAGGGGCACACAAGGAGCGCGCTCCACAGCGCGAGGACTGGTATTTTGTTAGAATGGCTTCGATCCTTTACAGGGTGTTCAAAGAGGGCCCGGTTGGGGTTGGCTCGCTGCGCGCTTACTATGGGGGAAAAAAGAACCGTGGAGTGAAACCCCACAAGTTCAGGAAAGCAAGCGGCAAGATAATAAGACAGGGCCTGCAGGATTTGGAGAAAGCCGGCTTGATAAAAAAGGCAGCCAGGGGCAGGGTTGTTTCCCCAAGAGGTCACTCTTTTCTGGTGAAGAAAGCAAAAGTGCTCAAGTCAACGCTTGCCGAGAAAAGGGCTGCGCTTGCAAGAAAAAAAGCAGAGGCATCCAAGAAACTGGAGCGGGAGCGCGCTGAAGAGACAGAGAGAGTCTCACAGGAGTCCAGCCAGAAAAAGGGCAAGCATATTAAGAAAGAGCATAAAAGAAGATAGGTGTTTGTTTGGCAGAGCTTGAGGATTTGAGAGAGCAAAAACTCGCAGAACTAAAACAGAGGCTGGAACAGCAACAGGCAGAGGCCGAGAAGCAGAGGGCTGCAGAGCAAAAGATCGACGTCTTGCTTAAAAGAATGCTTTCACAGGATGCAAAGTCGAGGCTCAAGAACGTCAAACTCGTTAACCAGGACCTTTACTGGAGCGCAGTTCAACAGCTGTTATTGCTGTACCGGGCTGGCAGGATAAAGGGCACAGCTACAGAGGAAGACGTGAAGCGAATACTCAAACAGCTTTCCCAGAAAAGGGAAATAAAAATCACGAGGAAATGAAGATGACTTCAAAAAAGGAAAGGGAATTGAAGGAATTCCTTATAAGCGAGAGAAAGAAAACCAGTGCTGGCATTACTGTTGCACCAGTCTGGGTAATGCAGAAGGCAAACAAGCGCTTGTATAATACTAGGCAGTCACGACACTGGACCGATACTGACTTCGGAAAGCGCTATAGGAAGAAAAAGAAAAACGAGGGGAAGTGAAACAATGGCTAAAAAGGTTGTCATTTCACTCAGGAGCGTTTTCAAGAGCCCAAAGGGAAAGCGTGCGAGGAGAGCAATGAGGAAAATAAAGGGCAGTATTGCCAAAGCCTTCCACGTTGAGCCTGGCTCTGTTTTCATCTCCAGCAAAATTAACAGTGTTGTTTTCGAGCGCGGCTTTGAAAAGATTCCAAGGCGTGTTTCGGTAATGGTCCAACAGGACGGTGCCAAGGTCAAGGCGTTCCTTGCAGGTGAAAAAATCCCGGTGAAAAAAAGGGAAGAAAAGAAACACGAGAAAAAGGAAGCTCCTAGGAAGGAAGCAACGGAAGAAATCGAGAAAAAGAAGAAAGAGAAGCGCGCCAAGGAAATTGCAGCCGAAAAAACAGCAATCAAAATGAAAAGCGATAAGGGGTAATTGCAAGATGCGTATTGACAAGCGCTCGTTGAACGCAAGCCCCTTTATCGGAGTCTTCAGCATTCTCACCGACAAGCTATTGCTTGTCCCCAACAGCATTCAAGCAAAGGAAGAGAAGGGTCTTGCAGACCTCGCGGGGGTTGAGGTCATAAAGGCAAGCATTGCTGCTTCGCCCTTGCTTGGAGTGCTTGGGCTGGGTGTTGGGAACAGGGTTGCCCTCTCAGAGATTGCTCTTCCAGCGGAAGCTGAGTCCTTGGAACAAGCGGGTTTAAAGGTGAGAGTGGTGAGAGGAGTCACCGCGCTTGGCAACCTTGCGTGTATTACGAAAAAGGGCGGCGTGGTTTCGCCAATCCTTTCAAGAGAGCAAGCGCTCGCCCTCGAGGGTTTTTTTGGAGTGAAGCTTGTGGTTTCAAGAGTGGCAGGGCTTGACCTCGCTGGCTCTAGCCTGGTTGCCACAGAAAAGGGGTTTATTGCACACCCCAAGACAACACCCCAAGAGCTTGAAAAGTTCAGGGAAGCATTTGGAACACAGGGCATTCTCACAACAGCCAATTATGGTGACAGGTTTGTGGGAAACAGTGTTATTGCAAACACTCAAGCAGCCTTGGTTGGCAAGAACACCACTGCCCACGAGCTTATAAGGATTGAAGAAGCATTCTTTGGGTGAACTGGTTATTCGATGGAGGGATGGCAATGGATTTTGAAGTGAAAGGCTTTTTTGGAAAGGAGAAGAAAAGGTTTTCAAAGCGTGTCAGTGCAGAGAATGAGAAGCGTGCCCGCGAGAAGGCACTGAGTCTCCTTGGCTCGGAGCACAAGGTTCCAAGGCGTTTTATAAAAATAAGCGAAATCAATGAATTAAAATAGTAACCATTCAATATTATAGGGTAAAGTTCTAGAGGTGAATTAATGGTCAAAGAGAAAGGGCGAGAGGTCAGGATTTCGCCAGAGCAGCTAATCTCACTCTACCAAAACCAGCGTGCTTCAATGGATGCATTGGTCCAGCAAGAACAGGCACTGCTTGCAGGGGAACGCGAGGTGATCGGGGCAGAGGAAGCCCTGAAAGAAATAAGTTCTTCAGCTAAACCCCTGAGGTCCCTTTTCCTGCTTGGCGCGGGTGTTTTTGTTGAAGGTGAGTTAAGGGGGCAAAAGGTCAAGAGCGATATTGGCGCGAATGTCCTCCAAGAGGTTTCCATAAAAAAGGCCCTTGAACAGCTCGCTGAGAAGAAGAAAAATATTTCCTCGAGCCTCTTAAAACTCAGGAAGAGAAAGAAAGAGCTTGCACTCGGTCTTGCAAGAATGGAAGCCATGCTTGCGCATTACCAGAAGGTAATGGGTGAAAAGCAGAGCGTTTCCCCAGGTGTTTCGTGAAAAGTGAAAAAAATGTTTGACCTCTTAAAAGAAAAACTATCTTCTTTTACCAGTAAACTGAGAAAAAAAGCAGAGGAGAAAACCGTCGTTGAAAAAACACCGCCAAGGGCGCAAAAAAGCGACCTGATTTTTCCAGAGGACGAAACAGTAAACGAATTAAAGCTCTCACGCGAAGCGCTTGCTCAATCACCCCGGAGAAAAGAGCCCCAGCTTGCTACTGTGGCAGAACAAGCGCAAATGCAGGCACCAGAGCCAAAAGCAGTCCCGCCCACTTCCATTAGAAAAGAGGAAGAGGATTCCTCGCTTTCGCAGTATATAAGGGGTGTGAAAGAATCGCTTAAGAGTAAAAAAACCCAGGAAATCAAGCCCTTAAAGGAGCGAATTGAAAGCATTCAAAGGGCACTCGAGGAAGAAAAACAGAAAGTGAAAGAACCCCTTTCAGAAACTCGAAAGCCAGCGGTAACACCCAAGCCATTGCCTCCAAGGCAAGCCCTGGCGCCAGAAAAAAAGCCACTCAAAGAAAAACCGACTAAAACAGCTGCTCCAGCCAAGCCTGTGGAAAGGGCACCACTGAAAGAAAAGCAGTTTCCTGGAAGCACGCAGCCAGTGCCGGAGGAAGAGGACTTCAAGCTCAAGCCCCTGAGCGAGCTTATGAAAGAGGTTAGAGAAGAGGACAAACCATTCTCGCTTTCCCAACCAGAAGCGTCACCCAAGCAAGAGCCAAAAGCGGTTGTAACCCAAGAAAAACCCCCCGTAAAAGAACCCCCTGCCCCGGAGAAGAGGGAGTTAAAGGCAAGGGTTGGGGCATTGCACTCACTCAAGGGCGTTATCCGTGGCTACACCGAGCTAAGAGAGGGAGACATCGCTGACTTGTTGTTCGAGCTTGAGCTTGCCTTGCTTGAATCAGATGTAAACCATGAAACAGCAAAAGCCTTTGTTTCAAGGGTAAAAGAGCTCCTTTTAAAGGAAAAGATTCCCCGTGGAACGCAGTTAAACGAGTTTTTAAAGCAGAAGATAAGGCAGGTTTTGCTTGAGCTCACTGAAACAAAGCAAGTGAACGTGTTCGAGATGGCTGACTCAAAAAAGCCATTTAAGATTCTTTTCTTGGGGCCAAACGGTGCTGGCAAGACTACAACAATTGCAAAGCTCACCTTTGCCTTCCAGCAGAGCGGCAAGAAGGTTGTCTGGGCTGCGGCTGACACCTTCCGCGCAGCTTCAATCGAGCAGCTTGAAGCGCACGCCAAGAAGCTGAACGTGCGCGTTGTAAAGCATGATTATGGCGCTGACCCGACAGCTGTTGCCTTTGATGCAGTGAAAGCAGCAGAGGCTGAAAAGGCTGATGTTTTAATGATTGACTCTGCAGGCAGGCAGGAAACAAACCGCAACCTGTTGGAAGAGCTCAAGAAGATGGAGCGCGTGATAAAGCCTGACTTGAAGGTTTTTGTGGGAGAAGCCTTTGCTGGAAAGAACCTCATAGAACAGGCAAGAGCCTTTGATGAAGCCTTGAACCTTGATGGTTTCATTCTCTCAAAGATTGACACCGACGCCAAGGGCGGCACAGTTCTCTCCCTGTTGTACGAGTTGAAGAAGCCGGTTTTGTTCATTGGAACAGGCCAGGAATACACTGACCTGATAAAGTTCACCCCGGAGTTCATCATCGACAGGATTGTCTGATTACTCCTTTTTCTTCTTTTTCACCGGGAAAACGTATTCTTTCACTTTTCCTGTTTTTGGGTCGATTGCTTCAATTGAGTGGAATTTTTCCATGTCTGCTGTTTTCTTCACTCGCCCGCTCTTTTCATACACCCAGATTCCACTGCCAACCATTGATCTCTTGTATCCAATTCTTGTGAAGGTTTCATCAAAGAGCCTTGACCGAAACTCTGAGAGTGAAAAAGCGTTTTTTCCTTGCTGGTTTCTCACGTGCCTGTCTGCCCTTGAGGCAATCTTGGGTGCAAGCCCTGTTCCACGCAGTTCTTTTGGCAGGTACATGTGGCCCAAGTCAGGGAGAGCCCAAAAGAATGCCTGGCTCCCAAAATCTTCGATAACACTCTCATGACCGTTTTCTAATTTGTAGAGTTTCACTTGCTTGTTGTAGCCAGGCCATCTCCCGCCAAATCTCACAGTGATTGTTTTTTTTCCAACCCTGTAGACCCCTTGGAGTGACATGCTGTCATGCCACAATGGAATTCTAACTTGCTTTTTTCCATCAAGCAACACAAGGTTCTCTCCAACAATGCCCTGTTTTGACATTGTGAGTGGCTGTGGCAGTGGCTTGCTGCCTGCCTTTTTCAGTGCAGTGCGTGGTTTTTCACCCCTTCTAATAAGGGCTCTTGCTCTTTTCTTTCTCTGTTCCCTTCTCGCAACATCCCTTGAAACCCTTCGCTTTTCCCACTTTGTCATCTTATGTGGGTTTCTTATTCCATACTGCTTTGGAATCTTTCTTGCAGGCATAACTAATTAGTGCTTTAAGCAGTTAATAAAACTTTAAGTTACCAGTTCTGTTATTCGGTGCTTGCAGTAATAGATTTAGGCTTTCTTTTTTTCCTGTGCATTGAAAAGAAGGCAATCAATGCAAGCCCTGCCAGGAACACTGCTCCAAGCGAGGAAAAGGCAGCAGTCTTTGGAGTGCCGAGTACAACCATGAATGCAACCAAGAAGCCAGTTACTCCTTCTCCGCCCATCAAGCCGGTTGCCACCAGCAAACCCTCGTGCTCCCTTGCTCTCGCTCTTCTCTTAACAAAGAGCCTTGCGAGGCCGCCGACTGCGAGCCACACCGCTAATCCCAGCCCCAAAAACGCCCCGATTCCAAAAGCCATCATTTCAACCGGCGATTTTTTCTTTAACAGTTTGAAACTCGTTTCAATAACAAAGGCGATTCCAAAGCCTGCGAGGAATGCTTCCGGGAAGGCAAACCCGGCAATGCTTCCAGCCACGAGCTTGGCTTGCATTGCTGGCAGGAATTCTGTGAACATCTGGTTTGGAAAAGCATTGATTATCACCCACAACGCCAGGGGTGCAGTGATGCCAGCAAGCACTGCTGTTATCATGTCAACTGTAATGATGTCCTTTGCTCTTGTTCCAATTATTTTCGCGCTCTTAAAGTCGTGGCCAATGTCTCCAGCAACAGCCGCGGTTATTGAAACAAAGCAGACAATGAGAAAAACCGAGGAGAAAGGCAACGGCAAGAGGAGCAATCCAAAAACCCAGGTGCAAAGCAGTCCAACCACTATTCCAAACTGTTCCAGTGGGTCAATGTTTGTTTCCCCAGTCATCCTTGAAGCGATTGGCGTTACAACCAGACAGGACAGCACGGTCAGTGCAGCCGCGAGTGGGTTCACGCCTGCAGCGATGAGAACGAGTGCTCCTGCTACAAGCAGCAGCGGGGTGATTTTTGCGTAGATGCCGCCCTCTTCTTGCTTGAACAGCGGCGCGAATATGCGCTTGGCGTTCGGGGCAATGTAGGCAGTGAAGAAACCCATTCCTGCCCCGAGCACTATGCCCATTCCAAGTGTTTGAGTAAAAGCGATTGCGTTCTGTGCACTCCAGCCGGTCAAGAAAAGCACCGGAATGAGCAGGAGCCAGCCAGCCAGTGCTCCAAAAAACCAGCTGTTAATCGAGGTTTTTGGGCCAAGAATGTAGCCAATGCCAATCGCGAGTGGCATTGCTTGAATTGTGAAGAACACCCCGTATGCTGCAAGGAATCCAAGCGAGATGCCAAGGGGAATAAAAAAGTCTCTTGTCAGCGCAAACAACCCAGCCAGCAAGCCGATTACTGCAACCAGTCTTGCAGCTTTTCCCCCAGCAAGCCCTGCTTTCAAGACCTCGGCGCCAGCCATTCCAGATGGAAAAGGCAGGTTTTCTCTCTCAACAAAGGTTCTTCTGAGCGGAATTGACAATAGCACTCCGAGCACTCCAGCCAGTGAGGCAATGGCTATCAGCACCGGCAGGCTCGGCATTGCAATTTCAATGCCCTGCTGTTGCAAGAACAGGATACCGGGAATCGTGAACACCACCCCGCTTGCAACAAGACCGCCGATTGTTGCCCCTGCTTGAGCCACGTTTATTTCATGAATGCTGGTTTTCCTGCTTATTATTGAAACGCCTTTAAGGATTCCGCCAGAGGCAATAACAGAGAAAATGATTGGCCAAGGCAAAGCGCTTATTCTAAGCGCGATGTACGAAGATGCAGCTGCAAGAAAAATTGTCAGGGCAATTGCAACCAGTACAGCGCGGAGCGTAATTCCCTTCTTTCCCTTTTCTTCCATTAATAATTCTTCTCTGTTAGTATCGCTTGTTTTCTTCAAGTTTTCACCTTTTTCCAGGGAAGAATTCAAACCAAAAAACCAATTTAAATCTTTCGTCTATTCTGCATTCGTTAATTGTCTTAACCGTTTTTTTTTATTTTCCAGCAATGCTTTTTTTGTTTTGAATGGCAATTTGTGTTTTTAAAGGTTTTTTTGTTTGATAATTGCATGGCTCTTGGAGAAAAGCTTCGTGGTGCAATGGAGCGCCTTAAATCATCTGTCTTGCTTGACAAGAATGCTGTTAGAGAGGCAGTGAAGGACATCCAGCGTGCTTTGATTGCCTCTGATGTTGAAGTGAATCTTGTTTTCAATTTGAGCAAGGAAATCGAGAACAGGGCAATGAAGGAGCCACCGAAGGGCATGAGCAGGCGCGAGTTCATAATAAAGCAGACCTATGACCTGTTGGTTGAACTTCTTGGTGGTTCACACGAGCTTCCAGTGCAGCCCAAGAGAATTCTGCTGCTTGGTCTTTTCGGGCAAGGGAAGACCACTTCAGCAGCAAAACTTGCCACCTGGTACAAGAAGCGCGGTAGAAGCGTTGGCTTGATTTGTGCGGATGTTCACAGGCCTGCTTCGTTTGAGCAACTGCAACAGCTCTCCGAGCAGGTTGGAGCTGGGTTTTATGGCGACAAAAAGGAAAAGAGCGCTGCAAAGATTGCATTAAGTGGAATTGAGCACCTAAAAAAGCACGATCTCTTAATACTTGATTCTGCGGGGCGTTCTGCCTTGGATGAAGCGCTCATTCAGGAAATCAGGGATGTGAAAAATGCCTTTAATCCAGACCAGGTCTGGCTTGTTTTAAGTGCAGACATTGGCCAGCTTGCAAAAAAGCAGGCTCGTGCATTCCATGAAGCCGTTGGAGTCAACGGGATAATTATTTCGAAGACCGATGGCTCTTCAAAGGGCGGAGGCGCCCTTGCAGCCTGCGCTGAAACCCGTGCCCCGGTTTACTTTATTGGAACAGGTGAGAAGATATCGGACCTCGAAGTGTTCGATGCAAACCGTTACCTTGGCAGGATAATGGGCTATGGTGACCTTGAAGCGCTGCTTGAAAAGGCAAAGGAGATTAGTGAGGAAAGCGAGCTTTCCCCACAGGATGTGCTACAAGGCAAGTTCACACTCAAAGTGTTCTACAAGCAATTGGAGGCTGCCAGGAAAATGGGGCCCCTTTCAAAGGTTGCAGAAATGCTTGGCTTGAAGACGCAGTTGCCAAAAGACCAGCTTGAATTGGGCCAGGAAAAGCTTGACTCGTTTAAGGTGATAATGGATTCGATGACAAACCAGGAGCTCAACGAGCCAGAGCTTGTAACAAGGTCAAGGGTTGAACGCATTGCCCGTGGCTCCGGCAAAAAGCCGGAGGAGGTACGCGAGCTCTTAAAGCAGTACAGGCAGCTCAAAAAAGTCTTTGAAAAGTTCAAGAAAATTGCTGGTAAAAAGAACCCAAGCGAGTTCGGCGAGCAGGACATTCAAAAGCTGATGAAGAGGTTCAGCAAGAAAAAGAAACGCTTCAGAATAAAGTGATTTTTATGTTTTGGTTGGTGTTTTTTTTTGAAAGACAGCACAGCGTCTTGGGCATTTTAAAAAAGTGATTTTTGTGTTTTGGTGGTTGGATGTTTTTTGAATTAGTGCGTTACCTGGTTGTACTGGTTGGGACAGCGCTTTCAACCTACACTGATGTAAAAACCGGGCTGATACTTGACAAAGTAACATACCCAATGATTGCCCTTGGTGCTGCATTCACTGCATGCGATCTTTTCTTTTCACACAATTTTTTGCAGTTGATTATTCCAGGCGGTGTGTTCGCGCTTGGCTATCTTCTTTATTACCTTGGAAAGCTTGGTGGCGGAGATGTCAAGATTTTCACAGGCATGGCTTTGCTTCTTCCTTATTACAAGAACGAGCCCTTTGTGCTTAATGTTTTATTAATTGCTGCTCTCTCAAGCGTGGTTGTTATTTCCTCTTATTACCTATTTAGATATTTTAGGTGTGGAGTAAAGGTAAAGGAGAACCGCCGGGACATACTAAAATCGTTTGCGCTTGGCATCCTTCTCCTCTTGTACTTTGTTTCTCTTCACTTGCTTGGCTTCATGGAGCTCTCAAGTGCACTGATACTCTTCGTGCCACTTCTGCTTGCACTGTTTTTCCTTGCCTTTCAAACCGGCATAAAGAAAAACTTTTTTTTGAAGCATGTTTCGTTCAGGGAACTCGAGGAAGACGAGATAATCGCAAAAGAGTTCGTTGACCCTGACATCCTCTCCCAATGCGGGTTGCTGGTAAAAGGAGTAATTGGCAAGAGCGAAGCCAAAAAGCTCGCTGACTTGGGCGTGAAAGAGTTCCCGGTGTACAGGGGCTTGCCGCCCTTTGCGCCGTTCCTCTTGCTTGGGGTTATTGTTTCCTTTTTTTGGCCGGCTCTTTTTTCCCAGGTTTTTTACCCCTTTTGACAGCGCTGATCTTCTTCGTTGAATTGCATTCCAGGCAGGTTATTTTTAGAATGCTTCCAGAGACCCGTATCTTTGAGTTAACGCCCTCTTTCAGGAAGCGATGGCACTTCTTGCAATAGCTTTTTTTGAGCTCTTGGGGCACGCTCACATTGCATTTTTTCCCTATTTTTAGGGCGAGTTCAATGTAGCGGTTGCTTCTCTCAGGGTGCTTTGAGAACTCTTTTTCTGCGAGCTCGAAGAGCCTGTGAATGCGTGCAAGCGCAATGCCCTCTATTATCTCTCTTTTCTTCATTTTTCACTGCCTCTTTCTTCCTTCAGGTACCAGTAGAATAGTTCCTTGAACCAGGGCGTAATCTTCTCCCTTTCCTTCATCATTTCCTTGATTTCTTCCAGTGAAAAGAATCTCCCACACGTGCTCTCTTTTTTGTTTTCCTTTATCTTGCCATTGCACACGCACTTCCACAATTCAACCAGCTCGCAGTTTTTTTCAGGAAAGCACATCTTTGCCTCTGCAACCCTCTCCAGTTTCACGCCCTTTATTCCAAGTTCTTCCAGCAGGCCGCGCTTCGCGCCCTCCTCAAAGCTCTCCCCTGGCTTGAGATGCTCACCCACATCCTCCCAGTGTCCAGGGTAGAACTTTCTTTCCCTTGCGCGCTTTTTCAAGAACAGTTCGCCCCTGGAATTAAACACCCATACATGAACGCCCTTATGCCACAAACCTCTGTTATGTATAAACTCCCTTGTTTCTCTTCCTTTGAAGAAGCCGTAGCGGTCGAAGTAGTCTAATTGCTCGCTCATTTTAGTTCCTTTTCAATGAATTCCCAGCGGCTTTTTTTGAAGCCTTGGCTTTTGTAAAAGCCAAAGGCTGCCGTCTTTGGGTCTGAGAGAAGTGTTAGAACTGCAAACTCTTCTTTTTTTAGCCTTTCTTCAAGTAGCTGCATTGCTTTTTTTCCAATTCCGTGCCCTTGAAACTTGCTTTCAAGCGCCAGCATTTCAATAAAGCAGGCCTTGCCAGCTGGTTCCCAGAGGCTTTCTCTGCATAGCATTATGCCTGCGTTTTTTTTATTCCTGGTTATCTTGAACGCCAGTTTGGGGGCGCGTGTTACCTGTTCTCTCACAGTTTTCTCCAGATCCTGTGCCCATTTTATTTTGTATGGTTCTTTTTTGAACTCAAAAGCAATAAGCTCTGCTGCCCAACGTGCTTCTTTTGCTTTTAGCTTTTCAAGTTTTACTTCCATGCAATTAACTAGCCAAAGAGTTCTTTTAATTGTTTTTAGCTTTTTTTCCTGTTTTTAAGCCTTTTCAGAATTTCCTTTTTGTGTTCTCTGCAATGGGTTTTTAAGTCAAAGTATGATTTTAGCAGGATAATGAATGGGGGATTGAGAACAAGGAAATAAGAAAGAGGAACCATAAAAAAAACTGAAATTAGAGCAAAAATTGTCAGAAACATTCTTTCCATAAAATAGTCCAATTGAACCATGACCCTTCGTTTTGAAATGCTTTTTTTAAAAATTATAAATGAGAGAAGGTGTGCAAATAAAAAAAGAGCAGAGTTGAGCACGACCAAGCTTAAATTAGCTTGCCCTTTTTGAGCGTACTGACTGCTCACTGGAATACCAACAGAGAAGATAATGACCAGGAGTGGCAAAAAAAGCCCTAAAAAAGCGGCAATAAAAATTTTCACAGAGGTCTTTAAGAGTGCTAGCTTGTTCCCTTTTGCTAATACAAGTTTTAGGCAGTGAAATATGAGCATTGCGATGCTTTGCGAGAAATAAATTAACAGCACATCAGCAAAGGCATACTGTGCAAATAGGGCTCCAAAGAACACCGTGAGGTTTGCGAACAGCAGAGCGATGGCCGAAGGATCTCCCCAAACAAGTTTTGGGTTTAACAAGAAAATAGCTTTGAGATCTGAAACCATGGTGCTAAGCGCTTCTGAAAAATCTTTTATTTCATTTGGTCCTTTTGCCATTTTTATCTTATTCCTTAAAAAAAGCTCTTTTTTCAGTCCCTATTTAAGGGAGTGCGGCCGCCGGGACTCGAACCCGGCACGAGAGCTTGGAAGGCTCTAATGATAACCACTTCACCACGGCCGCTTGGTATGAAAAAAGGGGCTCGTTTTGTTTTTATTCTTTTTCTCTCCATTGGGGTAGGGGCTTTTGATGCAGGGAAAGTTTGTTGTGTTCGAGGGAATTGATGGCTCTGGCAAGGGCACGATTCTCGCCCGCACCGCGGAATGGCTTTTTAATTCCAGCAAGGAATTTGACAAGATTCTTATCACACGCGAGCCGACTTTTTCAGGAGCGGGAAAGCAGGTCAGGAAAATGCTGCGATCTGACCAGGAGCCTCTTTCAAAGGCAAAGCGCTTGCTTCAATTGTACTTGGAGGACCGCAAGGAGCACTTGGACAGGGTGATTAAGCCGGCGCTCCAGCTTGGCTCAATTGTGTTGTGTGACAGGTACAAGTATTCAACGATTTGCTACCAGCAGGCACAGGGCATTCCGGTTGAAAAGATCATTTCACTGCACGAGAGAATGCTTGTCCCTGATCTGGTTTTAGTCCTTGACGTCGAGCCAAGAATTGCTCTTCAGAGAATTCGCTTAAGTCGTTCTTCGATTGAAAAGTTTGAAAAGGGTTTTTTCCTCGAGGAACTGCGCGAGAACTACCTGGCTTTGAAAAAGCTCCTTCCCAAAGAGCCCATTAGGGTCATTGATGCAAGTGCTTCGATTGAGGAAACCTTTTCAAAGGCAAAGCGCGAGATTGCCAGAGCACTAAAGTGATAGTAATAATAATAACCCCGCAACTATTTTTTGTGGTGGTTTTATGGATGTTGATTTTGGTGAAATGGTTGAGCTCTCATTTAGATGGCTAAAGCTGAAGGACTCTTGGAAATACGCTTTTCTTATCTGGGGCACAGGGCTTCTTACCATTCTCTTTGCATTTGTGCTTGCCCTGATGATGTTTTCACAGATGGTTATTGCAGTCTTAAGTGGTGATGTTGCGTCCTTGACACAGTTGTTTAAGTCACTGGCAGCAGATCCAGCTGCCCTGATTGGTTTCTTTGCTTATGTTGTTTTGTTTGTTGTAATTCTTTCAATTTTTTCGTTCTTTGTTTCCAACATTGCCTCTGTGCTCACCCTTCGCTTTGGCTTGAGGTCAAATGGCTTTAAAACACCTGAATTCACCATCAATAAGTATTTTTCTTTTCTTGGTCTTTTGATTGCAGGGTACCTTGCTGCACTGTTTTACTCGTTTAACAAAACCGCCAGGATAATACAGTGGGCAGCGCTTGCGTTGACCGCTGGCTGTTTTGCGCTGTTCTTTTTTGCCCTGAGCTCGGCTTCTTCTGGTATTGGCTATGGGTTCAATGCCTTGGCATCGCTTTCCTTGTTGTTGGGACTGGCTGCTTTTGTTGTGTGGATCATCATCTCTGTCTATAACTCTCTCATGATGACTTTAAACTTGCCGATTTTCCTGTCAGAGGAGATTGGCGTGATTGACTCACTTAAGAAGTCATGGAAGCTGATGACCGGAAACCTCTGGACGCTTGTTATTGCCTCGTTCATTGTGGGAATTGTTTCACTCTTGGTTGTTGGTGTTTCGCAGGTAATTCTCTCTTTGCTCCTTTCTCCGCTTGTGAGCATGCTCATGCCAAGCCTTGCTTCGCTCAAGCTTGCTTCAAGCATTGCCTCCAACATCGCGGAGTTCATTCTCGGGCCTGTTTCAGTGTTCATAAATGTTTTCTTCCTTTCAGCGTTTTATGCCAAGGTTTTGGGAAAGGCAATTCCCAAGATTGTGTGAGAATTAGAGTGCGGCCGCCGGGATTCGAACCCGAGTCACCACCTTGGCAAGGTGGAATCCTGCCGCTAGACTACGGCCGCTTCCAAGATTAATTTCTTGAAGGCAATGTTTTTATTTGTTGGGAGTGGGCCCGGGCGGGATCGAACCGCCGACCACCGCGTTGTAAGCGCGGCATCATAACCACTAGACCACAGGCCCCTTACAATAATTTTCTCCGCTATAGGTTTAAAAAGCGCTTTCCCTCAAAATACGCTTTTTTTTGGCCACACAAGGTTTAAATATGGGGGCGGTGTTAATCTAGTGGAAATTGGAGGCGGTATTTTGACTAATGTTTTGGTTGATTTGGTTCTTGATCCTGTGGCAGTTTTGATGAAGGTGAAGCAGGAGAAGAACATGGGTTTCTCTCTTGGCATTGCAGCACTGATAGGATTAATTGTTGCCGTTATAGTAATAGCTACAGTTGGATTATTTGCATTCAGTCCACTTAGTTCGAGTTCGGCTGTTCAGGGTATGTCAGGTGTCACGCTAGTGATAGAGTTCATCTTGGCAGCTGTGGTAGTCTTTATCCTAGAAGTTGCTGGGGGCCTGCTTGTTAGCCGTGTGATGAAAACCTTGGGCGGTACGGGTGCATTTTTTGAGGGCTTGAGTGCAATAGCAGTCAGTTGTTTTGTTGCTTCAATTTCTGGTTTGATAGCTATTTTTGCAATCATAACTTCAAGAATACCTTATTTGGGTCTTATAATCGGGGCAATTATTGGATTTGTTGCCTTGGTTTATTTTGCAATGTCACTTGCACTGTTTTATAGGTCTCTTAAGGAACTATTTGAAACAGATATGATTACTGCTTTTGTTGGAACTAGCATACTGACCGTAGCAATATTCGTTTCAGTCTATGGGATTACAGTTTTACTCATCTATACTATGGGCCCTGCACTTCCAATGCCTTCTTTTGGTCACACTGGCCTGTTTTCTCTATTGGGGTGAATTTTCACCCTTTTCTTTTTTTGTTTTTTTGATTGCTCTTAGC
>CAZGDN010000008.1:0-27497 GCA_964525235.1 uncultured archaeon | reverse complement strand
AGAAATGGTTTTAAAACATTCACTGCGAATTCCATTATTGTTTATTTTTGGTTAGGTGGTTCAGATTTTCAACTTGATTCTTGTTTCAGGAATAGTTTCGCTTATAGCACTTGTCTCAGTTGCATTCTTCAACCGCTATGTTTCAAGGCAGAGCTCTGGAAACGAAAAAATGAAAACCCTGCAAAGGCACATCCGCGAGGGCGCTTGGACTTTCATGCTCGAAGAAGTCAAGGTTTTCGCAGTTGTGCTCATTGCAATAGCAATAGTGCTATGGGCACTCTTTTACTGGGAAGTTGCTGTTGCATTCCTGCTGGGCGGAGCCCTTGCCATGAGTGCTGGTTTTATTGGCATGCACGGTGCAACCCTCGCTAATGCAAAGGTCACCAATGCTGCCAGAAAAGATGCAAAAGCTGCCCTCAATGTGGCGATGTCCGGTGGCTCAATAATGGGCTTTGCTGTTGCCGGTCTCGCGCTTGGCGGCCTGACGCTCATAATTATTCTCTTCCGGCCAGAGTTCATGCCAGGAACGCTTCACATTGAGTCAAAGGCAGTTCCAATTGTGAGCAGTTTAATCGGAAGAAACATTAACTTTATCAAGGGGGCGTTAATTGTCAGCGCTTATTCAATGGGAGCGTCGCTTGTAGCACTCTTTGACAGGGTTGGGGGCGGCATATACACTAAAGCAGCAGACATGGGCGCAGACATTGTGGGAAAAGCCGAAGAGCACTTGCCAGAAGACGACCCAAGGAACCCTGCTTCAATAGCCGACAATGTAGGGGACAACGTGGGGGATGTTGGCGGCCTGGGAGCAGACCTTCTTGAGTCATTTGTTGGAGCAATAATTTCGGTTATCGTAATAGTTCTTTACATTTATGTTGGAAGAGGAAACGAGAGCATTGCATTAATACTCCAAAAGCTTGGGGTTAGTGCGGCAATGCCCCAGGCAACATTCTGGTGGTTAATGCTGTTGCCCTTGATTATAATCTCGGGCGGGATACTCTCAAGCCTTTTGGGCGTGGCCTTTGTTCTCTTCAGGAAAAACCGCGAAAAACTCCAGAGCACGCTGACAAACGGAACACGGCTCAGTGCACTGCTTACACTCGCTGTTTCCGGCATTGTTGTCTGGGTTTCACCCCTCAATTTCAACATATTTTACACAATTGTGATTGGTGTTGCCTCCGGCATCATTATTGGAACAGTTTCAGAGTATTACACTTCGTCTGACTACAAGCCAGTGAAAAAACTCGCAGAGGGCACAGCTACTGGGGCAGCAATAGGGGTAACCGAGGGCATGGCGCTTGGAATGCTTTCAACCTTTGCACCAGGCATTGTGATAGCTATTGCAATAATACTGTGCTATTACTTTGCTGGACTGATTGGGATTGCATTCGGTGCAATGGGAATGCTCTCATTTGTTGCAATGACTGTCAGCGTTGACACTTATGGCCCGATTGCAGACAATGCAGGTGGAATTGCAGAGGGCTCGGGTTTGCCAGCAGAAGTCAGGAAGAGAACAGACAAGCTCGATGCAATCGGCAACACAACAGCAGCAATCGGCAAAGGCTTTGCCATTGGCTCAGCAGCATTTGCTGCCCTGGCACTGATTGCCGCTTACATGTGGAGCGCTATTGGTTCTGCAAGCGAGGTCAGAGTGCCGAGCATAGAGATACTGAGCGCCGACCCACGGCTCGGGGGCACAATGATTGCAGCAATGTTTTTGGGTGCAATGATTCCCTATGTTTTCTCTGCACTCCTAATACGCGGGGTGAGCAGCACAGCGGACGACATGATTCACGAGATAAGAAGGCAGTTCAAGAAATTTCCGGGCATTCTAAAGGGCACGAGGGAAGCTGATTACAAGAAGTGCATTGCGATTACTTCCCAGAGCAGCCTTAAAAAAATGGTGCTGCCAGCAATAATTACACTGGTAATGCCTCTCCTCATCGGTTTTGTGCTTGGAAGGCTTGCGCTCGCTGGCTTTCTCATAGCAGCACTGCTTTCATGCATGCAGCTCGCAATCTATTGCGCTAACACCGGGGGCGCCTTGGACAACGCAAAAAAGTTCATCGAGGAAGGCCACTTTGGGGGCAAGGGCTCAGCGGCACACGTTGCGAGTGTAATCGGTGACACTGTTGGCGACCCATTAAAGGACACTGTTGGACCAAGCCTTGACATACTTGTAAAACTGATGTCTGTTATTTCAATACTCTTTGCTTCGCTGTTCCCGGTTTACCCCATAATGTTTGGGGCATGAAATTGCAGTTTACTCAAACACCCAGCAACCGCTCTGCACGCAATCGTTTCCAATGCAGAGCTCAAGCTGCTTTGATCCACTGATGGGCTCTTTTGTTTGAATGTTCAAATCGTTTTCTTTGAATAGCTCAAGCTGTGGCAGCGTGATTTCAATCTGTTGCTCGACTTCGTTTTTTCCACTGCCCAAGGCCGGCTTTTCAATCTTGAGAACTGCCTTTTTTCCGGCCAGCTCCTTGAAGGGTGTTACCTTGAGCTTCACAGTGCCCGGATTGCACTCCGAGCCCTTTAGGGGCGAGCCAAGGCTGAAGGCAACAGGCAACTCAAAGTCGGACTCGCTTACCTTGGGAGAATAACCTGTTAGTGTCATGGTGAAACCAACGCCTTCCTCCTGCTTTTTTGTCAGCTGTGAATAAATCGATGTGGTGACCTTTGTGTAGGAAATGAAACCCTTTTCTTCATCGAGGCATATCTCCTGCCTGAAAGAATAGCCATCAAGGGAAGCTGCAGTGAAAGATGAGAGCTGGTTCTTGTCCTTTATGTCTTTTCCAGAGTAGCCAAGCAGAAAACAGGCAGATTTTCGCCCAGCAAAGGTCTTCTCGCCAGAAAATGAAATGTTGTAGTCTGAGAAGAGTTCGTCAAGGTTTTTTGCCTCTGCTTGGCTCATCGCCACGGCTTCCTGCTCTTTGCCTCCAACCCGGCATTGAACGCTGCCATTTTCAGAGCCAAGAACCGAGCCCTCAGCACACTGAATTGTCTTGCCATTAACCTTGTAAATGAGTGTTTTCATTTTCTGCCCCAGCAGGGAAATGGATGCAACGGTCTTTGTTTTCTCCTTTGATTCAGTGAATACATCGAGCTGCATTCTAACACTGGAAAAGCCCATGACCGGCTTCTGGCCAAAGCTCAGGTCAAAGTCATAAGATGCCCTCATTGGAGCTGCCTGTTTTGACTTCAAAACAAGGGTCTCGTATGCCTGTTTTGGGTCCTGGGGCAATTGCCCGCTTTTAGTGCAACCGGCAAGAAACAGCCCAGAAAACAACACCAATCCGACAAAAACAATCTTTGCATCCATGCAATAAACATACATGGTTCCTAGTTTAAATACTTTTTGGGGAGAAAAGCCAATTGAAAACTTTTTTAAAGAGTTAAAACAACTGTTTTGTTGGTGTGAATGGACTTTGGAGAAATTTCAATCAAATGGCTCGGCCACGATGCCTTTGAGGTAAAATGGCGGGATAAAACAATCTACATTGACCCGTTCCAGATTTCAGGCAGGGAAAAAGCTGACTTGGTGCTGGTAACACACGAACACTATGACCACTGCTCACCACAAGACATCGATAGAATTTACGGAGATAAAACAAAAATTGTGTGCAACTCTGCTACTGCCAAAAAACTTGGCGGGAAAAGCAAAATAGTAGTTGAAGCAGGTGAGTCGGTGGAAGTTGATGGAATCAAGATACGCGCAGTGCCAGCCTACAACACAAACAAGCCCTTTCACCCAAGAGGCACAGGCATAGGCTTCTTGGTGGAGCTGGGTGAAAAAACACTTTACCACGCAGGAGACACTGACTTTATCCCGGAAATGAAAAGCTTGAGTGGAAAAGTAGACATTGCCATGCTGCCAGTATCCGGAACATATGTTATGAATGCGAGAGAAGCAGCAAAAGCAGCTGAAACAATAAAGCCAGGCATAGCAATCCCAATGCACTACGGAAGCATTATTGGCTCGCGCGAGGACGCAGAGCACTTCAGGGAACTGTACACCGGGAAAACAGCAATACTCGAAAAAGAGAAATGATGCTGCAAGAAGAGAAACAGTTTTAAAGCACAACAAAGGAAATACTTGGTTGAATTCAAGGAGAATAACCTGGAAAAAAAATTGAAAAAATAAAACAGACAGTATGGTGGAATGAAATGAAAGTGAAAAGCATAAGGTGCTTTAACTGTGGAAAAAAGTACTCGCCGCTCAGGAAAATATTCGAGTGTGAGGAGTGCGGTTACTCGCTTGACCTCGAATACGACTACCATGACATCAGAAAACAGCTCAGTGAAGAAGAGGAATTCTTCTCGCTGCCGCCATCGCACTGGAAGTACGCGGCTTTTTACCCAATAGAAAGCAAGGAAAGCATTGTGTCCCTTGGAGAGGGAGGCACGCCGCTCATCCAGTCAAGGGATTACCCAAACTTTCTCTTCAAGTTCGAGGGAACAAACCCAACCGGCTCGTTCAAGGACCGTGGTTCAGCAGTGGAGATAACAAAGGCCTTCGAGTTCAGGGAAAAACAAGTGCTGTGTGCTTCCACCGGAAACATGGGGGCAAGCGTTGCAGCCTACGCTGCCAGAGCCGGCATTAAAGCCAGCATTTTCGTTCCAAGCTTTGCCCCAAGGGTGAAAGTAAAGCAAATGAGAGAACTTGGAGCAAGGGTAACAATCGTGAACGGCAGCTATGAAAAAGCAGTTGAAAAAACCCGGGTTCTAAGAAAGAAAAAAGGCTATTACCTTGTAGGGGACTACCCTTACAGGACAGAGGGCCAGAAGAGTGTTGCATTCGAGGCAATAGAACAGCTCAGGTTCGAGTGCCCTGAATATATGGTCTGCCCGATTGGGAATGGCACGCTCATTTACTCAACATACAAGGCACTCCATGACTTCAAAAAAGTCGGCCTGATAGATGAAATGCCAAAAATAATCGGGGTGCAGGCATCAAAGTGCAACCCGGTTGTGAAAGCATGGGCCACTGGCGAAAGAATAAAGCCCTTAAAAAACCCCAGAACAGTTGCAACAGCAATCAACTGCGGCAACCCATTCGATGGAAGAGAAGCACTCTACGCAATTCACATGAGCAAGGGAGAGGCGATAGATGTAAGCGATAAAGAGATATTAAAGGCAAAAAAAGAGCTTGCCTTAGAAGGCATTCACTCTGAGACAAGCGGAGCGGTTGCATTCGCTGGGGCAAAAAAGCTTGGCTTGAAAGACGAGGCAGTAATAGTTGTCTCAGGCCATGGTCTCAAGGAGTGATTCTTTGGAAAAACTCGGCTCACTGGGAGAAGACGAGTCAATATTCTCAAACCCGGATTCGCTGGAACCAGACTTTGTTCCGCCACTGCTCCCATTCAGGGAAGGCGAAATGAAAGAAATCGCGAGCACGCTCAAACCACTCTGTGCTGGGGGAAGCGGGCGCAACATTTTCATAACAGGAAAAGCCGGGATTGGCAAAACACATGCAGTAAAAAAAGTCCTCCGGGACCTCAGAGAGGAAACAAAAAACATTCTTGTTTTCTACATAAACTGCTGGACGCACTCGACTTCAAGGGAAGTGTTCGAGGAAATCCTTTCGCAAATGAGACTCCCAAAGAGCAGTGAAATGACTCCCACGGGAATGCTTGGAAAAATCCTCTTGCGCTCCGGCGAAAGACCTGTTGTACTCTGCTTTGACGAAATTGACAAGGCAAAAGAACATGGCTTTCTCTACTCTGCACTGGAAGAATTCAAGAAAAAAGTGTTAATTCTCATCTCGAACAACGAGGACTTTCTCGCCGGCTTAGATGAAAGAATTCGCTCAAGGCTGCTTGCAAGAGAAATAATTTTCAGGCCATATTCAAGGGAAGAAATGGCTGGAATAATCCGCGAGAGAAGAAAGTACGCTTTTTACGAGGACACGTGGAGCAAGGCAGCAATTGAGGCAGTGGAGGAAAGAGCCTTTGAAGCAGGGGATGTCAGGTTTGCATTGCATGCCCTCAGGCTCGCTGGATTAAAGGCAGAAAGCATGGCAAGCAGGACCGTCATGAAAGAACACGCAGAAGAAGCCCTTGCAGAACTGGAAAAATGAACAGCTGTGAAACCATGTCAGCGCTTTGAGTGCTTTTTTCCTTTTACAACAACGCGATAGACAACAATAAAGGCACCAATTACAAGAACGGATCCAACAAAGTAGTATTCTTGTAAGGACAAGCCTGTTTGCTTGCCCTCATTGCCACTCGTGCTCTTGGTGCAATCCGGGTCAAGCCCCTGGATGCAGTCCGGGTCGCACACGCCGTCCTTTTGGGGGTAACAGTAGTTGTCGGTCTTGTTGAGCGGGCAGTCACCCTTGCATGACAAAAAGTTCTCGTTTCCATTGCACTTGCCGTCATGGTTGCATAATTCTTCCTTTAAGCCAACAAAAGCCATAAGGTTTCCATCACCCGAGCCAATTGCAATAAACTCTGCATCTTCAAAGAATGGAAAGTAGAGAGTTGCCTCCCAAGTGCTCCCCATGTCCTCAAAGTAGGTGTTTAGGTCCTTTCTTGGAACCGACTCAGGGATCGTTGGAAAGGATTCCTCCAGGTAAAACCTTAAATGGTACAATTCAGAGAGTTGCCTGTCAAGAACCTGGGCCATGTGCCTGCCTCTCGGCTGGCTTTCAGTGGGATAACCGTAAACCAGCTGGATGTCATCCACGTTCACGTTTCCGTCAATTACTGTAACCCTGGCCTGGACAACAGGGGTTTCATTTTCATCCTGGGCAATTACAGGAGCTAAAAAAAACAAAATTGAAAAAAGCAATGCTGCAAAAAACCAATTCTTCATTTTACCTTCCCCACTGAGAGATTATTGCCTTTTTTTCATAGCAGTCAAAACCAAAATCTGCCGGCATCTCAGGGCCCATAACACTTCTTTTCTCGCCAAAAGGAGACGAGGAAATAATCCTGCCACTGCAGTCAATAGAGTAATCACCCGAGGCCTGTGTTCTATCCGGGCAGTTCGTTTTTTTATTGTTAATATTGTAAAGGCAAACAGGGTAGTATTTGGAGGCCCTTGGGTACACATTGTAAAGCCACGATGCATTAAACCTTGAAAAATTCTCATACAACTGCAGCGGGCCAGCGTAATAGTTTTTGAGGCGGTATATTCCTGCCTGCTTGGTGTAAGCAAGCGAACTGTACTGCTCGCCAAAGCCAAAAGTGTGCCCAAGCTCGTGCGAAACAACACGCGCGCTCATGCGCGAGAGAGCGTGGTTTTTTGGCTCCCTGCGCCCGAGCTCTGATAGGCCCCCGATTGCAAACTCGCCACCCCTGTCCTTAATCCAAAGCCTTCCACTGCTGTTAATTAAGGCAACAACCCTGTAGTTCCTGTAAGGGGGCAGGGTTCCATACATTTTTCTAAGGTAGTCCCTGCCACACTTGTCCAAGTCAAGCCAGAACTGCCGCGTATTTCCCAGCACGCGGTCATTTGATAGAGAGGTCATCGAGCGAGTTGTCCTGACACTCCTGCAGGCAGGAACGCTCTCATAGTCCAAGACGTTGCCTGCAACCATTACAAGGCTTCCACTGGCAGCAGTCTTCTCAAGCCCGGATATTTCAAGGAACTTGTTGAAGTATTTTTCTGCACTGTTCTTGAATTTTGCGTTCTCTGACTGGTCAAAATCGCTTGGCACAAACAAAATAACCCTCTTTCCCTTTATTGAATTGTTGAAAGAGCTGATTCTTTTAGAGCGGTAGTCCTGGGTGACAGTATCAGGGCAGCCATCCTTGTCATTGTACCTGTTAAAAGTTTCACGCTGGTTTGGGCACTTGTCGCTGATATCAGGAATGCCATCGTTGTCCTTGTCCCAGGACCAGAACATGGCGTATTTCTTAACAAAGCTGGTTATCTGCGGAATCCTCTTAGTGAACCACTTTGGTGCCTTAAACAGGGGGATTCTTATTTTTGGAAGCCTAAGAGCTGTTGCAAGAGTTTCTTCGCCTTGCCTGTCCCTGTATTCTTTCCAGAGCTCGCGCCAGTGGCAAACCCGCCTCTTCACGTTTTTAATGTACGCCTCAGTATCATTCTCGCTGGGAGGAGCATACTTGTAGAGTATGTCCCTGATGCTGCTCCTGCCCCCGCTTGCATAGTTTGCTTCCATGAGCCAGGCCCAGTGCCGAACTGACTCCCACCAGTACTTATAGCCGCAAAACCTTCCAAAAACCGGGTTAGTGCAAAGGGTTGACTGAATTCTGCCAGCCTCGCCCGACTTTTGCTCGATGTTTCCAATGGATTTCCTGCGCCTGTCAAACCTTGGGTCAACCCCCATCTTTGACTCATAGCTAAAAAAAGCCAGCGGAATTAAGGGATCGAACTTTTTTTTCATTATGAAAGTCGAGCCATCACCAAGCCTGTAGCGCCATGGCTGGGTGTTAAAGTAAACAAACGCTTCCCCAATGCTGCACTTGTACTCCTCACCTTTCCTGCAACCAAGCCTGTTGTCTTCAAGTGCATAAGAGGGAATGCCGGGCCATGTGCGGAGTATTTCCTCAATGAACTCCGGGCCCGGAGTACCATATTCTCCATAGTCAAATTCGAGGCTCATGGGCTGGGCAAGGCACTCTTTTTCGGATTCCGGTGCGACAACTGGCTTGGTGCTGCCAGCAGTTGGCTTGTAACAGCAGTACTGGCTGCTGTCACTGCAGGGGTCAAAGCTCTTGCCATAAAAAGTGTAACCGCCCTCGTTTTTGCACTCTGCTTTGTCCCTGCACCAGTAAAGCTTTGCAGCGTCCTCGCGGATCTTTTTGTTTGTTACTTGGAGGACGTCGCCTGGCTGGAGCTTGCACAGCTCGAGAGAACTGGGAGTGATCTGGGCTGCCTGGATTAAACCATTGCTTTTTTCCCTGAAAAAACCACTGTTCCAGGAAAGCAGTATTGCTTTGTTGTTTGCAAGAACACACATGTTCTCTTTTTTAACTTCTTCAAACGCTGCCTTTAAGGAAAGCCTTTCACGCCAGGGCACTGGCTTAAGAAGGCTCTTTCCGGAAAGCCACTTGCCTGGCAGGACAGTCACTGTTTGATAATTGCCAAGCCCTTGGCTGTCATAGGAAGCAAGCGTGAAAATTGCCTTGCTGGAAACACATTGAAGGGAAATGGCTGTTTCCCTTGGAAGAAAAGCCAGTGCAAAATATGCCACCGGGCTTTCAAACCCAGGGGATTCTGTTTCAAGTACAGCTGCAGGAATTGGATCATTCCACCCACTGCACTTTAGCCCGCGGGGGAGCTGTTGCCCTGAGAAGTAATCAAACTGTTCCCCCGCCTTGCTCTTCCACGTGAACAAAAACTGGCGCTCGCCAAAAAAAGACATTGGGAAAGGCTTTCCGGTTGCATCGCTGAGCGAGTAGTAAAACCTCTCCTTGTTCGAACCAGGGGAATACATTGAAAGCACAACAGGGGTTGAATCGTTTACCTTGAGGTAGTAATGATTTGAATCCTCTCCCGCGCCAAGCCCGAAGACAATTCCTGCAGCAGTATCATTATAGCTCTTGCCCCACTCTACATTCAGAGCAGCAATTGCGCCAGAAGCACTGGAAAACTTGGCATGGTCGTTGAGGTAGAAGGCTTTGCCCTGGAGAGAAGAGCCATAGTCGCGCTTTCCCAAACCAATGAGTGCATCAAAGGGCAGGGCAAGCCACTTGTTTTTTGAATAATGGGAATGCTGCCTTTCATCAATGTCTGCAAGGGATTCAGAGAGTTCAAATTTCACCTTAAGGGCTTTTGAAAACCAGAATTTTTCTCCATCAAAGTAAAGGCTGTTTAAGTCCAGTTTCACGCGGTAAAGACCACTTTTCCTGGGAGTGTTAAAAAAAACCCACTTTGAGATGTCAATTGGCGAGCTTGAAAAAAAGTGGCTCCCGTAGTAAGCGTCAAAGTCTTCCACAAACTGGTGCGAGTAATTATCCTTTAAGAGAAAGGCGTTAAGGTCAGCGTTTATGCCGGTTTTCTCTTCAACTCCTTGAAGGCTGTGTACAGAAAAAAGGCTTTGTTTTTCTTCTTCGTTTAGGTCTGAGACAAAACTGTTCACTTTTTCTTTGAATTCCTCAAAGCGCTTGAAGAGCATTACGCTAAACTGTGAAGCGTCGCAAAAATATCCTGTTGTGTTATTCCCATCGCCAGCATCACAGGCTGTGCTAGTTATTGAGTTCGAGTCCCACTCAAGGAAAAGACGGTCAAAACCAAAACCATGAAAAGCCTCTTCGCCGCTTTCACACACTGGAACAGCCGGGAGAGTTTCTGCAAAAAGAACAGGAAAGAAAAACACAACAGCGCCGAAAACAAGGAGCCAAGCAGTAAAAAAGCCAGGTTTCATTCCTGCATCTCCCTTGGCTTTATTTCACCAAAGTACTCTTTGAATTTTGAAGTAGTGCGGACAATGTAGGTCCTGCCAGCTGGTTCCCTGCGAATAAAGCCCTGTTCAAGCAAGAGCTTTAAATGATCGTATGCCTTGACATTCCTGTACTTTACAACGAGTGACTGCTTTATTGGTTCCTTGAGGGCGATCAGTGCAAGTGTTCGCTGCACACTCCTTGGCATCTCTGCCCTGAGGGCAAGATGTTTTACTTTCTCAAGGTGAACTGGCTTTACTCTCATCTGGTAACAGCCGTCCTGGCAAACAACCTCGATGCCGCGCGACCCATTATTGTACTCGGACATTATTTCTGCAAGCATTTCCTCAACATGCTTTTTATTGCTCGTGTTCACAATCTTTGCAATGTCCCCAAGCTCAAGGGACCCTGGCGCCATGAAAAGGGCTGATTCAATGAGTTCCTTGTTTTCATCCCAGCTCCTTGCAACCCTGACAAGTTCTCTAAGCTTTTCCATTAACCACACCAAGAAGGCAACAGTAAAAAGATTTATTGTAAATTGTGGTTTTTAATCTTATGGTTTAGTCAAACCAGTTTTGAGTATTCGCTTTTTAAAAGAAGGGCGTCTCCCTCAATACTCGGGCTCTCACAGACAACAACACCCGCAGCATTGAAGTCCCTAAAAGCACGAAGCAATTCTACATAATTGAAGTCGCTTTCTTTCAGGTTTAAGTGATTGCGTTCGCCTTTCTCCGAGTAGGCAATGCCTGAGACATGGCAGTGCATTTCTTTTAGGGCCATTTTTCCAAGACCAGCTTCCAATTTTTCAAAAACAGAGGAAAACTCTTTGTATGAGTTCATTTTTCCATTCGAGCGCGCGTGCAAGTGAGAGAAATCAATGCATGGCATTAGCTGGGGGAGCTCCTCTGAGAGTGCAATTATTTCTTCCAGCGTGCCAAACTGTGTTGGCTTGCCTGTTGTCTCTGGCCTGACCCATATCTTGTTGCTTTCTGATTTAAGTATTTCAACTATTTTGCCGAGGGATTCCTTAACGTTTTCATATGCCTCTTTTGGGTCTGTCTTCTGGTAAAAGGCCGCGTGGAATGTGAGCGAGTATGCGCCAGACTGCCGTGCGCGCCTCGCTGCTGCGAGAATCCTCTGAATGCTTGCCTCGCGCTTCTCTTTTTCAGCTGAATTCAGGTTGATAAAATATGAGCCATGGCAGGTGAGCGTTACGCCAAGGCTGTGGGCGAGCTCTTTTGCTTTGAGTGCAAGCTGTTCTGAAACGTTCACGTTTCTCACGAACTCGAGCTCCATTCCAGCCAAGCCAAGCTCTTTCACGCGTTTTATGCCATTAAGCGTCTCACGGGGCTGTGTTGAGAGGGGAATTCCGGCTGTTGCAAACTTCAGCTCTCTCATCTCTTGCCAGCCTCGTGGAATATTTTTTCCATTGGAACGTTCATTTTTTCAAGCACTGAAAATGTTGCCTCCACCGAGCCAGGGCTGCCGCACACATAAAAGTGGGTGTTTTCATCACGGTAACCCGCTTCTTCAACTATGGGCTGGATGTAACCGCACGTGCCATTCCAGCAACAGGGCCCCTCCTTGAACGATGTTGGGAAAAGAAAAAAGTTGTCCCTTTCATTCATGTACTTGTACAGTTCTTCTTTGTAGAGAAACTGGTCACAGGAGTGAAAGCCGTAAAAGAACTGTATTACCTTTTTTGAGGCCTTGAACATCAGATCACGAACCATGGACATTGCAGGGGCAATGCCTGCGCCTGTTGTGATGAAGACAATTTTTTCCCTTTTAGAGCGGTGGAGAAAGTCACCGTAAGGACCGTTTATCACAAGCTTGTCTCCGGGGGTCAGATGCTCTGATAAAAACTCTGTTAAGCCATGGGTGCACGATACAGCTATGGCAAATTCGAGGAAGGGCATGTGCGGCGCAGAAGCAAGAGAGTATGGCCTGAACAAGGGTTGCCCTGGATTAAACCTGTCTTTTAGTTTTGGGTGCCCGAGGAGGACAAACTGCCCTGCCTTGTAATCAAAGCCCTTTGGCTTCTTCGTTCGAATTATCAGGTAAGAGGTTTTTTCTTTTTCCGCGAAACGCTCTATTTCAAGAACCTTGCACTTATAAGAGTTCATTCTTGCACCAAAAGCCTTCTGTGCGAGTGAACGCAGGCGAAGCTTTAAACCTGGCGCCCAGTTTGCACTAAACAGTGCTTGTAACACGAAATATGTGCTGAACATCTTTTTTAATAATTTTGATGCTATTTATTGCATGATTTCATTGAGGGGAAAAAGGGATTTCTCGGTTTTTTTCTGGAGTTTTTTTCTTGCGCTAAGTGCATTGGTTGCATTTTTTTATTTTGCGTCCCTCAGAACATTCGGGGAAGATGTCTGGAAACAGCTATCAAACTATTACTGGGTGTTTAATGCACTTTTCTTGTTCCTCATTGCAATGCTTGTTTCCAAGATACTGTCAAGGTTCTTAAAGCAGTGGCTGGAACAAATCGGCAAAGTGAAAGAGTTGAAGGTTGACAAGACAAGACTCTCAATAGCCCAAAGCCTTCTCAGTTCTGCTATTTACATCACCGCTCTTTTAATAATTGCTAACTCTATACCGGAGCTGAGAAGCTATGGTCTTTCCTTGCTTGCAGGCGTTGGGTTCTCAGCAATTGTCTTGGGGTTTGCAGCCCAGGAGACGCTTTCAAACATTATTGCCGGGATACTCATCGCAATCTACCAGCCGTTCAGGGTAGGGGACAGGGTTGAATTCAAGAAAACACTTGGAAGAGTGGAGGATATTTCTCTCAGGCACACTATCATAAAAACATGGGAAAACAAGCGCCTCGTTGTGCCAAACTCGGTTATAAGCAGGGATACAATAACAAACTACAGCCTCACGGATGAAAAAGTGCTGATGAGTGTGGAGATGAGCATAAGCTATGACTCTGACATAAACAAGGCAAAAAAAATCATGTTATCAGAGGCAAAAAAGCACAAGAACTTTTTCAACCCCCCTGAAGGGAGCAGCATAATAAACAAGAAAACACCACTAAAAGTTCGCTTGGTTAGGTTTGGAGAGTCCTCTGTTGTATTAAAGCTCTACTTTTGGGCAAGAGACTATGCAGAGGGTTTCAAGATGACCTGTGACTTGCGGGAAAGCATCAAAAAGCGCTTCGACAAGGAAGGCATTGAAATTCCCTATCCCTACAGGACAATTGTTTACAAGCCAGCAAAAGCCAAAAAGTAAAAAAAACTGCCCGAAAGCAGCCCAGCACAAAGAGAAAACAGTTATACCCCTGGCTTTGGAAGCGAAACAAATATTTCACCAAAGAAGGATTCCTGCCAGAGCGAGAGGCGCTGCTTGTTTGCAAGAAACAAAAGCGGAACAAACGTGTCAACGATTGCAGCAGGCGTGTTCTCTTCAACCAGGTCAGAGAAAAGCACCAATCCCTCGCGGTCTGCTTTCTCGTTAACGCGCTCAAAGACCTCCTCGATTTTTTGAGCAATGTCTTTTTCATCGAATGCGGGAACAACAAAACGCGGCCTATATTCCTCCCTGCCAGCCTTCCTGAGCTTCATCGAACGCTGTTTTGTTTTTTCAATTACTGCTTCAATCTGTTGCATGAGTTCGTCAAGGGAAACAGTGCTTTCCCTGACCTTGGTCAAGGGAGTGAGCTCTGGAAGCATTTCGTTCACTCTCCTTATTTCCTCCTCTGAGAGCTCTGGCTCTTTCTCTGGCTTTAGGAACGAAAAAGAGATTGCCTTGCTCTTCAGCTTGAGAAGGATTGCACACGCGAGAATCGCATTGGCTGGAATGCGAAGGCTGGAGGACTGCATTTCCCTAATCCTCTCAAGGTAGCTCTGGGAGAGCTTCACCAGGTCAATTGCCCAGACATCCATTTTCTCCTTTTTCACGAGCTCCAAGAGAATTATCTTCCAGGCTGGCTCTTCGATGAGCGAAACAAGGTCAATTTCCTGCACTTCATTCACAAAACCACGCTCACTGCTTCAAAAAAACAATCCAAGCAATTAATGCCTTGCTCTTTAACAGCAACAATTCAAAGCTCCACTGCCAGGCAACATTAATTCTGCTCCAAGCACAAAAGCACTGTTTTATTAATAGGCAAACCTGCTATTTAATCCTTTCCAGTTACCTGGATACCAATCGAAAAGCATGGAAAAATTTATTAAATGGGGAGTGTTAATAATAATGGGTGAGATTAAATGAACAGGGTTAAAACAGGAGTTGAAGGACTTGATGCTTTAATTGAAGGAGGCATTCCGGAGGGAAGCTCTGTGCTAATATCTGGAGGCAGTGGCACAGGGAAAACAATCCTGGCAACTCAATACATCTACAACGGCGGAAAGCTTTACGGGGAACCAGGCATTTACGTGAGCATTGAAACAAACCTCAAAAACATTATTTGGAACATGCAGAACTTCAACTGGGATATTCGCGAGTTACAGGAAAAAAACCTAATGAAAACCTACAGGCTCAACATTGGCCACACAAAGAAAAAAGAATCGGTTGAAGACAGGATTGACGAAGAATTAAACGTTATATCGCAGATGGCAAAAGAGATTGGAGCCAAGAGGCTCGTGATTGACTCGGTTTCAGCATTTGGAGTCTGGTTTGACAACCCAGGTCTTGTGAGAAGTCTCTTGTTTTCCTTTGTTGACCGCCTCAAAAACCTTGACTGCACGACCCTGCTCACAACCGAAACGCGCGGTGGAAGAAGAGAGTTCTCATCCCTTGGGGTTGAAGAGTTCATCACAGACGGAGTAATAGCACTCTACTTCACGCCCCCACACAGGAGCATTTTTATCAAGAAAATGCGTGGAACAAACCACTCAAAAACAATCCACCCATTCAACATAACAGACAAGGGAATAGTAATAAATTCCTCAGACCGCGTTCTATGGGAATCAATCAAGTGATTCCCCCTCACTTTTCCTTTCTTCTTTTGTGAGAAGCGTGCCCAGTGCGAGCCAGAGCACCTGGTTTTAGTTTCTCAAAGTTTCCGGTTCGCTTGTTGAAAAAATAACCCTTCATCGGAACAAAGCGCAACCTGAACCCCAAGTGGGACAATTCTTTCAAATAGCTTGCGAGAGTCTCTTTGTCTTTGAGGCTTGCGAAACGCCGACTAAAATTCAATAACTTATTGAAAAAAGCGTCTTGAAATTTTTCACGAATACTCTTAAGGGTTTTAGGGGGGTCTTTTTTTATTTCTATTTTGCGGTTAAGCTTGAAAACAGTGTATCCTTTTACCCTGCCGTCTGTGCCAATTTGCACAATCACAGAAGTTCTCACGAGCCCATTCTTCAAGTAAGAGTGAAATGCAATCAGATCCTGTGGACTTGGCACACCAGCGCCAATGAGACCAGGGTATTCCAGACTGGTTATGTGAGTGTGAAGCATGAAATGGGATTCTTTGTTTATACAAGTCCAAGCAGAACCCTTAGCCCTCACATTTATTGAACGACCCAACAAATACCCAATAAATGCTTTTTCCGGCGAACCATTTTTGACTACGGCTGGTTCTAACTTTCCACCGACTTTCTTCGCCCAAGCCATCTCCAGCTCAGATGCATCTAGCCAGCTCTCAATCTGCTCCCTGACAGAAGGACGCTTTGATACAACGGTCTTCCTGCCAGTTACCTTGCCTGTTTTAGTTCTCTTAATGATTGGGTAAGTTTGTTGGGCTTTGGCATCAATTGTTCCCTCAGGTTTTTCCAATTAGGTTCCTTCCCTCCAAGAACTCAGGTACTTCTTTTGCTCGGGTGTAAGCTCGTCTATTTCAATGCCCATTGCCTTTAACTGCAGCCTTGCAATCTCGTTGTCTATTTCAGGGGGAAGCACGTGAACCGCTGGTTTCAGCCTGTTTTTCACGCCGTACTCTACTGCCAGCGCCTGCCCACAAAAGCTGAGGCTCATTACCTCGCTGGGGTGGCCTTCTGCTGCTGCAAGGTTAACGAGCCTGCCCTCAGCGCAGAGGTAGAGTTTTTTGCCACTGCGGAGCCTGAATTCCTCGAGGTTTTCCCTCACAACCGTTGTTTTAATGGCAAGGCTTCTCAAAGCCTTGACATCAATCTCTGCATCGAAATGACCAGCGTTTGCAAGGATTGCACCGCTCTTCATCCTGGCAAAGTGCTCTTTTCCAAGGACTCTCTTGTCGCCTGTGACAGTTATGAAAATATCCCCAAGCTCTGCAGCTTTTATGAGCGGCATGACCCTGAAGCCATCCATCTTTGCCTGCAGCGCACGCAATGGCTCAACCTCTGTCACGATAACGTTCGCGTTCAGGCCACGAGCGCGCCCTGCAACGCCCTTGCCACAGTCGCCGTAGCCACACACCACAACTGTCTTGCCAGCGTAAAGCGTGTTGGTGGCACGCATTATGCCGTCAAGCGTGCTTTGGCCTGTGCCGTAATAGTTGTCGAACAAGTGCTTGGTGAAATTGTCGTTAACCGCAATAACCGGGTATTTGAGAGCGTGGTCTTTTTCCATTGCCCGAAGCCTTATTACGCCGGTAGTGGTTTCCTCTGTTCCAATCTTTATTTTTGAAATTAGCTTCTTGTGGTTTGTGTGGATCTCGCTGACCAGGTCACAGCCATCATCAATTGTTACCTGCGGCTTGAAGTCAATCACCCTGTTAAGGTTCTCGTAGTATTCCTCGCGTGTCTCACCACGCCAGGCAAAAACATTGGCTCCTTCCTTGGCGAGCGCTGCAGCCACATCATCCTGTGTCGAAAGAGGGTTGCAGCCGGTTATTGCCACTTCCGCCCCCCCTGCCATAAGCGTTCTCACAAGGTTTGCTGTTTCCTTTGTAACATGCAAGGCCAATCCAACCCTCAAACCATTCAGGGGCTTCTCCTTCTCAAAGCGCTTTTTTACCTCCATCAATGCTCGCATTTGCTGAGCAGCATAATCGATTTTTTTCCTTCCCTCTCTCCAGGAATCAAAGTCTTTAACGTTAAACTCCACAAAAACCACCTTTTAAAAAAGCAAAACAATACAGTAACAAAACAATTTAAAGGGTTTCAGGTTTAAGCCAAGAAAAAGCCAAAAAAAGCAGCCAAAGCAAGCCCTAAAAGAGCTCAGAGTACCGCAAAGCAAGCCCTAAGTACTTGTTTAATTCGTCAACTAGCGAAATTTTTTCTTTTTTTCCTGGTTTTTGCATTAACCTCAAGCCAGCAACCTTTGCTCTTACGTTTGCACGGTAGCACTTATAGAACGGGAGGAGCCTTTCAAGCTGAAAATCACGGCTTTTCTCCACATACCGTTTTGTGAACGCTCGCGCGAGCCCTGGTTCATTGAATGCATCGAGGTCCATTGCCATAAAGCCAACATCTGCTGCAGTGTCAGTAAAGCGAAACTCGTCGCTGAACTCAACGCAGTCGAACACAACAGGCTTTTCGAGCAGGAAAACGTTGCTCGAGTAAAGGTCAGCGTGGCACTCTCGAATGAAGCCGCTTGACTGCCTTTCACGTAGCAATGAAATGCTTTTTTCGATAAATGCATTGGAGCACATTATTAGCTCATCAACTTCTTTTCCCTTTCCCAGCTCGGTTTCCACAACACCGCGCACGCTTGAAATGTCATTGAACAATTCCTTTAAGTGCTCTGGTGAGAAAATAGCCCTGTCCTTCACAACTGGAATGTGGGAGTGAAACCCTGCAACGACTTCGGCAAGCTCTTCCACCTGCCTCACTGTAACCTTTCCTTTGCGCAACAACACATCCATCTTTCTGGCTGCCGGCAAGCGCTTCATCTTCACCGCGTACTCCACTGCTTTGCCCCTGCCCTCAAATTTCAGCGAGCCGCTTTCTCTTGTTATTGGCACAACGCCGAGGTATATTTCGGGGGAAAGCCTTGAGTTCAGTTCTACTTCGAGCTCGCAGTACTTCTTTCTCAGCTCAAGCGTTGAAAAATCGAGAAATGAAAACTTCACCGGCTTTTTAACCTTGTAAACAAGGCTTCCGGCAAGGAAGACCAGGGAGATGTGGGTTTCAGTCAGTGCAACCGAGCTAACAGGAAAAGGGAATGCTTCTGGCTTCTGCAACTCTTCCCTTAAATTCATTTCCCAAGCCTCTGCAAGTGAAAACGCACTCTTTCAACCTGTTTTAACAATGCCGCGGTTGAATCTATCACCAAGTGCGGTTCTTTGAGTGGCTCGAATTCCTGCCTGATTTTCCCGTAAACAGAGAAATCTGCATCGCTCTCAGAGCCACGCTTCTTTCTCTCAATTGTTCGCTTCCTCACCACAGCCTCTGGCGCTGTTAGCTCAACAAAAACCGGCTTTGTGTTGGCTTCCCTTGCAATTTTCCTAAGCTTTTCCCTGAACTCTTCCCTGTAAAAAGTGCCATCCACCACCACACCTTTTCCCCTGCGCAGGTAATCCAGGACAAACTCGAACATCTTGTCATACACGAGCTCTTTTTCCTTGTCAGTGTAACCAGGCCTTTTCAGGATTTTCCTCCGCGTATTATCAGTGTTGATGTGCACAAGCCCGAGCTCGTGGGCAAGCTCTCTTGCAAGAAACGTTTTTCCAGTTCCAGGCAAGCCAAACACGACAACAAGCAACTATTCTCCCCCCAGAAAAGCAGTTCTGGCAAGCAAGACATAAAGCAATTAATCCCACCAAACCATTACAGGAGCAACCACGGCAATGGCTACTCCCACCCAAGCTCCCTTATGATTTTCTCCGCTGACTCAACTGCTTCATGGTTTGCGTCAACCTCGAACAACAAGCCCTTCCCGCGATAGAAATCAATCAACGCAGAGGTCTTTGCCCTGTACTCTTCCAGTCTCTTTTTTATCACTTCAGGCTTGTCATCTTCCCTCGTGTAAAGCTCTCCCCCGCACTTGTCACAAATGCCCTCAACCTTTGGCTTCATGCCAACAACGTTGTAGATTGCACCGCACTTGCGACACTGCCTTCTTCCACCAAGCCTCTTCAAGACAGTTTCGTCTGAAACGTTCAGGTAAATAACGCGTTTCAGCTCGCGGTTGAACTCCGGCAGCAGTTCGCTCAAGCGCTCGGCTTGTCTCAGGGTGCGCGGGTAACCATCCAGTGCAAGCCCTTTTTCGAGCGGAATGCTTTCAACTGCTTTTTTTAACAGTTCTTCCACAACCTCGTCTCCCACAAGCTTTCCCTGGTTCATCAGCTCCTGCACCTGTGCCTTGAACTCCTCATCTTCTTTCACTCTTGCCCTGATCAGGTCACCGGTTGAAACCTGTTCGAGAGGAAACCTCTTCGAAATAAACCCTATCACCGTGCCCTTTCCCGCGCCAGGCGCGCCCAAAAACACTAAAGCCGTTCCTTTCTCCATATCAAAAAACCTCCAATCAAACAACTAAAACAAACTCAAAAGAGGAAATAATAAGAGAAAAAAAGGCATTTAAAAGGAATGCCTAGGAGCATAAACAGCCATGCAAAAAAGCCGAGGTCAGAGCAACAGCTGAATTCCTCTACAAGGCAAGAGAAGCCAAGCTTAAAGAGATTGAAAGACTGGAAAAAAGGCTTTCAAGAACAACAAATGAAAGAAGAGGAAGCTTTATTCAGGTCAGAATAACTGGAATACTCAGGACAATGTAATCATTTCACAGCGGGCAACTGACCTGGCAAGCAAACGAATGCAATCAGCTAACTTCCGCATCAATGACAACCTGCACCCTGCTCGGGGAAAAGCTCCTCACGATTTTCCTGTTCTGGATTCTTACTCTTCGGCCAAACTTTTTGGCTGTCTCGCGAAGCAACCCGATTGGCTTAGAGTACAGGTCTTCTTTTTCCACGAACTGGTAAAAGTGAATCACTCCGCCCCCGGGCTTGAGGGCAGCAAAGGCTGTTTCAAGGAAGTGCTCTGCTCCCTTTGGCAATGGCATTACAACCCTGTCACACTTTTCCCTGAGCTTTGCTGGTACAACCTCTTTCACATCCCCCTCAAACGGAACAACTTTGCCTTCACACTTGTTCAGGAGGATATTCTCATTCAACAACTCGCATGCCACTGGATTCAACTCAACTGCAAACACTTTCGCTGCCTTTGAGTGCTTTGCGAAGATTATCGCAAAGGGCCCAACGCCAGCAAAAAACACACCAACACTTTCTCCCTTTTTTACCAGTGAAGAGATTCTCGCGCGCTCGTGGCTCAAGCGCGGTGAAAAAAACACCTTGCCGACTTTCACCCTGAACCTGCAGCCCCACTCGGTGTGCAGTGTTTCAAGCTTTTTCCTGCCAGCAATCACTTTCATCGGCCTCACGCGAAAAGTGCCCTCGTGCCCGCCAAGAATCCTGGCAACCGTTTCCAATTGCGGGTTTGCTTCGAGCAAGGCCCTGGCAATGGTTTTCTCTTTTGCCAAAAGGTTGTCTGGAACGAGAATGAGGGCAATTTTTCCAATTACATCGAAGGATGTAACGAGCCCGGATAGTTCCTCGCTTGAAAGTGCTCCAGTCAAGGCTTCCTCGAGCGAGCGCGGCTTTAGCTTTTTCTCCTGAAAACCAGAGCGCTTCAAACTAAACAAGCCAACGGCTTCCCTGAGACCTCTTTGCTCTGCCAGGGTGGGCATTCTCTTAAGCGGAAAAAGAATGCTGTTGCCCTCTGTTCTCAGCCTCTTTGTAGTGTCAAGCAAGCTGTTTTGCAGGAGCAAAAGCCTGGTTTTCTCACCCTTCTTCTTATTGATAGAAAGAGCCAAAGCCATAGCACATATTAAAACTGTTAAAGTTTAAAGTCTATTGATAACAAAAAAAGAACCACAAAATGCCTTAAGAGTTAACTGGGATTTCGAAGTGAAAAAGGCGATTTGATTTCAGAGAGCCACAACAGGTATTAAAAGTGTTAACAGTTTAAAGTCTACTAATGGACTACTTGAATGGCTTTATTTACGAGTACTTCGTGAGGCCAGTGGTTGACTCCTCAGTGCAGGGCTACAATGCCGTGAACACTGCGGTTTATGGCACAATACTAATAGGGCTGGCTTTCTTTGTGATATTCCCATTGCTTGACAGGAAAGGAATAAAATTTAACTACTGGTTCTGCGCCTCGCTCATTCCATACATTCTCATTGGAACAGCGCTGCGCGCAATAAACTCTGCTGGATTAGTTCCAGGAATAACAAAGACACTGAACCCGCTGGCGCCAGGCTTTTGGACGTTCACGCCGGGAGTGTGGTTGCTGACCTTCACAATAACAGCCATCGGCCTTGCCATATCACGCAAGCTGGAGGAAAAAAAAATTGCGCCCTTCAGCAGGGCCTTTCCAGGCATTGGCCTTGTTTTCTCAGGGCCGTTGGTGTTGTTTCTCTTCGTTAACTTCTCGAACTGGGCAGGGTTTATTGCAGTGATTGTGACAATTCTTGCAGTTAGCTTTGGACTCTATTATTCCCTAAAAAGGATTGGGGCAACCAGGAAACTTGCAACACAATTCAACATGCTTGTGGTGTCAGGGCAGGTGATTGATGGCCTTGCCACAGGCTTTGCCATAACCTTTTATGGCTTCACCGAGCAGCACCCCCTGTCAAGCTGGTTAATAAGCATGCACCCAGTATTATACATCACATTAAAGGTTGCACTGGTCCTCGTGATAGTCAACTTCGTTGACAAAGAAATAAGAAAAGAAAACCTCCGGGGTTTCATCAAGATGTTTTTGATGATACTTGGCTTTGCAACAGGTCTTGCAAGTATTCTCAAAATAGGGCTGGTTTGAAAAAATGTTTTATTGTGTTCGAAGCAAAATTGTTCCCAGAGCAGTTTTTAGGGGTGCAGGAAAATGTTTTATTTGATTGGGGCTGGCTTGAAACCAGAGCAACTCACAGTTGAAGCAATTTCCGCCCTGAAAAAGTGCGACGAGGTTTTCATGGAGAGGTATACCAGTGCTTTTTCCACAGGCGAACTCGAAGAACTCGAAACACTAACTGGAAAGAAAGTGAAAGAGCTTGACAGGCCGGAAGTGGAAACAGGGTTTTCAAAAAGGCTTGCAAGGGCAATTGAAAAAAACATTGCCTTGCTTGTAATCGGAAACCCCCTCTTTGCCACAACACACACCCAACTCCTAATCGACGCGGAAAGGCTTGGAGCGCAGTGGAGTGTCGTGCCAGGCATTTCAGTGCAAAACTACCTTGGAAAAACTGGCTTGAATGCCTACAAGTTTGGCAGGGTTGTCAGCATTGTTTCCCCAAGCGAGAACTATAAGCCAGAGTCATTCTATGACAACATTAAAGCAAACCTTGAAGCTGGGTTGCACACGCTCTGCCTCCTTGACATAACACCGATGAAGAAAATGACCCCCAGGGATGCGCTCACTCTCCTCCTTGAAATCGAGTCAAAAAGGAGTGACAAGACCATAAGAGAAGCCAAAATCGTGGTTCTCGCAGCACTTGGCTCGGAGGAAGAGAGAACTGTTTCAGGCAGAGCAGAAAAGCTCCTCTGGCTTGATTTTCCACTGCCAGCCTCGCTCATCGTGTGCAGCAAGCTGAACGAAAAAGAAGAAGAAGCTCTTGCAGAACTGACTGAGGAGATTCCATGAGCGCACTGGAAGAGCTAATGCTGAGAACAGAAAAGTACGGGAGACTGACAGAGAAGGCACTCTCGCTTGTGGAGATTGCTGCAAAGCCCAACACAAAGGAATTTGCTATTGCAGAGGACTTCCTGGAAATGGCGCGCAATTACCTGAGCGACGGAAAATACTATGCCAGCAAAGGCGACCTGGTGACAGCGCTTGCCTCTTACTCCTACGCCCACGCGTGGATTGACGCGGGTGTCAGAAGCGGCATCCTGAAAGGAGAGGGCACTGAGTTGTTCACCCAGCCAAAAAAATCAGAAAAGAACCGTTAGAGAAATACTGCAAAAACTAGAAAAACAACCGAGCAAAACAAAAAAGAAAACTATTAAAAAAACCCGGTTGGTTATTATAGTGGGTGTCTGTGCGTGGGCTTGTATGAAAGAGACTTCGGTTTCGGGTTGGAGTTCAGCAAGGCAAAGCTGAAGGTTGTCGGAGCGCTCGTGCTATTGGGCATACTGCTCATTGCATTGATATTCGTGTTCTCATCATTCTTTCAACCAAAAGCAATTGCTGCAACATTGAAAGACAACCCCCTGCACTTGAAAGAAAAAAGGTTCACTGAGTTAACCGTCATTGTAACAAACACAACGCAGGAAACAGCAAAAAATGTGATACTCAAAGCCGAAGCCGAGGACTCACAAGCACTAATAATCGGCACTTCGTCCTCTGACTCGGAAAAAATCGAGTTAATTGAAAGCGGCCTGAACAGAAAACTCAGTTTTCTCGTCTGGCCAAGGGAAAACATAAAAGAAGGCAACTACAGGATAAACATTTCAACCACAATAAACGGCAAGAAGTTCACTGACAGCGTTGTATTACAGGTTTTCCAGGACTAAGAAAAGAGGCTATTGGTAGTAGGCCAGAATTTTTTCCGTGGCTAGTAACGTATTTTGAAATCGCTGAATTCACTCCGTGCCTGCAGCCATTCAACCTCTGCCCCTTCCACTTTTGCAGTAATGGGGCCACGCTTCACTAATGCAACGAATTCCCTGAGTTCTTCTTCCTCTCCCTCGGCAACAATTTCAACCCTGCCATCCTCAAGGTTTTTAACCCAGCCGCTCAAGCCAAGCTTTTCAGCGAAGTGCTTTGAATTAGCGCGAAAGAACACGCCCTGAACCCTGCCAGAAACAAGCATGTGAACTCGCTTCTTCATAGTACAACTTGAGGCAAAAAAAATAAAAAAAACAAGCAAGCCTTCAAGTCACCTTAAAGGTTCTCATTGAAATGGGTGATTATAAGACCTTTCTCTGGCTTAAAAAAACTTCAAGTCACTTTAAAGCCTTCCATTAAGCTCCTTGCCACTCCGGGAATCACTAAATTTTTAAAGCCAAACAAGCCAAGACCTGACTGAAACACAGGTTTGAAACATAGTTTTAAATTATTTTGCCAGATTGAATGATATCATGGCATTGAAAGAAGTCAGGGTTCACGGCCGCGGAGGCCAGGGTGCTGTGACAAGCTCCCAGATTCTTGCAATTGCTGCTTTTTTTGACGGCAAGTACTGCCAGGCATTCCCAAGCTTTGGTGTTGAAAGGCGCGGCGCACCAGTTGAAGCCTTTGCCAGGATCTCAGACAAGCCAATCAACGTAAGGCAGCACGTCTACGAACCAGATTACATAATCGTGCTGGACCCAACACTCTCAGAGGCAGTAAAGCTCGAGTCAGGCCTAAAAGACTCAGGCATAATGATCATAAACTCGGACAAAAGGGCAAGCGATTTCAGCTTTGACACAAAAGCAAAAGTGAAAACAATAGACGTAACCAGGGTAGCACTCGAGGTAATTGGAAAACCATTCGTGAACATTGCTATTCTTGGGGCATTCGCTGCAATAACTGGCGAGATTTCCCTCGAGTCAATAAACAAGGCAATCGACCAAGAATTCTCAAAAAAGCCAAAAATCGGGGAGTTGAACAAGCAAGCGGCAAAAAAGCTGTTTGAAACCGCAAAAGGTGAATGAATTGGCTGAACTGAAATTCAACAAGGGAGCAGTAATACACGAGCCAGGCTCCACGAAAAAAAACAAGACAGGCGGCTGGCGCGCCATGAGACCAGTTATCGACCAGCAAAAATGCATTAAATGCGGCACGTGCTGGATGTACTGCCCTGACAACGCAGTGAAAAAAAACGAAAAAGGCGAGTTTGAAATAGACTACGATTACTGCAAGGGCTGCGGCATATGCGCAAACGAGTGCCCGGTAAAAGCCATCAAAATGGAGCTTGAAAAGAAGTGATTTAAATGGCAGAAATGGTTGTAGAAGCAAGCATGGCACTCGCCCTCGGGGCAAAACTGTGCAAGCCAAAAGTTATTCCAATGTACCCCATCACTCCCCAAACCCACATAGTGGAAAGGCTCGCTGACTTCATCAACAACGGCGAGCTTGACGCTGAAATGCTCCACGCTGAGTCAGAGCACTCAGCGATGGCTGCAATGATTGGAGCATCAGCAACAGGAGTCAGAACATACACTGCAACATCATCCCAAGGCCTTGCTTTAATGTTTGAATTACTGCCAGTAATGTCCGGGAACAGGCTGCCGGGCGTGATGTCGGTTGCAAACCGCGCTCTCAGCGCACCAATCTCAATCTGGAACGACCACTCAGACTCTGTTTCAGCAAGAGACCAAGGCTGGATTCAACTGTATTGTGAGTCAACACAGGAAGCAATCGACACAACAATCCAGTTATACAAGGTAAGCGAAAACCACGATGTTCTATTGCCAGCAATGGTGTGCATTGACGGCTTTACCCTGAGCCACGTGCTGGAGCGCGCAGTAATCCCAGAACAGGAGGAAGTGGACGAGTTCCTCCCAGAATTCAAGCCATTCGTAAAGCTTGACCCAGAAAACCCGGTTTCAATCGGCCCAATCGCATTCCCAAACTCTTTCATGGAGTTCAAAAAACAGCAACAGGACGCATTTGAAAAAGCAATGCCGCTGATTGGAGAAGTGCATGACGAGTTCGCCAAAAAGTTCGGGCGCTCGTATGGCAATGGCTGGATTGAAGAGTACAAAATGGAAGACGCGGAATACGCGTTAATCGGCATGGGCACACTTATTGGGACTGCCAGGGTTGCAGTTGACGAGCTAAGGGAAAAAGGCGAAAAAGTTGGATTAATAAAACTGCGCTCATACAGGCCATTCCCAGCAAAAGAAATACAACGCGCTACAAAGAACCTCAAGGGACTCAGCGTTATAGACAGGCACTTTTCTCTTGGCTACGAAGCACCACTTTTTACAGAAGTTTCCTCTGCTTTGTATGATTCACCCCTGCAAATCAACAGCTTTGTCGCCGGCTTGGGTGGCAGGGATATCACAGTAGAGAGACTCAAGAAAGCGCTCCTCTCAGTAAAGAAAGGCGAGCCAGGGGGGTGGTTGCTGTGATAAGAGGACTGCCTGAAGAAGAACTATTCGCATCAGGACACAGGGCATGCGCTGGCTGTGGCGGAGCACTGGCCTTAAGGCACGTGCTGAAGGCAGCCGGCAAAAACACCATTGTAGTGCAGGCAACTGGCTGCATGGAAGTTGTTTCCTCACCCTACCCTGAAACAGCGTGGGAAGTGCCATGGCTGCACGCAGCATTTGAAACAGCTGCCTCGGCAGCAAGCGGTGTCTGGAGAGCACTAAAGGCACAGGGAAAAGAAGACATTAATGTTCTGGCAATCGGCGGAGACGGTGCAACATTCGACATTGGCTTCGGGGCAATGAGCGGGGCATTTGAGAGAGGAGAAAACATTCTCTACGTTTGCACCGAGAACGGAGCGTACATGAACACTGGAATGCAGAGAAGCTCCGCAACACCATATGGTGCATCCGCAACAACGACACCAGCTGGAACAAAGATTCCTGGAAAGAGAGAATTCAAAAAGCCCGTGGCATTAATAATGGCAGCGCACAACGCGCCATACGTTGCAACAGCAAGCGTTTGCGACATCCCGGACCTGCAGAGAAAAGTAAAAAAGGGGCTTGAAACAAAAGGGCCCTGCTATCTTGAAATCGTTTCACCCTGCCCAACAGGCTGGTACAGCGCTTCAGCTAAAAGCATTGAGATTGCAAGGCTTGCCCGAGACACAAGAGTAAGCCCCCTGTACGAAGTGGTGAACGGCAAGCTCAACATCACCCACGACATAAAAGAGCCAAAGCCGGTTGAAGAGTACTTGAAAACCCAGGGCAGGTTCAAGCACTTGGATGAACACGAAATAAAAATCATCCAAGAACACGTGGACAAAGAATGGGCAAAACTCAAAAAACTCGAAGAAAGCGGCTGCCAGCTCTGAAACGCTGCCCTCTCCAAGGCACTAATCCTCCAACCAACAATACTCTTTTCTAACCTCTGCCAGCTCCCTCCAAAAGCACTACCGCCAGCCCAACAATACTCTTTTCAAATTTTTGCCAGTATTCATTTTTGGGCAGGGTGAGCGAATTCTTTGCAAGAAGAATTCAACCAACTCTCTTAGCAGCCCTGCCCGCCTCTCGGTTCCTTCAAGCACAAATCAAAAAGATTTAAATAAAACAAAGGAATAATAATAGCGAATGAAAAACAAGGAAATAACCATCTTGGCACTCTTTCTGCTCCTGGCAATTCCGCTCAC
>CAZGDN010000007.1:25756-32165 GCA_964525235.1 uncultured archaeon | reverse complement strand
ACAGGACCCTGAAAATTTGTGTTCATGTTGAAAGCATTGCGGAGAAAGCAGTTCTTGAAACGAAGAAAATCACAACCGAGACAGCGAGCAGCACAGGGAAATACTTCACTCCGCTCTTTCCCTTTCCCTGTCCTATCACGCCAATGAAGATGGCTGCAAGAAGAGAGTTCCCAAGCAGCAAAACATATGCGACTGACTGCATGAAAGCTGAGTCAAAGCCAGGCTTTGAGGCCAGAAAGCCAAGCTGGGCTCCCTCTATTGGGCTAGTATGGGATTCTGCTTGGATTGCTTCAATCATGTCAAGGAACTGGACTGAAACTGAAAGCAGCACTGGGGTGGCAATGACCACAACGAACACCACAAACATGACGTACATCCTCGTGTTTGAGAGAAGTTCTTTTTTCAATGCCTGTGTCTGTCTTAAATCGCTAGCGGTTGTTTCAAGGAGCTTTGCAATCTTGCCCCCTGACTTGAGGGACTGCGCAAAAAAGGAAACAGTTTCCCTCAGCGAGTCAGATGCAATCCTTTGAGAGAGGTGCTTTAAGGCCCCACTGAAGGATTCAATTCCAAGGGATTCAGATGTCGCAAGCCTTATCTCGTCTGCAAGCGGGCCAAACTCTTTTCTCGCCGAGGCCCTGAAAGCCGCAAATGGCGTCATTCCAGCGCGCACGTTGCTTGCAACAAGCAGGAGAAAGTCTGGAAGGATTGACTCCGCCATTTTGACTCTTGCGTCCACCCTGTAAAAGAGGTAGAGGTAAAACGAAACCGCTACCAGCAGGAAAAAACCCGCGGCTGAAATGAAAGAAAGTGCAAGTATCAATGGCAATGGGAGAGCAAGCCTTAGCGCTGGAATGCTCCAAGGCAGGAGAAAGCCAATCAGGGCCACAAGAAAGCCAAGGAGTATTTTCCTACCAAGGTAAAAGTCAAATTCATCCCTGAAACCAGCGAACTTTAGCACTGGGTAAACCATTTCAGCTCTCTTCCGGCGGCTTACCATATTGCAGAGGCCAAGACAAAGCCTTTTGTATGCACTTCCAAAAACCTTACTCAATGCGAGAACACCCTTGGAACCCTATTTTTCACAAATCCGATGAGTATTACCTGGATAAAAAATGCCCCGATTATAACCGTGATTATGTGCTCTGGGCCAACCGAAGCGCCACCCATCGAGGAAAGAATGACCAGGAAAGTTATGACAAGCGTTGGAATTGCTGCTGCAAGCAACAAGTACATCAAAATCCACATGTTCAGCTCTGCGGCATAGTTCTTGATTGCGCGCTCCTGTTCTCTTGTCAGAACAACAACAATCGATTGCAAGGCGCCCTGCACCGAGGCGCCACTTCTGATGGAGTTCAGGAGCTGCCAGCAGGTTTTTCTTAAATGCTCTGACTTTGTTCTGAGGGCGAGCTTTTCCAGGGCTTTTGGTTCTGATTCTCCAGCAGATATGTCTTTCACCGCCTTGGCAAACTCTCTTGAAACAATGCCATATTCAGACTTTGACACGTTAACCATGGCTTCATAGAGGCTTATTCCTGAGGTGACCTGTATATACATTGATTTCAGGGCAAAGAGGAGGGTGTTGTCAATGCTTGAGGCAATCTTTTGTGATATTATTTTTGGGTAAAAAACATGGAGAATGAAAAACACTAAGAAAAAAGCAATGCCGACACCAAGTGCAAAAAGCGTATTCTGGGGAAGAATTGCATGGTCTCTGGCAAAGAGCAGGAAATAAAACAAGAGGAAAAACATTGCAAAGTATGCAAGAGCCGAGAAAAATGCAGCTGTGAGGTATTTTTCTGCACCAATGTTGATTCCAGCATCGGCTAGGTCATACTTCAATCCAAAGAAGACTCGTGAGAGCTTGTTTCCAATCCAGAGAAAGTGCCTGTTGATTGCAGCAGCTCTTTCGACTGAGAAGAGCATCAGCCTGACTCTCATTTGTCTGCCCCCAAAACCACTTCAGGGTTCTGGTTCTTCTTTGCTGCAAGTATCACATTTTTAGGCTCGGCATAGTATTTTGTGATTACACTGCCAACAGAGGTTATGTCTGAAAGGTTCCTTTTAAGCATCCACTCAAGCACAACAGCACGGTTCTCAAGGTCTTTTACTATTTCTTTCTCGGTCATGCCAGTGTGAAGGTTAAGGTTTCCCATGAGCTTTACCGCTGGGTTAAGCGCTTCCCAGGAGTCATCCCTTGGGTTCCACTTGAAAATCGTGTTAACACCAAGCTCGCCTCTTCTCGTCCCTGCTTCCAGCTCGCTTATCTCGTAAGTCCTGCGCTGGTTAGTGCGCCTGTCACGGTACTGCACTACCACTAGGTCAATTCCCTCAACTTCAAGGGGTGGAAGCGCAATAGGTGGCTCAAGGAGCCTTCTCAGAACCTGTTGCGCAGAGTTTGCGTGCAGCGTGCTGTAAACACTGTGACCAGTGTGCATTGCCTCAAAGAGCACTTCGGCTTCCCTCTGCCTTCTTATCTCCCCAAGTATGATCCTGTCAGGCCTCATCCTGAGCGAGGCCTGCATCAGGTCCAGCATGCTCACCTCGCCCAGGCCCTCTGGGTTTGGGTTCCTTGTTGTAGTGGGAACCCAGTTCCAGCGCAAGTGCTCTGGCAGCATTATTTCCCTCACATCCTCGATAGAGATTATGCGGTGATAGCTTGGAATAAAGGCACAAAGCGAGTTCAGGGTAGAGGTTTTCCCGGAAGCAGTTCCACCAGCAATCAGGATACTCATCTCGTACTGCATTGCAAGCCAGAGCAGCGAGGCCATTTCAATGTTCATTGTATGGCTTTTTCCAATGAAGTCAATTATTGTCCAGGGCCTGCGGGCAAAACGCCTGATTGTGATAGTGTTGCCAAAGCTGGAAACCGGGGAAAGCGAAGCATTCACCCTATCGCCAGAAATTAAGTGGGCATCGAGAATTGGGCTTAGGTTTGTTATCTCGCGCCCAACCTTCCTTGCAATCTGCGATGCAATGTTTGCAATTTCCTCCTCTGATTTCATCCAGATGTTGGTTTTCATCCAGCCATATTCCTTGTGGTAAACAGTAACCGGGGTCTTTGAAGAGTTTATTGCCACTTCCTCCAGCTCGTTATCTGCAAGCAAGATCTCGATTATGCCAAGGCCATACATTGAATGCAAGAGTATGCCGGCTAGAATGCTGTTTGTCTGCGGGTCACTCCTGCCAGTATATTTCTCAATTTCTTCAAGCGCGCTCTGAAAAAACCTTTTTTTCAATTCCCTGCTCTTCTTTTCATCCATTATCTCAGATATTTCAACCGGCACTTTCTCGGCAATCCCTTCCTTTAGTGCATCAAGGAAAAGCAAGGTGTAAGGGCCAAGCGATGGAACAGACAAGTCATAGGCGGGCCTTTGCTCGTGCACTGGCTTGATAATGCTGGCTCTTGCGGGAACACCATCAACAGAAAACTTCTTGCTCCTAACAACCCGCCCGGTTATATGAAAGGGCTTTTCCGCTGAGAGTGGGGAGAGGAAAACCATCCTTGGCTTCTTCGTGAACATTGCCGGGTACTGCAAGTCAACAATACCGCGCTTTTTAAAAACGCCCCCAATCCTTTCAATTGCATCAACGCTCCACCCAAGCTCTCTTGACAGCTCAGCAAAGGAAACGCTCTTCTTCTCCTGCAGGAGAGCCATCATGTCCTCAATCACTGTTCCAAGGGCAACGCGCTCTCTTCTCTCATTGTCCATTGCAGTCTTCGCCTCTCTCTTGGCTTTCTTGCGCTTGGAACCCTGCTTCAACGACTTTGGCATAAAAACACCTTCTCCCGGCTTATATAATCTGTTTCTTCATTAATAAACCTATTCCATCAACTTTCTCCCACGCCAACTTTCCTGTTAATATTTACATCTGCCTGTGAAAAGTTAAGGTCCGCATTATAAAAAGCCCGCAGGGGGCTTTCGGGCGAGGGCGCCAAGACCTTTAGCCAAACCCCTGCCTGCACGTTGCCATCATCGATTGAGTTGGTCAAGCGCACTGCTTTTAGGTTGCCATCAATGTTGCCGATGTTGATCGTGAAAGAACTGCCTGCTCCACCGGGAAACGTGAACGTGTACTCGTTGTTCACTGTTGAATCCAGTTTCCCATAGTGTGTTATGGCGTTTGAAGAGTTCCTGTCAACATAGTGCAGGTTCACGTTTATGTCTCCAGTTTCGTCCTGCCACTCCCAAGGTGTTACACTTATCGAAGCTGCATTTATTGAAACATTTAAATCTATTGCAGCAATGTTTGTATTACCAGCCGGCAAGTAGAATTGCACAGCATTAATGTCTTTATAGGAGTAATTGTATTGCAATCCATTGCTGAACATTAGCTCGGTTCTTCCATCAACCAATTCAGAGACATCCAGCTGGATTGAAGCGTTCTCGCTTGAAGCAAGCGCTCCCTCAACAAACTCTTTCAGGCTTTTCAGTAACAACTTGTTTGTATCAGCGCCAAGCTTTTCATTGAATGTAATCGTAGTAAGGGAGTTTCCCCTGTTGATGTCAACGCTGGTTCCAAGAATCTTGTTAAAGTCTGCCTCGATGTCATCCGCTAGAAAGCCAGCCTTGAACAGCGCAGCATTCGAGAGAATGCCCTGCTCCTGCTCCTGGCTCTTGTCAAGGTAGAACATCGCGAAAAGCACGAGCAGTGAAACAAAGAGAATCACGCTGAATGTTAAAACAAAACCTTTTTTCATTCGTTCACCCTTGCCACGCACTAATCCTGGCAACATAAAACTGAGGGGGCGAGCCTGCCAAGAACCCCCTTTTTATGGATGTTTTTTCAGCGTAGTTTGCATTACACCCGTTCTTCAACACAGTGAGTTCTGCGCTTTCAAGGTCGTCCTCGTTAAAAATGCTCACTTCAAGGCATACGTTTTGGGGAAGCTTGTTGAGGAAGGATGAGAGTTCCACGCTGGAGTTCTTCTCAACAGCATTCTCCAGTATCCTGGTTTTTTCCAGAACCGTGCCTGCGTCCATTGAGAACTCTTTCAAGAAAAGGCTCGGGGTTGCGCTGGATTCAACTCTGGCGAGGTAGAATGCTGCTGCAATAAACAGCACCAGCGTAACAGAGAGAGCGAGCATTGCATCAATGGAAATAACAAAGCCCTTTTTGTTCATCTAAACACCAGTTTAACTCTTTCAACAATTTTATTCAAACCCCACACAAAACCACACTATTCACCTAAACACACCTAACCAGTTTATTCAAACACTTTCACTTTTACCAACACTGGTTTTCCATTTAACACTGCAAGGCGCGTGAAAGCAGATACCTGGTTCTCTGAACCTGGCTCTAACCCAAATGCTTTCAGTAATTGCTTGTTCAAGTCACTCACTTCAATTCTAACCCCGTACTTTGCCAGCCCAAGCAAAGCCTTTGCCTCCGAGTATTGCCCTGAGTTCAAGTCCACCAGTCTTTGCAGCTTTGACGGCAAGAGAACGTTTCTCGATTCCGCGAGCCCGATGGAGTTAATGTCTTCAATGGCAAGGCTCTCCCAGTTGGATGGCTCACCTGGAGACAAGACAAGCGCACTTGAAGCCAAAAGGGCCGCACTTGCCCTGTCACTTGTGTTCTCCCAGTAACCAACCCTGCTTGCCACCTGGTTTGAATAAATAACCGTGAGCGTCAGCACAAAGAGGAAAACTGTAACTGCAAGAATTAAGTCAGTGGTGAAAATCTGACCCTTGCAGTTAAGGGCTTGTGGCTGTAGCCTTGTGTTCTTCTCGCTTTCCTTGTTAAGCGTTTTCAATTATTATGCCCCCTCCCCTGTTTTTCACGTTTACCCTTCCACCCAGCGAAAGCGATGTTACTATTACATTGCCGGTGAGAATTTTTGAGTCAGCGTATTCGCCTCCAAAAAACACTCGCACGCTATTACCTGAAATGCTCACATTAAAATCGCCTTTGTCTTTAAGCAAAACCGTTGTTTCAGCGCCATCACCTGCAATAAAAACAGCGTTGATTTTGCCAGCGAGGTCTTGGGCGAGAAGCTTTGCATTGAATGACTCTTTTGAATAAGTAAAGCCCTTGTTTTTTTCAGAGAAAGCATAAAGAGAAAAGCCAAAGATGAACAAGAGAATGCTGATTGCAATAATGAATTCAATTGTTACCTGTCCCTTTCTTCCCATGTGCTATTCCTCAAAAACCAAGTTTATGTTGTCGAATTCTGTTTCCAGCCACTCGTTGTTCTCCCAGTCTGCAACCTTCCCCCCCAATTCAAGGTAATAGGAGCCAGGGCCAGTGATGTAAGAGCTTACATCAATGCTTTCAGAACCAGAGTGGTCGTTCGGGTTCTTGTCATAGATTATTTCCGGGGTGTCATCATCCCCAGAGCCACCATTATTCGAGCCCAGGTAATGCATTTCGCTTGCGTTTCCGAACCTTGCCTTTATCCAGCCGCTGT
>CAZGDN010000007.1:0-25656 GCA_964525235.1 uncultured archaeon | reverse complement strand
CCAAGCCATGGTCGTCAAACACCCAGTCAAATGAAAGTGTGGCAGTTCCACCAGCCGCAACCAAATCATACATTTCCTGTGAGACCTCAAACTGGATGCCATATGCACCGGAGCCATGCCCATCGTTCTCGCACTGGTTCTCATAGTCCCCAATCTGAATCCTTAGCCTGTTTTGCACGCCAACCGTTGAATCACTTGGCGAATTGTCGTCGTTGGGGTCAGCGTTGAACCTCACGCACTTCCCACCGGAGTCATAAACCCTGCTCTCCCAGTCCCAGCCGTCGTTTCCAGCGCCAGGGCCAAAGGTGTTAGCCGTAGAGTTAATGTCAGTGGAGAAATCCAGTGGCTGTGGCTTGTCCACGGCAAGCTCCCACAGGTCAGCAATATAGCTAACTGGCCAGGTGGTTGTAGTGTAAGTGCTTCCATCAGAGAACTCAAACTCGATGGAAAACTCTTCATAGTCATCATTAACTGGCTTGTTGAATTCAATCTTGTTATTGATCGAATAAGAATCTCCCGCACCTATATCAAAATCATCAACGTCAAGCCACTGCCCATCCTCACCACCATGCTCACTCCAAACAACACCATTACCAAGCCTCACCCTGTAAACACTAGCACCATCCTCATCCCTCTCAGACCAACCACTCACCCTAATACGCGTGATCTTCAGCTTGTTCGTGTCATTAGTGTTCTGAATCGTCCAATCCACTAAATCCTTGCCAGCATCAGTGAATTTCGCTGTTGTCCAGGAAAAATTAAAGTCACCAGCACCACCATAAAGCGGCCAAGTGGTTGTAGTATAAGTACTACCATCACTAAACTCAAACTCAATGGAGAACTGCTCACCATCATCATTAACTACCTTGTTGAATTCAATCTTGTTATTGATCGAATAAGAATCTCCCGCACCTATATCAAAATCATCAACGTCAAGCCACTGCCCATCCTCACCACCATGCTCACTCCAAACAACACCATTACCAAGCCTCACCCTGTAAACACTAGCACCATCCTCATCCCTCTCAGACCAACCACTCACCCTAATACGCGTGATTGTTATTGGAATGCTGCTATTGTTCTGGATTGTCCAATCCACCAAGTCCTTGCCAGCATCAGTGAATTTCGCTGTTGTCCAAGAGAAGCTGAATGCATCTGCTTGGTTTAGTACGGTTATGGCCAGCGAAATTGAATCACTGTAAGTCCCGTTGCTTGCAGTTATCGTGCCATCGTATTCGCCTGGGCTTGTTCCACCGGGAACACTTATTGTAAAAGCGGTTTCATAGCACTCGCTTGCAGCAAGCGAACCAATTGGGGGAATGCTTTCAGCCCAGTTGCCTGCATCCCCCACAGAGCTTGAGAATTCTATGTCTGTTATTGTTTGCGTTGTAAGGTTGCATGTCTGGAACGCATTAGTGTCAGAGTCGCTTGCAAAAATCTGAGCAGAATAGGAAGCTGGAAAAACCGCGAGGTTCGAGGCGCTCTGGCCAAGGGTGGTGACCTCTGCAGTAATTGGGATAAGAATGTTCTGATCGCTTCCGTTGAATGAAGCGTTTACCTGGATTGAGCCAGAGTAGATTCCGGAGGCGCTGGAATTGGCGTTGAAATCCAAATTTATTGTTTTGGTGCTTGCAGCGGAAAGCGAGAAACTTGTTTCGCTCAGGGAAAGGCCCACATTTGAATGCTGCCATGTTTTTGTAATTGAAACCAGAGCTGCGCTTTCCCCGTCGTTTGTTATGGTTATGGTTTCCTGTGCATTGGAGTCTTGCTCCAGCGTTGCATATACTGATGTCTTGTCTGTTGTTATGTTTTCAACGCCAATGCTCACGTATCCCTCTTTTGCTTCCACCCAGACCCAATGCTTCCCTACTTCAGTGGGAATGCTGCCACTTAGAGGCGCGTCAGCTTTTGCGTATACGTCACTTTCAAGCACATTGAATACAACACTGTTGTTCTCTATGCCGCTTTTTGATTCATCTATTGCACTTGGAACCGTGTAGAAGACCTTTTTTCTCGCACCAACTCCCTGGTGGTAGACATCGTTGGCTGCATTCACTATTTCATTCACTGAGTCTTTTGCTGTGACAAGCTGTTTTTCTTTGTTAATGCCGGCCATTGACTGGTTTGAATAGGAAAAAATCGCAATTATTACAGTGAGTGAAACTGCGAGGAGTATCATTAGTTCAACAGAGGACTGACCATTGGACATTTTTTAACCGTTATTAAATAGGAAAAGGTGGTTTAAATACTAATCGCTTGGTTTTTTGTTAGAATACTTCTACTTCTGGGTAAATTCTTATGCCGTTCTTTTCAAAGCCTATTGCGAGGAGCTTGTTTGTGTGGTGGGTACCGCGCATTTTTAGTATTTCACAGGAGTGCACTCTTATTCCCTTCTCTTCTTCTTTTGAATAGTACAGTGATATTATTGCATCTGTTAAAAAGCCAACTGAGCCCTCTTTTATCTCAGCGCTTTTTGGAGGGAGCTCGGAGATTATTATAGAAGTGCAACCCCATTTGTTAAGGAAGTCAAAGAGCTCAAGTATGTTTTGCCTTTTGGTGTATTCATCCCTGAATAGCAGGCCATAGCTTGTGATGGAATCAATGACCAGCCTTTTGGCACCCATTTCCTTTATCACATCCCTTATCGGCCCGCCTCCCTCTTGCATGAGTTTTTCCACTTGGTGGGGTTTGTATTCTATGACACGGAACAGGTTTTTTTTCTCTAATGCATCAAAGTCCCAGCCAAAGGAAACTGAGTGCCTGTATAGTGATTCTTTTTCTTCTTCAAAGCTTATAAACAGCCCTGGTTCTTTGTATTTGAGTGCACCATAGTAAAGGAACTGTAATCCAAAAAGGGTTTTTCCAGTGCCAGCAGAGCCAACAACCAATACCGAGGAACCTCTCTCAAAGCCTCCTTCAATGAGTTCGTCAAGACCCTCGATGCCTGTTGGCATTCTGTTAATGGCGTGCTTGGCCTTTATTCCCTTTAATCTTTCGATTTCTCTTGCTTTGGCGAGCGCTCTCTGCACTGCTTCCCTGTCAAAGCCCCCGCTTTTTTCCCCCTTGGGTGATTCGAGAACTGCCCTGAAGTGCTCGCTCTTTGGAATGTTTTCCTTGAATGAACCAGGGGCCTGAAGAGGGTGCTTTTTTGACTTTATCTTTTTCTCTGCTCTTATAGCAATCTTGCTGAAGTCAATTTCTCTTAACAGGTTCTTCTTGTCTTTCTTTTTAGAGCTGGTTTTCCCTTGCTTTCCTGCCCTTCTTTGACTTGAGCTTTTTTTCTTTGGGGTTCGCTGTTTTGCACTTGTTTTTTTTGCCATATAAAGCCTCTCTCTCAATATAGAAACAGCTTTTATTATTAAAGGTTAACCCGGCAGCTCACTGAGAAAACTTGCCTTTTTATGGTGTTTTTCAACTGTCCTGCTTTCCCAGCTCTGCAATTACTTTGTCGGCGATTTCTGTTCCACAGCGGGTTTGGGCTTCTTTTGTAAGTGCGCCCAAGTGAGAGGTGTGAACAACATTTTCAAGCTTGAGGAGGTCCCAGAATTCCGGTGGCTCTTTTTCGTATACGTCAAGTGCTGCACCCGCAACTTTCCCGCTTTGAAGTGCTTCAAGGAGGGCTTTTTCGTTGATGATGCCGCCGCGTGCAACATTGATAATGCGCACTCCTTCTTTCATTTGCTCAAACTCTTTTTTTCCAATGAGGTTGGTTGTCTTTTCGTTTTTTGGAACATGTACTGTGACAAAGTCCGATTCTTTGAATAAAGTCTCAGGCTCAACTTTTTCCACACCGAGTTCCTTGAACACCTCGCTTAGAGCAAATGGGTCAGAGGCAATGACTCTCATTTCAAATGCTTTTGCTCTCTTGGCAACCTCTTGGCCAATCCTCCCAAGGCCAATTATTCCAAGGGTTTTATGGTAGAGTTCAACGCCCTTGTATTTCTTCCTGTTCCATTCCCTTTTTGCCAGCCCCTCATAGCACTGGGGGATGTTCCTGCATAGGGCGAGCATCATTGCCATGGTGTGCTCTGCGGCGCTGATTGTATTGCCCCCAGGGGAGTTCAAGACTGTAATGCCCCTGGCTTTGGCTGCCTCGAGGTCGATGTTGTCCAAGCCAGCTCCAGCCCTCCCAATTACCTTGAGACCCTGTGCTGCGTCAATTATTTCCTTTGTCACTTTTGTGCCACTCCTGACAATTAGCGCGTCAAACTTTTCTTCACTCATCTTTTTTGCAAGCTCTGCTCCTTTTGTCTCAAGGTCTTCTTCTACTTCAAAACCCGCATTTTTTAATTTTTCAACACCCTCTGTTGCAAGTTTGTCGGTTATGAGAATCTTCATTTTACCACCCCTGAGTCAATTATTTCTCCCATCTTTTGGGTCAGCTCTTTTAGGTCAGAGAGCTGGATGTCTCCCATGTGAGCAATCCTGAAAGTTTTTTCTTTCAGGTCACCATAGCCATTGCTTATCACCATTTCGTGCTTGGCTAGCTCGTTGTTGAGCTTTGCAATGCTTATGCCCAGGTCATTGTTTGCTGCAGTAACAGACTGTGAACGGTAGCCCTCTTCTGCAAAGAGTGAAAAACCCTTTCCAGTGCACCAGCTTCTCACGTAGTCGGCCATTTCCGCGTGCCTCTTGAACCTGTTTTCAAGCCCTTCTTCAAAGAACCTGTCAAGCTGCTTGTTTAAGGCAAAGATATGGGGAATGCTTGGTGTTGTCGGAGTCTGGTTTTTCTTGTGGTACTTCTCGAAAACCTCAAGGTTGAAGTAGTAGCCCTTGTTGTCAATATTTTTTGCTTTTTCCATTGCCTTGTCGCTGACTGCGAACACCGCCAGCCCTGGGGGGAGCGCGAATGCCTTTTGAACTCCTGCAAAGGCAAGGTCAATGCCGAGCTTGTCAAACTCGATCGGCACGGCACTCATTGAGCTTACAGCGTCAACCATGAACATTACATCTGGAAAGTCCTTCATTACCCTTGCCACTTTTTCGAGGTCTGTCATTACCCCCGTGCTTGTTTCGTTGTGCACAATGGTCATGGCATCAAAATTGCCCTCTTCAAGCTTTGCGCGTATGTCATCTGCTTTAATGGCTTTTCCCATTGGCTCTTCTATTCTTTCAACCTCTTTTCCGCTTAGTTCACAGGTCTTTGCCCATTTTTCGCTGAATGCTCCCATCACGCAGCACAGAACTTTTTTGTCCACGAGGTTTCTTGCCCCCAGCTCCCACAGGCCAGTGGAAGAACTCGTGCTGAGGAAAACGTTTTGCTCTGTGAATAACAACTTTTTGAGCTTTTGGATTGTGTCCTCGTACAGGCTTGAAAATTCCGGGCTCCTGTGGCCAATCATCCAGTGGGACATTTCTTGGAGTATTGGTTCCTTGACCTCCACTGGCCCTGGAATAAACAACTTTTTGTATTTCATTTCAACAACCAATTTTTTCCCCTCCTTTCTAGAGCTTATTCAATTTTTCTGAAGAGCAGTCCGCTTACAATCTTTGGGTAAAAATAAGTGCTCTTCTGTGGCATTCTCTGCCCTGCAAGGCAGCTTGCAACAACCTGTTCTTTTTTTGTTGAATTCATAAGGAATGCAATATTGAATGCCGGCGAGTCGGCTTTTTCTATGGCTTCATCAAAGTCTTTGACATACTCTATGTGTTCCCTGCGCAGTATTTGTTCCTGTGTAATTCCAAGAATTCTTTCAATGACAATGCGGTGCAGGATTGAAACATCGAGTTCGCGGATTTCTTTCACCAAGTCGGGCATTATTTTTTCAAGATCAACTGTTTCCTTGAGAGAGAACAGAACTGTTTGGCTATTGCTTCTTGCAAGGAATGCCCTAGAGTTTCTTTTTTTGAGCTCTTCCTCTAACTCGCGGTTTGTTCCATTGATTTGCTCCACTTCAAACCACTGTTTTAGGTTTTCTTTGAACGATTCAAAATTAAAGCCTTCAATGCCGTGCATTAGCCTGTGGGTTGGCAGTACAACCAATCCAGGGTCGTTCATTTCCACCAAGAGGATTGGCATTGTGTCAGCCTTGGGGTTTTCCTTTGAGTACTTAACGTGGGTTTCATAGCGGTGATGGCCATCTGCAATGAACAACTTCTTGTCTTTCATTGCTTCAATTATCTGGCTTATTCTTTCAGTGTCATCCAGCACCCAGAGCCTGTTTACAACCTTGTTATCGTCCAGGGCTTCCATGTCTGGTTCTCTTTTCATTGTTTCGTTCAGTATGCTGTTCACTGTGCCAGAGTCATCGCGGAAGAGCGCGAATACTGGTTCTGTGTTCCAGCCAGTTGCCCTCAACAGCTCGAGCCTGTCAGCCTTGGGGCCAGAGAGAGTGAACTCGTGTGGCAAAACAGTGCCTTCTTCAAATGGCGTGAGCTTGACAAGCGGGATAAAACCCCGCCTCCTGTATTCTTTGCCATCCTTTAACGTGAAAACCTGTTCGTAAGCATAGAGCGAGGGCTTTTTGTCTTGAACCAATATGGCTTCTTTCACCCAGTCGTCAAGGTGTTCTCTGGCTTCAGCGTAAAGGTTTTTTTCCCGGTTTTCCCTTATTTCCTCGCCAAGCGTTACCCAGATACAATTGTAGGGCGACTTTTCCCTGAGTTTGTCCCGGTAGTCCCTGAGAATCACATCATATGGCGGAGCAATTACTTTGCTGTAGTCTCCAACCTTTTCCCTGTTATAACGCATTGCTTTAAAAGCTCTTATTTCAACCATCCAACTCCCCCAAGAATTAAGCTATTGGCATAAGCAAAATATTCAGAAATGAAAGCTTTAAAATGCGTGCAGTTCAACAAAGAACGTCTTAGAAAACGACAAACGCAAAACCAGGCTTTCCTTCAAAAAGGCAACTTGTCCACTCAGGGTTTTTTGCTCTTGGCAATGTGTATTGGGAAATCAATTACTGTTTTCTTGAATACGTATGTGCTGATTGCCGCAACAAGGAACGCGATAAACAAGAAGATGTCGCCAGCAAAGTCAAGTGTTACAAAAACTGACTGGGTTGTATAGGACAAAGCAAATGCATAACCCTGCATTACCTGAGCCAGGACCATTAGGAGAGCAGAGGAAAGAAGGAAAACAGACATTGGGTAAATAGTGTCAAATTCCTTTGTGTAAGAAGCAATTATCCACAAAGAAAGCGCTAGAAAGAACAAGCCAAGGGAGACAAAGACCATGGACGCAAAGGCAGTGAAGTCTGTTATCCTTGAAAGCAAGAGAATAGTGGTTCCAAGGGCAACGAGGAATGCTACGAATACCTCGTGTGAACTGATAAGCTTAATCTCCAGGTGTCTTTTAAAGCTGTAAATGGCAATGAATACAATCAAGCCCGAGAGCATGAAAAATGCATTTGCTATGGCCTGATTTGTGCCATACAGGATTTTTCCAAATGCCCAAAACGAGTGAAGGCGAGCAATGGGGCTCATGACAAGGAATGGGAGGCTGAGGTATATTAGCTTCCAGCCGGTTTTTTTCTTTGTGAAAGCCTCCACTTTTTTCAGGGCATCAATCAAGAAATAAAAAGCAAACCAGCCCAAGAGAATGCCCACAAAGTAAAATGTTATTTTGAGCAAAATTATTCCATTAATATCAGCCAAAACCACAAAAACACCTCCAGTGCTCTTCAAGCAGGTTATTCACGGGCAATCACCACGCTGTCAACAAACTGCGCAATCTGGTTAATCGTTGAACGCTCTGATTCTCTCTGCAGTGACATGAACACACCCTTCATTCCAGCAGCCAGTGTTCTGCCAACAAGGAAATGCGCAAACCTGGTGACAGAGATTGGCTCGTTGTAGACAAGGAGCGTGCTAATCGAGTCAAGGAAAATGAACTTTTTCTTTCCACTGAGTGCTTTCATTGCCTTGTTAAGGGAAATACTCATTTCAGTGAGGCCATGGGGCGAGCTCACGAACAAAGTGTTTTCCACTTCCGGTGCTTGACCATAAACTGTTTCGTATATTGAGTCAATGAAAAAGAATTTTTTGGGGTCAATCTTGTTTTTTTCAAGCAAGCGAATAATCTTGTTATGGGGCTTGTTCAAGGCAAGGTAAACGCACTCATGGCCTCTTTCATTGACAAGAAAGGATAAAACTTCAAGGTTTACCTTTTGGTAAACGCTGGGCATTGCAAGCACTATTAGAACGCCCTCGTCGTCAAGGGCTTTTAGCTTTTTTATCAAGCTGTCAGCCTTCTTCATAAAACCACTTTAAAAACTGCCGGAAACCTTTTCACCAGGGTAAACCACGATTCCTTTCCCGGGCTCTATCTGAAAGGGGTGAACTCGGAGAGAGTGGCTGGTGGCCCGCATTTTGAAAACAGACAGAGTTCTCTGGAAAACGCTTTCTTTCTCCACAAGCCCCAGTTTTATGACTCCATCTGCTACAAATTCTTCAACTCCGCAAGAATCCCTCTCAAAACCAGCACAGGACTCTGAGAGCACCACTGCAGTGCACCCAAGCCGTTTAATCGTTCTCTCAAAGCCAATGAGTGCCCTGCGAAGCTTGAAATCATCCTGGAAATACAATCCCAGAACAGAAATTGAGTCAAACACGAGTCTTTTCGCCTTCATTCCCTTAACTGTTTCCTCTATTAACGTGAGCAACTCGTCAAATTCGTAAAGCTCAGGCTGCTTGAGTGCAAGCTTGCCCTCGCTTTCAAGGCTTTCAAGGTTCCAGCCAAAAACACTCATTTGCCTAATGGTTTCCTCCACTGGTTCCTCAAGGGAAAAATAGCATGCCTTCTCTCCCTTGCCAATCCCTTCCATGAGAAAGTTCATTCCAAAAATGCTCTTTCCAGCTCCCGCGCAACCCTTTACAAGCACAAGCGAGTTTGCTGGAAAGCCGCCTTCAACAAGCTCATCAAGGCCATCAATTCCTGTGCTTATTCTTTCAATTAGAGCAGGTTGAATTCTTTCCTCTTTCTTTTCAGCAGGTGTTACGCCCTTGCCTTCCCTCTCCTGCTCTGAACCAGGGACATTATCCGGCTCTTTGGCAGCCTTTCGAGCGCCCTTGTTCTCTTTGTTTTCAGCTTGGCTTGTGGTTTTCTTTTCCTCGAGCACTTCTGAAAGCTCTTTCTCGCTCAGTTCAGGAATTTCCTCCCCGGCAGTCATTCCCTGCGGCTTTTGCTCTGCCTCGCTCTCTTTTCCTGTTTTTTCCTCAACTGGTTCTGGTTTAATGCCTTCAACAGCATTATCGCCAGAATTTGGCTTGTGTGCCTTTGTATCATCAGCTTCCTTGCCAGCTTGCCCCCCGGGTTTTGGCTCCTGCTTTTTTTCAGCTGGCTTTTTATCCTTGTTTTTGTCCAGTTCAGGCAAGCGGTACTCTTCAAAGTCAACCTCTTCTTCCACATCCTCGTCCAAACGCCACACCACCAATAACATAACTGGATAGTGGTTAAAATACTTTTCCCCGCTCAAGAAGGTTTTTTTCCTACTTCGGCTTTCCAGAGAAAATAAGAATAGGTTACTGGTAGAAATGCAAGGAACAACACCGAAAAAATCAAGAGAGGGAACACTGCCCTTGCCGGGACAAAGAGCAATACAAGGAAAATCACCCCAAGCACTGCAAAGCAGTAACTTCCAAACCTGTGGGTTTTATCCCAGACTTTTTCAGAACTGAGAGTCCACGGCGTCCTGATTCCAACAAACCAGTTTCTCCTTGCCTTCCTCAAGAGCAAGGCAGTGTAGAAGAAGAGCGCAGATACTGCCGGCAGCAAGAGGTAGTTCATTTCAAGCCTTACGCCAAGCCCGGCAGTTATTGTGAGAACATGAATGTACAAAAAGAAGGCAGCAAGGATTAAAAAAAACCCTCCAAGGCATGGCATGAAATAACTGTAATTCTTTCGCAGTGGGTCAATTTTTGGGAGAGCATAAACCAGCAGTGCAACAAACAGAGAAGAGAGAGGCATAATAAAAAGGGCTATTTCCTTTGGGAGATAAGCATCAATCTTGCCTGCAGCATTCCAGTGGCTTGGAATCTTTTCAGGTAGGTAGGGATAATAAAAAAAGGAAAGCCCAAACCCAGCCACAACAAAAAAAGTGATGGCAACCCAAAGCAACTTCATCAAATACCTCTCTTTCATCCATTCCCTTCCGTATTATAAAACACTTCTCTTGGAAAAAAACAGGAACAATGCAACTGCCAGAAGGGAAAGCCCAGCGCCAAACGCAAAGGTTGCACTCCCGCCAACAGAGTCCCAGAGCACTCCAGCAATGATTCCAGAGGGAAGCGCTGCAAGGCCAGTGAAGGCCTGGAATGTTCCAAGTGCGGTTCCCCTGGTTTCCTGCGATGATAAATCCGAAACAAAGGCTCTCTCTGTTGCATCAACCAGTGCAAAAAAAACACCATATAAAAAGAACAGGAAAACAAAGGCTTCAAGCGAGCCAAGGAAAACAAAGCCAATACAGGTAAGCGCGAATAGAGAATAGCCGGCTATAAGAACCTTTTTCCTGCCAACCTTGTCCGAGAGAATACCGGCTGGAACCGCAAAGAGAGTCGCAACAAGGTTGTAAACAGCATACATTGCAATCGGCACTATTACCGCAAGTTCTGCTGAAAAGAACTCGCGGCTCCGCATGACAAAAAACATGTAGGAAAAGTTTGCGAGAGCAAAAACTGTTGCAATAACAATGAATATTCTCAGTTTCTTGGAGAGAGCCGAAAAGCTTATGCGTAACTTTTTTGAATGCATGGTCTGGCTGGATTCGCGTACAAAAAGAACTGGAACAAGTGAGAGAAAAGCAATTGCCCCGGCTGTGAGAAAAATGTGCTGAAAAGAAAAACCCAAGAACCAGAACATTGCAAGGGCAAGCAGCGAGCCAAGGACTGCTCCCCCGGAATCAAGAGCGCGGTGAATGCCAAACCCTCTGCCACGATTCTCTTTGGTAGTTGAAGCTGCGAGGAGTGCATCACGCGGCGCCTGCCTTAGTCCCTTCCCAAGGCGCTCAGCGGAGCGAAGCGCTAACACCCCAACCCAGGTGCCGGCAAACGCCAGCAAGAGCTTTGAAAGAGAAGCAATAAAATAGCCAAGGAAAACAAAGGGTTTCCTGCGCTTGAACCTGTCCGAGAGAATGCCGGAAACAATCTTGAAAAGAGAAGCAATGGTTTCACCAATGCCACCAACAAGACCAAGCACAAGCCCATTGCCGCCAAGCGCGGAAATGAAGAGAGGCAATACTGGGAGTATTATCTTGCTCGAGGTGTCATTGACAAAGCTCACAAGCCCCAGCAAGTAAATATTCCGTGTTGACTGTTTCCCTCTGGTCATTCCAAGCAACCTTTTTGTGAAAGATTATTTTAAAGCGAACTGCTTTAAAGCCAATCACTTTTTTCACAGCCCATGCACACTACAGTATTCTCTCACTGAAACACGTTCCGCTTCAATGTTAAACTCTGCTTCGGGTTTTTTCCAGGGGTTGAGGAATTCCTGTAGGTCTTGCCCTCTGCTGTTGCCTCAATCCATTCAATGAAATGGTTTTCTTCCATTGGCTGCGGAACAGAACCAACTTTCACCCTAAGACCACTCCATTTCCTCAATTACCAGCAAGTGTTTTCCACGCCTTCATTCTTGCCCTTTTCCTCTAAAAGATCCATCGGCTGCCCACAGCAGACTAACTCACCCTTTTCAGGGTGCAATACTTCCACAACGCTGCCACAGACTGCACCTGTAGACCTGCATTCTTTCAGTTATCTTTCCCCTCAGTACTCCTCGCATTTTTTCTCAAAATAACTCTTTGGATGAGAGCAGGATGGGCACTTTTCTGGCGGCTGCTCGCCAAAGTGCACATAGCCGCACTTCCTGCAAACCCAGAAAACCTTTTTTTCCTTCCTGAAAACAGTGCCGTTCTGGATTATTTCCAGCAGCTTCTTAAAGCGCTCCTCGTGGTGTTTTTCAGCCACAGCAATTGCTCTCAGCCTGGAAGCAATCTCTGGAAAACCCTCTTTCTCAGCAATATCCGCAAACCCGGGATACATTTTTGAATGCTCATAGTTCTCGCCAGCAATCGCAGACTTGAGGTTCTCAACAGTGGTGCCCAAAACACTCGGCACTGCTGTGCTAATTTCAGTGGTCTCCTCACTGCCCTCTTTTTTCATTACAAGATTTATAAGCCTCAGCAACCACTTTGCATGCTCTCTCTCATTCTCGGCTGTTAAAAGAAACAGCTCGGCAACTTGCTCGTAGCCCTCTTTCTTCGCAGCCTTAGCATAAAAAGTGTAACGGTTCCTTGCCATGCTCTCGCCAGCAAAAGCAGTGCAAAGATTCCTCAACGTTTCACCCATCAAACTCCCCCTTTAGATTCAGTTTCTCTGAAAAAGATAAAAAACAAAAAGCTTAAAATACAATTCATGAAATATTTTTCATATGAGTCGTGTGCCATGCTGGCTGTTTTTTGATGTTTTTGCCTCAAAAGCAAGAATGCAAATCCTCATGAGTCTCTGGAAAAAACCCCGCACTGTTAAGGAAATTTGCAAAGCGACAGGAATCGAGCAGAGCAATGTTTCCCACCAGTTAAGGCTTTTGCAGAGGTGCAAGGCTGTACAAGCCAGGAGAAATGGAAAAAGCATTATTTACAGGCTTGAGGGCAGCATTAAACCCATACTGCGGGCAGCAGAAAGACATACAAAAAAACACTGCAGGAAAAAATGCGATGATTTCAAGGAGAGAGCTGCAGGCAATTAAGCCCTCTTGAATTTGCCCTATTTGGCCTTCCTGTTCTCTTCAGCGCACTGCTTTAGCCATTCCGCGAACTTTTTTGCTGCAATTGCCCTGTGCGAGAACCTGTTTTTTTCCCCGCGGCTGATTGAGGACATTGAGGTGTTTAAGCCAGCTGGAATAAAAATTTTTTCGTATGGGAGGACGTCTTTTTCTAAATCGTGAACCTTGCTGGTTAGAGTGCCCTTTAGCTTTCCCTTAAAGCAGTGGAATTCCTTTCCGTTCGCAGTATAGCAGATTATTGTTTCAAACCTTGCCTTTCTGGACTTGCCCTTCACTTTTCCCAGCAAGCCCTCAAAGCCAATTTCTTCCCAGACACGCTTGGCTTTAGAGCCTGGAAAGTTTTCAAAAGCCTCAAAGAAAACCCCTGTATCCTCTGCAATAACTGGCGCTTTCGCTATTTTAAACGCCTGCCTCGCCTTCTCTCGCGCCGTTTCCTCCAAGGACAGCCCCTCTGGTTCCGACAGGCTTGCTTTTATCCACTCAAGTCTTATTCCAAACGGAACCAAAATCTTTCTGATTTCCTCAAATTTGTGCTTGTTTCCAGAGACAAGGCTAACAATCATCAAAACCAAGAGAATTGTAAAACAGAAACCATTTTATTTGTTCTTTTATTACTAGTTTAAGAAACAGGAAGTGTGAGAAAATGAAGCTTGGTCTTGCTGCTGGTGTGCTGTTGTTATTCCTGTTATCAGGGTGCTCAATCAAGGACTGGGGAAACAGGCCAGCGGGGCACATGAATATTGCCAGCAGGGAAGAAGCAATAAGGGCATGCAAGGAGCTTTGCAGGAGCTGGCTTGACAACGGAGCTGACCTTTCAAACGGCCCATGCCTCAGCATGGACAACCCTGACTGGAACGTGCCAGGCTGGGTTTGCGACGTGGCTCACTCGCCCAGGAGAGAAATTGACAACCTGAAAGAAAACCAGTGCCCAGAGTATGGAATAACAGTATCGCGCTTTGTGGAATTGAGCCCGTATTGCACACTCATAAACGTGCAGGGCTGAGTTGGAAGTGCTGCGACTGCAACCAAGAGCGCACACTTGAAGAGTAAAAGAGGAATTTGATGGAAAGATGGCATGCTTTAAGCGTGGAAGAAACATTTAAGCTACTGGCTTCCTCGAAAGAGGGATTGTCAAATGACGAAGTTGCTAGGAGGCTTGAAAAATACGGAAAGAACGTTATTGAAAAAGAAACCGCCACAAGCCCGTTGAAGATTTTCCTGGGACAGTTCAAGGACTTTCTTATCCTAATCCTCATTGCTGCAGCAATAATCTCTTATTTTATGAGTTTTATACCGGGAGAAGAGGACCACCTTGCAGACAGTATCCTGATTGGCATTATATTAATTGCAAATGCAGTTATTGGCTTTGTTCAAGAGTACAGGGCAGAAAAGGGCATTCTTGCACTCAAAAAACTGAGCGCCCCGAGAGCACACGTTATAAGAAATGGCGTGGAAGAAGAAATCCCATCAGAAAACCTTGTGCCAGGCGATATACTCGTGTTGGAACAGGGTGACAAGGTTGGAGCAGATGCGAGAGTTTTGGAAGAAGCAAACTTTGAAACAGATGAGTCAGCTCTAACTGGGGAAAGCATGCCTGTTTCAAAGTCAAGCAGGACTCTTCCAGAGAACACACCTCTCGGAGACAGGAAAAACATGGTTTTCATGGATACCATTGTTACAAGGGGAAGAGCAAGGGCCGTAGTGGTTGCAACCGGCATGAACACTGAGCTTGGCAGCATAGCAAACCAGATAGCCGAAGCAGAGGAAAAACCCACACCCTTCCAGGTTGAACTTGACCGCCTTGGCAAAAAAATCGGTGTCGGCATTTTGCTGGTAATCGCGCTCGTGGCAGGCATTCAAATAATCTTCATCGGCGGCTCTGTTTCAGACATATTCCTGACAGCAATCTCGCTGGCCGTGGCAGCTGTGCCAGAGGGCCTGCCGGCAATTGTCACACTGGCTCTCACAATCGGGGTCAGAAAGATGTCAAAGAGCAACGCACTTGCAAGGAAGCTGCCTGTAGCAGAGAGCCTTGGATCTGTTAACACGATCTGCACAGACAAAACCGGAACATTAACAGAGAATGTCATGACTGTCAGAAAGATTTTCTTCTCCGGAAAAGAATATAGTGTAAGCGGCGAGGGCCTCGAAAAGAGGGGGAGTTTTTTTGATGGTGAAAAAAAAGCAAGACCCAGTGAACTCACAGAGCTCTTGAAGTGCGGTGTTATCTGCAACGATGCAGTGCCTGGCTTGGACGAACACGGGAGAGAAAAATACTTGGGTGACCCAACCGAGATTGCTCTCCTAATCTCGGCAGAAAAAGCCGGTATTGACACCAGTATAGAAAGACAAAAATGGCACAGGGTAAGCGAAATCCCTTTCTCAAGCGAGAGAAAAATGATGAGTGTTGTCTGTGAGTACAAGAACGAAAAAATTGTTTACTCAAAGGGCGCCCCCGAGGTAATAATAGAAAAGTGCTCTTACTTCCTTGTCAATGGAAAAAAGAAAAAGATGACAAGAGCAGATAGAGAAAAAATTCTTGAAAAAAACAGCGAGTTTGGGGAAAGGGCACTCAGAGTGCTGGGCTTTGCCAGCAAGAAGTTGGGAAAAGAAAAAGAAATTGAAAAAGGCATGGTGTTCCTTGGATTGCAGGGAATGATTGACCCGCCAAGGCCAGGCGTGAAAGGGGCAATAGTGGATTGCCGCAAGGCTGGAATAAAGGTAATCATGATAACTGGAGACAATGCGAATACAGCAAAAGCCATTGGAAGAGAACTCGGTTTCTCAACCAAAAAAGCAGTAAGCGGATCCGAACTCGACAAGATGTCAGAGAGAGAACTTGTGAAATCCTTGGAAGAAACAGAAATCTTTGCAAGGGTTTCACCAGCCCACAAGGTCAAGATCCTTGAAGCATTACAAAACAGCGGAAACATTGTGGCAATGACTGGCGATGGTGTAAACGATGCCCCTGCGCTAAAGCGTGCTGATGTTGGAGTGTCAATGGGGATAAGGGGCACGGATGTTGCAAAGGAAACAAGCGATTTAATACTGCTAGATGACAACTTTGTTACAATAAGAAACGCTGTTGCTGAAGGGCGAGGCATATTTGACAACATAAAAAAGTTTGTGAATTACCTCCTCTCCTCCAACACCGCGGAGGTATTAGTAGTATTCCTGTTTACCCTGTTTGCAATCAATTTCGAATTCGGCGAAGGCGCAATAATCCTGACAGCAGCACAGCTCCTGTGGATAAATCTTTTAACAGACGGCCTGCCAGCTGTTGCCCTTGGCCTTGACCCAAAAGCAGAAAACATAATGAAAAGAAAACCGCGCAAGAAGAATACGGGGGTCATTGACTCCAGGATGACCTTCTTGATTATCACAATAGGGATAGCGATGGCACTAACAATCCTTGGGGTGTTCTTCTTTGAATTCTTTGGCTCCGATGATAACATTGCTGAAAGGTTTGCCAGGGCACAGACAATGGTTTTCACCTGCTTTATTGTATTTGAGATGGTTAGGGTACAGACAGTGCGTTCATACTTTGGGGCAAGGCTTTTCAGCAACAAATGGCTCTGGGCAGCAGTAACAAGTTCATTCGCATTGCAATTGGTGCTGCTTTACACTCCCATCGGAAAATTCTTCCGTGTTGTTCCGCTGGGGATAGATGACTGGGCAGTTGTCGGTGCAGGCATACTCGTGTTCCTTTCCCTAAGCTTCATAATCTCAGGGGTGGAAAAGAAACTCTTTGGAAGGCAGCAAAATTAAAACAACACTTCAGCGTTAGTGCCCGTCAAAAAAGAGTAAACTGTGAAAAAAATATAAAAAAATAAGAGAAGGCAGGGAAAACCTGCCCAATGAATCAATGATTGTTATATTCACCTTTTTTTCTTTTTCTTGGTCTTCTTTTTGGCTTTTTTCTTGGTCTTTTTCTTCACTGTTTTCTTTTTCTTTGCCGCCTTCTTCTTCTTTTTCGCAGCCATCCTTTTTTTCACCTCGCAAGAGTCAACACAATAAAAAATCACTAACTATTAGAGCAACCTTATATATATTCTTTCCTATCCAAACCACGACACAAAAAGCAAAAAAAAATTTTTTCAAAAATTTGGAAATCAAACGAACACTAAAATGAGAAAAAAATCATATGAAAAAAAATACATACTGGTATTATTCTGCTCGAAGCGCTTCAATGGGGTTAAAATGAGAGGCTTTCCATGCGGGATAGAGACCGGCAAAAACACCTATTCCCACCGCAAATAGAAAGCTTTGAACAATAAGCGCGGGCGAGACATAAACCCTGAAACCAGTAATGTCTGTCATATATGGGGCAAGAACCAAACCGAAAACAACGCCAGCTATGCCGCCCATCAGACCTATCAGAAACGACTCGAAGAGAATCATCTTTATTATATCAAAATTCGTCCAACCCGTGGCTTTAAGGGCACCAATCTCCTTAAAACGCTCCATAACACTCATCAGCATCGTGTTGATTATTCCAACAGCAGCAACTATTGCCGCAATGGCTGCAACTCCAAAAACCATTAAACGGAGAGTTGAAAGCGTTTCACCCAGTGACTCAGCAAACTGGGCAGTGTTCAGAATTGAAAGCTTTTCACCATATTTAAATTTTAATAATTCAACAATCCTGTTAATTTTTGCTGGATCTATGACTGAAACAGAAAAAAATGCAACCTTGTCTTTTGGAAAACCGATCAAGTCACGAAGGTCATCAATGTTCATTAGTATTCCCTGGTTGTACTGCTTTGAACCGGTCTTGTACACTCCAACAATTTTGTATTTTTTACCATTTATTCTTATGTTATTGCCAGGAAACTTGTCCAGGTTCTTTTTTACCTCAAATCCAATAATAACTTTTCCTCTTTCTCCAGGTCTTATTTTTCTTCCCTCCACCAGTTCTCCCTGAACCCCTGAAACGCTTGTTCCCTCTGTTTCATGTGAAAAGTCACTTCCAATCAAGCGCGTCATTCCACGAAAGTCAAAACCAGCACCTTTTCCATCCACTGTCTTTGCAGGCGTAAGTATAACCGGCTCCACCTTGCTAACACCCGGAATGCTTTCAATCTTCTGACCATAGCTCTCATCGAGATGGGAAGAAAGCGGCCCGTAGCCACCCTTCTGAAGCACCATTATGCCCTGAAGCGAGCCGGTTGCCCTTTGAACATCCTGAAAAAGCCCGTCCACCAGCGAAACCAGCGCAATGATTGAGAGCACGCCTACAGCAATCATTAAAATTGAGAGCAGGGTGCGGCTCTTCCTCCGGAAAAGATTGAAAAACGCAAGCTTGATCAAAAAGCAGCCCTCCAGCGAGCACAATAAAGCCTCTTAAGGCTTCCTCCCACGCTTATTTTTTTCCTCACGAATTATCAGACCATCTCTTAGATAAACCTTTTTTGTTGCATATTTAAGCAGGTCAAGGTCATGAGTGACAATAACAAATGTCTTCCCTCTCTCCCTGTTCAAGTGAAGCATTGCCTCAATTACCTTTTGCCCCGTAACAGTGTCCAGGTTTCCGGTTGGCTCATCTGCAAGAACAATATCCGGGTTGTTTATTAGCGCACGTGCAATCGACACGCGTTGCCTCTGCCCTCCACTTAGCTCTGCTGGCTTGTGAAGCATGCGGTCCTCGATGCCAAGAAGCCTGAGCAACTCCCTGGCGCGCTTTATTGCCTGAGACATTTCAACTCTTGTTGGCTCGAGCGGAATCATTACATTCTCAAGGGCGTTGAGAGTCGGGATTAAATTAAAAGATTGAAAAACAAAACCAATCTTTTTCCTGCGAATCATCGCAAGGCTCCAGTCATCAAGCTTTGAAATGTCCCTGCCCTCAATGTAAACCTCCCCACTTGTCGGTCTGTCAAGCGCACCAAGCAAATGCATGAGCGTGCTCTTGCCTGAACCGCTCGGCCCCACAATTACAACAAAATCCCCTTTTTCAACTCTAAGTGAAACCCCTTTTAATGCTTCAACTATAACCTTCCCTAGCTTATACCTTTTGGCTACGTTTCTTGCTTCAATCAAACTAGGCACCGCGTATCGCCTCTATTGGGTCAAGCCTGCTTGCCCTATAAGCAGGGTAAATGCCTGCAAGCAAGCCAAGCACAACAGCAAAAACAAATGATTCAATCACAACATCCTGCGTCACAACAGACGGCAGACCATATGCTTTTACGGATTCTGAGAGCAAAAGACCAAGCAAAATTCCTGCAATGCCACCAATAACTCCAATAAAAAGAGATTCATAGATAATCATTTTCATTATATCTAGTCCAGTCCAACCAGTTGCCATCAGAGCACCTATTTCTCTCGTGCGTTCAAGAACACTCATCAGAATGGTGTTGATTATTCCGATGCCTGCCACAAAGGCCGCTAGCCCTCCAACCAAAAAAACAACAATATTAAAACTGCCAAGCGTGTCAGACATTATTCCTGAAAGATCCGAAGTTGTCATGACATCCACATCAGGCCCGAGCACAAAACCAAGCTTTTCTGCCACAACACTATCCTGGGATGGGTCAAACAATTCCACAAAAAAAGAACTAACCTTGCTGCTTGGAAAGCCGGAAATCTCTCTTGCGTCTTGAATGCTCATGAAAATTATCCCCCCAAGCATCTCTGACTCGCTCTTCAGTATGCCTTTCACCTTAAATCGCTTTCCATTAACTTTTATGGAAGAACCAATAAACTTGTCGTGGTCATCTGCAAGGGTTTTTCCAATTACAACATAGCCACTTTCTCCCGGTTTGAGCATGCTTCCCTTGCCAAGCTCTCCAATCCAGGCATTGCTCCTTAAGCGCCCGTATTTAGAGAGGTCAACTCCGTAAACAGCTGTCATGCTTTGCGAGCCACTGGTAAGACCAACAGGTTTTCCATCAAGGGCTGAAGGAGCCACCCATATCTCCGGAACAACAGTCCTGACACCAGTTACTGAGGAAATCTTTCCAGCCAGGCTGGCGTCAACCTTGGAGAGAGTCTGGTCAATTACATCTTTTTCCCACACCCAGACGCCCTGCATGCCTCCGATAATTGAATTGTATTCGTTGAATACACCACCCACTACCGATACAAGCCCAATAATTGCGCCAACGCCAATTGCCATGCCAAGAACTGAGAGAAAAGTCCGGCTTTTTCTTCTAAAGAGATTCAAAAAAGACAGTTTAATCATCTGAATCATTGTCACATTTTTCTTATCGCTAACTGTCTGAAAATCATTTTTATGATAAAGTATACAATGACAAGGATTACAATCACAAGAATGAAGGGAATATACGGGTTTGGAGCGGGTTTTTTTGAAACATAAAACTTGAACGAGTCCTGAATCTTTTTCTCTTTTCCAAGCTCGTCAAGGTAGGTAACGGTTATTCCAACAGTGTGATAGCCAACTTTAGCTGTTGGGGAGATCTCCAAGTCAAAAAGACCTGCGCTCGAGTCATCAGCGTCAATGCTACCCACATAAGACTTCTTAGTGCCAAGAATGTCATCATCTGTTGTTATGTTAATCTGTACCTTTTTCACTTCTTCTTTTCCCGAGTTATCAAGCTGCACAGAGAGAGAAAACACGTCACCCTGAATGAGGTTCTTTGTATCACGTCCCTTAACAGAATAGTCTACGCCGGAAATGAAAAGCTCAGGGTAGCCATAAACGTGGAGAGCAAACTTTTCAGAAGCTGTTTCCTTACAGTCAAGGCATTTGGCAGTCAGCTTGAAAGAAAACACGCCTGGTTCTATTTTTTCGCTTGGCTTCAGCTTAAACTGAAAAGTTGCAGTTTTGCCAGCCCCTAGAGTTTCAATTTCCTTAATGGTATCAGAGAGAACAATGAACTTTCCAAAATCATCAGAGCCAAGCAAGGAAAGTTCTGTTGAAACATTCCTTGCCTCAATCGAACCAGTGTTCTTGACATCTGCCTTGATAACAGTGGTTTCTCCGATGTGGGGATAAAAATCTGAAACTGAAAGGTTTTCCAGCGAAACACGGTAAATCTCTGATACTGTAACAGGGACAGTGGCATAGTCCGAAATTTTCTCTCCTCCATTTGAATAATTCAGCTCAAGAGAGAGATTATAGGTACCGGCAGGAATATTGTCTGCTGCCTTTACCCGAAAAGCCACAGTTCTTGTTTCCTTGGAAAAAATCTTATCAATGTTTTTCTCGACATCCAAATTTTTGAAGTAATCACCAGCGGAAAGTTTCAGTTTTATATCCTGTGCTGTGATCGTTGACTTGTTGTAGATGGAAACAGCAATTGAAACCTCGTTTCCAGCATAAACAGTTGAAGGCTTATAAGAGTAAGAGTTCACTTGCAACTGGTAAAACGCAGGGCTTATGCCTGCACTGCAAGCCAGAGATAACATCACCAAACTCAAAACAAACAAAAAAAACTGAACTTTCTTCATACAAAAAAACCTCCACTTAAAAATACAAATTATCCGGGAAAGCGTCCTTAACTGGCTTTTTAACTGGATTTCTTCCCCTTGATTCTTTTGACATCATCCATAATGGTCTTGGCGAACTTCTCAATTTGGTCTGCTCGCATTATGGCAAGCCCTCTTGCTCCCCTGCCAACCAGCACAAGGTGGTCCCCTGCCTTAATAGCGAAGAGGTCCCTGATATCCTTGGGAATAACTATCTGCCCGCGCTTGCCAACATGAACATCTTTTAAGAAAAACCTCTCACCCTGCTTTCCCATCCTTACACCACGCCAAGAATCAAATTTTTCTGAATTTTCAAACAAATAAGAAAAATAGGAATGATTGCATTTTAAAGGTTTCGGTTGAATTGGAACCATTTCCTTCCTTGGCGGAACACAGAGAGCGCTCTCTTTCCTAACAAAATCATTCTGCATACCAATTATTATCAGCGCGCTGTTCATTCACTTCACTTCGTGCAGCCTGTTATTTTGTTTGGGAGGCCTGCCAGCCTTATGGCATGGTTTGCCACCCATTTCAACAATATCCGCTGTTGCAAACCTGAAGTCAAAAACAGAGCCTGTGCCGATCGCATCAAAGAACCTGCCATGCTTTCTCTCCGCCTCAGCAAACTCCCTGGCTTTTCTGGCATTGAAGCCAGAGCTGAGGAAAATTTTCACACTACCAAAGCCTTTCTTGTCAAGCGCTTTCCTCACCTTCAAGGCAAGTTCCACTGTAACTCCCTTTCCATTAGAACAGCCCTCACCAGTGTTTTCTCCCGCAGTGTCAAGCCTTACCGCATAGAGCTTTCCACCGAATGCTCTTGCTGCCCGCAGGGAATCGGTTACTTCCTTGTTGTATGTGTCCACAAGCGCAATAACCTTTGATTCATTCGCGTAGTACTCTGCAAACTTTTCAGCTGTTTTGACTGTGTCACCAAAGCACAACACCAGCGCGTGCGGAATCGTGCCCATGCCTCTAGCACCAAAGCTTTCAGCGCCGGCATCCGTGCTCACACCTTCAGCGCCTCCGACCCACGCAGCATAGGATATCTCGCGGTCAGAGTCAAAGCGCCAGTGCCTGGCTCCAAAATAAAAGACATCCTTTTCTCCAACAGCAGAGCATATGTCGTTGACCTGTGAAGCAATCGTTGTACCAGCGCTGATTACCCCCAAATACATTGTTTCCAAGTCAATCAGCTCCTGAACCGGGCCCTCTATTGTCATTATGGTTTCTTTGGGCGAATAGGGCTCGCCATCGTACAAGGCGCGAATTTTTATTTCTTCAGGTTGACTGGCATACTTTTCAATAATGGCAATGGCTTCATCTATCCCGCAAACAATTCCAGGGCCTTTCTGGATAAACACCTGGTATTTCACCCTTGGGTTAATGTTTTCCCTCACTAGTATTTCCTTGGAGCGCAGAAAGTATTTGTCGATATATGCCCTATAATCCGGGGGCAGCAGGAAATCCTTTCTTCTGGGTTTGATAATTCGCGCCATGACAACTCTATTAAAAAACAAAAACTAAAAAAACTCCTACCCACACACCATTCCAAAGCCTCAATGGCAACAAAAAAACTACGAAAAAACAAAAACTAAAAAAAGCACTTATTGCTCGTTTTTTTTAAACACGCCAAGCGAGTGCTCGCATGGCTTGCCATTCCATGAACAGGAATGTTTGCAGCACTCCAGATGAGTAATGCCCTGGTGAAATGCACAGATGTTTAGCTGGAGCGAGCCATCAATTTCGTTCCCGCAAACCTTGCACTTGGCCATTTTTTCACACTAATACAAACATGCGTTCTGGCTTAATAAAACTGTCGGATTGGGATTTAATTCCATTTTCACTGCAACAAGCCAAACACAAACCCAAAAGAATGTATAAACTTTACGTTATATAGTTATCTTTTTAGCCTGTTGAGTCTTAGAAGGGAGAAAATGATTAACCTGTTGCTGATTCTGAGCGCGGCACTGATTGGCAGAAAGCTCTGCCAGAAAATCAGACAACCTGTTATCCTCGGTGAACTCCTTGCAGGGATTGCGCTTGCAAGCATTGGAATAGCACAATTGACTCAACCGGTTCAGTTCATCGCTGACCTGGGCATAGTGATTCTCCTGTTTTCGACTGGCTTGGCTGTTGACTTCGACGAGCTGAAACGTTTGGGCAAGCCATCTGCAACCATAGCATTCACTGGTGCCTTCTTTCCATTCGCATTAGGATACGCCTTCGCTGTATTCTCTGGTTTTTCATTTCTGCAGGCTTTTTTTATAGGCAGTGTGCTGGTCGCAACATCCATTGGAGTGAGCGCTGAAATTCTGAGTGAAGCAAGAATGCTGAAAACAAGACTCGGAACACTTATCATGGGCTCGGCTGTCTTTGATGACATAATTGGCGTTCTTGTCCTCGGCTTTTTAACCGGCATGGTTGGAGGAGCTATTATCTGGGAAGAAACAATCCTGCTGGTTGTTTTAACCGCCCTGTTTTTTTCTCTCTCACTCTTCTTCGTTACAAGAATAATAGCAAGAATTTCAAGGTTTATAGTCTTTAAGACAGAAAACCTCATATTGCTGGGCTTGATCATAACCCTCCTCTATGCACTTTTGGCAAAGCACATCGGTCTTGAGCTGGTGATCGGTGCATTCCTCAGCGGGCTTGTCCTGGGCCAAAGCCGTTACTCAAGGGACCTCCTCGAAAACATCTCGGTTTTCGGCGAATCTTTTTTTATCCCAATCTTTTTTGTAACAGTCGGAATGCAGTTTGATATATCAGCCCTTGGAGCCTTGGGTTTTGCCTCTATCTTCCTGATCATAATCGCAATAGTGGGCAAGATTTCAGGATGCTTTCTTGGGTCAATCATTTCAAGGCTTAACACCAAGGAAGCACTTGTAACTGGCATTGCAATGATTCCAAGAGCCGAGATTGCAATAGTAATCACTGATGTTGGACTTACAACCAACCTGATTGACAAAAGTATTGCTTCCTCTGCTCTGACAATGGTGCTTGTGACAACCCTGATCACGCCCCCCCTTCTGACAAAAGCACTAAAAAGGCTGAGGGGGAACAACAAAAATAATTTTAATTGATTCGTGGATAAAAATAGTGATGTGTTATGAGTGTAGCAAACTGCTATAAAAAAATAACAAAAAAAGCATCAACAGTAAAAGAAAACGATTCAATCGAAAGAGTAATTGATGCAATGCTCGCGGACAAAAAATCCCGCTCAGTTTACGTTGTGAACAGTGAGGGCCAGTTAGCAGGCATTATTGTTGTAAAAGAGGCACTTGACTTTTTGGCTCCACACTTTTTTGGAAGCAATAGCTTGAAAGCAAGGGACCTGTTTGCAACAAGAGCCCGGCACATAATGAAAGCACCGGTTTTTGTTTCCCCAAAAACAACCTTGGAAGAAGCGCTTGAAATAATGGTGAGGAATGATTTAGAGGAACTGCCGGTTGTTGAAAACGGCAAAATTGTGGGCGACCTTAACTGCCTTGAGGTAATTGGCGCAATGAGGCAAAAAAAATGAGAATTGGAAGGATTTTCTCCTTTGACCAGAGAGAAAAAGAAATATACGCAGAATTCCTGAAGAACGCAGAGTGCATGCTCGCAGGGGTTAAATTCCTCGAAAAATCAATCCTTGAACGCCGCGGAAAAGAACACGACAAGCACGTGTCAAAAGTCATTGAATACGAAAAAATCTGCGATGTGAAAACATTTCATATAATCGAAGAAATACTGAAAGTAAAACACTCTCACAGCAGGTACGAGCTCCTGAGGCTCAACCTGAGCATTGAAAAAGTAGCAAAAGCAATCGAGGCAACAGGGCACAGGGTCAGAATGTCTAATGGTATTAGATTCCCAGACTACTTGAACCAGGGGCTTGGCGAAATGGCAAAGGCCACAGTTAAAACAGTTGAGGCCCTGAAGAGAGCACTCCAGGAAATGCCCCGCGACTACGAAAAAACACTCAAGTACGCGGAGAAAGTTCACGAGTTCGAGGAGGAAATGGATGATGTGAGGAGGAACAGCTGCAATGAATTCATTCACTCAAAGACAAAAATGTCAATCCAGCAGTATTACATCTGGCACGAAATCGTTTCAAAGATGGAGTCTGTTGCAGATTCCTGCGATGAAACAGCAAACATAATAAGGCGAATCCTTGCAGCGAAAGAATAAGGGATAGCAAACAGCCAGTGGTTCTCCTTTCAAAAAAAGAACAAGTTAAAACAAGACACTCCGAACAAGCTTAACCCACAACTTCAAGCAATAAAAAAAGAATAAAAGTTCAAAACATTCCCAAAAAAATTTAACCAAAAGAAGAACAGGTTAAAAACAAACACTCTCTCGCTTTCAACCCGCCAGAAAGGGAATGGTTAAAAACAAAACAACACCCAAATTCTTAACATAAAACAAGCACGGGTAGGGAAGTGGCCAAACCCACCAGCTTTAGGAAGGAGTTCCTTGAAACAGCTGGTCGCTTAGTGCGTTCCCAGGTTCGAATCCTGGCCCGTGCA
>CAZGDN010000006.1:0-33147 GCA_964525235.1 uncultured archaeon | reverse complement strand
CAATACTGATTCTGGCAATCAAAGTCAGTTTTCACATGCTGGCTGGCACTGTGAGGGAAAATGGGCTGTCCAGACTAATGACTTGGGCAATGAAGTGGACAAAAAGATGTGTGATTATAAGTGCGTGGATGGCAAGTGCATTGAAAAGCCCTGCACGCCGTTGCGTTGCTCTTATTACTATGCGCGCAAGCAGTGTGGTTTGAATTTGGACAACGGGTGCAATGGAACAATAAACTGTGATTCGTGCCCGGCTGGCTTGCAGTGCATTGGGGGTCATTGCAAGTGTGTTCCAAAAGCAAAGTGTAGTGAAAAGAGCGAGTGTGGTTTTGAGAGTGATGGCTGTGGCGGCAGGCTCTCCTGTGGCGAGTGCAGGAAAGGATTTCAGTGCAACGAGTACTGGCACGAGTGCGTTCCAGAGCAAGAAAAGCAAAAGCTTGAAGTGGAAAACGTCACTGCATTTCCCTATGCTAACCATGCAATCATCAGCTGGACCACTAGTGTGAAAGCGGAGTCAGTTCTTGAGGCTGGTGTTACACCAGCACTTGGCTCGCTTAAAAAAGTTTCAAACTCTGCAGTTAACCACTCTGTTTTCCTTGATGGCCTCAGGCCAGGCAAAGCATATTATTACAGGATCAAGGCAAGGGCCGGAGTCCAGGTTGTGGAGAGCAAGGTTTTCTCTTTTACCACAAGGGCGTTCAAGGAAGACTCTGGCTTGAAGGTTTTGTTTGTCAGTGTTGACCCAGTTGGCAAGGTTCAGTACGAGGGGTATTCTTTCAGTTTTACTGCTGTAACCACTGCAGCTGACCCGTCAAAACTTGAGTTCGACTGGGACTTTGGGGATGGAACAAAGGCTGAGAATGCCGGTTATCTCTTTTTTCACGCTTATTATGGGCTTACTGAAAGAGAAAAGGATTTCAATGTAAAAGTCAGGGTCAGGGACGAGAAGGGCAGGACTGCGAGCGGAAGTGTAAAGGTTAAGGTCCTCAAGGCGGCCTTTAAGGCCCTGGTGTTAAAACCAAAACCATTTGAAACCGTGCCAAAAGATAACGACCTAAACGTTTTGATTGGCTTTGTTGACGAGAACAACGCGGTTATCCCCTGCTGCGATGTAAACATTCGGGTCCTGATGGGAAACAGGCTCGTTGAAATGAACTGCTTTTCTGGAAACTCTTTTTCTGGAAGCATTTATGTGGGGCCTGGGGCTAACGACATGCAACTGCTTGCGATTTCTGCAAGGCACGAGCAAAACGGCAAAAAACACTTTGTCAGGACAAGAGTGCCTGTCTACTTTGCGCCATTAAAGGTAAAGGTGACCAATGCTTTTGCAGGCAAGCGCTATTATTTGAATGACGACCTTAAAAGTGCAAGAGTGAGGTTTTTGCTGGAGGGCCTTTTTGTTGTCACGCCAGCCGAAGTCAATGCATCGCTTGTTTCAACTCAGGGCGAGCAAGCGGTCAAAATTGAGCGCTCTGACTATGACTATATCCTGCGCTTCAACCACAAGGTTGAAGAGAAAGACCTTGAAAGCGGTCTCGCACTAAAGCTTTCCGGCAGGGACTCCAGGGGCAACATAATTGCAGAGTTCCAAAGCGTGCCGCTTGAAACAGACAACCCAGAGCTCACCATTGCAGTGCTTGAGCCAGAGGAGAACAAAAGAGTGTATGTTTTTTCCAGCAGGGCTGTTATCCGGGTAAAGCTTTTTTCAAATGACCCGCTTGTCAGGGACAGGAAGGCCTATCTTGATTGCCCGGATACTGGCTTTGAAAGCGAGTTGGGTTATGACCCGATAAAAAAGGAGTACTCGGTTTCTTTTGACTTGCCTGATTCTTCTTTTTCCGAGGACGAGCTTACATTAAAACTCTATGCCAGTGCTCTCTCTGGGGACAAGCTGGTTGAAAGCGTTAAGTTCCTTCAATTGCGTCTCTCTAGCAGGCTTGAGCCGGTTTTTGTTTTCCCCTCAGCCGAGAAGACAAGCATTTTTGGCAACAGCATTTCGGACATTTACATCAAGCTATTGCAACCAAATGGAAAGCCTTTTACTGCAAAGAAAATTGAAGCGGTTATTTCAGTTGATGGGAGGACAGAGAGAGTTGTTCTCTCGTTTGATGCTGCCAGAGGCTTATACCATTCAAGGCTTGTGAGGAGTATCCCCCCTGGCTCGCATTCATTAAAGCTGACGCTGGGAAGCGGTTATGTTGGCAATGCCAGTATTCTTACATCTGTTGAAAAAGAGCACTTGTTTGAAAATATCGCTGTTGTTGTGGGTGTTGCCCTGGCCTTCTTGCTCCTGGCTCTGTTTGTGTCAAGGCTTTCAAAAAACCTTGCCCTTGAGAAGAAGCTGCTGGTTAACCAGAAGAAAGCCCTCATTGGGCTGAAAAAAAAGTACAAGTATGAGTACTACAAGAGGCACATTGGCGAGAAAGAGTTTCGCAAGAATGCCAAGAAGCTTGATGAGGCCCTTGTCTTAATAAACACCCTTCTAAAAAAGAAGTACTGGGTTTACACTGGTTTCTTCAAGGTTTTTTTTCCAAGTGATGCAAAGAAGTGGCCTGAGTTCCTGCAGGCCGCCTCGCTTGTGATAAGGCTTGCGGGAAGGCGCGGCGAGTTCTCAAGAGCGGAAATTGCAAGAGCAATGGCTGAAGAGAAATACTCAGAGCGCGTGATTGAAAGAGTGCTTGGGAAACTCTACAGGTAACACCCAATGCTTTAAATTTATTTGCAAGGTAAATCTATTCATGGTTGGACTGGGCAAGGTCTTAGGAGCCTACCTGAAACTCATGCGCCCTGCTGAGTGGAGCAAGAGCTTTGGGAACATGCTCTTCGCAGCAGTTTTTGCTGCATACGCTTATGGCGTAGGCATTCCTCTTTTTGAATTCTCCCTTGGCATTGTTTCGGTTGTTCTTTTATGGTCAGGGCTCTATGCCCTCAATGATGTCATGGACTGGCAGGAGGACGCCAAGCACAGCGTGAAAAAAAAGAGGGTGATTCCATCCGGTCTCGTATCACCTCCATCCGGGTTGGCTTTTTCCTACCTCCTGTTACTGCTTTCACTTTCCATAGCTATCCTGTTACAAAACGTTCTTTTTTTCATGTGCGAACTGGTAATGCTTGTAAACCAGCTGATGTATACTTCAAAGCCGTTTTCTCTCAAAAAGAGAGCGGTCTTTGACTTGGTGAGTGGTTCACTGATTAACCCGGTTTTCAGGTTTTATGCCGGCTGGGTTTTAATAGTTCCATACTTTAATGCCCCCCTGCTTGCAATAACCTTTGTTGTTGGGCTGCAGTTTGGCGGGTATGGGCTTTACAGGCTCATGAGCGCAGAGCACGATAAAAAACTGGGCTACAAGAGCAGTGTCGTAGTATTCAAGGAGAAAACCCTCAGGTTTCTCTTCTATGCTTCGATCGCGCTCGGTGGCCTGTCTTTTCTGGCAATGCCTTTATTCAACGTTTTCTCACCAGCAACAAGAGTGTATGGCTGGCTTCCATTGAAATACCTCTGGCTTGCCCTGGGCTCCCTTGTGCTGGCCCCCCTTTACTGGAAGCCAATGAAAAAGCCAGGGGAAGCAAGCATGGAGTCAATTTACAGGGTGCTCTACGCGCACTACATCCTTTTCATTGCTGGTTTTGTTGCTTTCCTGTACATCTAAAAACAAGCTTTTTTTTTGAATGCGCGTTTACTTGCCTGATTTTCATCCAGAAAAAAAAGCACTTTGAAGTTTGGCTGGGGGAGATCTAGCTTGTCTAAGACTTTGCTCTCTGTTTTAAGTATTTTCTCTTGCGCTTTTTCTTTCTGTATTTTTTCTTTGTCCACTTCCAGCGCTGCCGCGCCTTTGTTTTCTTAAAGCGCGATGAATCCTTGCTTCTCTTGCTCATTTCTTTCACCAATTAGAACAGGTTCCAGTTAGGGTACTTGCACAACTTGGGGCTTTCAACGAGTTTTTTCCTCCACTCGTCTGCCTCTTTTTTCACTTCAACGAAGGAAATCCCGCGGTCCAACTCGTCAAGGAATGCAAGCGTCTTCTGGGTCAGGTTATTGTGTTTCAAAAAAAACCACCTGTGAAAATATTAATTCCCCCCGTGGAGTTTATAAATATAGTGCAACCCGTGAATTCCCCTAAAACGCTTTTTTTCCCAAGGCCTGGAGAAGTGCACTGTTCTTAAAGCATTTTTTGCTGCTCGTTCTTTTTCAGGGAAAGTGTATTTTCCTTGTTTTTTTCAAGCATTAGCTGGCAGAGGTCGAGTTCTTTCTTGGATTCCTCGAACTCGTCAAGGAAGAGCACTAACTCCCTGAGCCAGCTTTCGTTAAATAGGTAGCAGTCATTCACTCTTGCAATAAGGCCATTGAATTCAAGCTCGATAAGTGCCTTCTTCAACTCGGAGGCTGTCAAGCCGACACTCCTGTCAATCACCTTATTCATTAACTCGAAGAGGTTCACGCCCTCTTCAAGTGCAAGGCAGGCAAGCACTTCCTTGTAAGGGCTCCTGTTTGTGTAATTCAAGAAATCCAGTCTCCTCATACAAAGAGTAAAACAGGAGCTTGTATTTAATGCTTTCGGCAGTCTGTCTGCAATCCTTTTCATTAAGGACAATAGTATTCTCCTAAATCACTGTTATTAGTTCAAGCACTCCGTTCACGATGAACTGGACACCAATTGAAAGCAACACCAGGCCCATTACCCTGGTCATTACTTTAAGCCCCAGTTTCCCCAGTACTTTCCTGACAATGTCAGATTTTGCGATAATTACGAATGAAGCAGCGTATGCAAGAAATGCTCCTGCGAGAAATTCTAGCACTTTGACTGCTGCCAGAAGGCCAGTAAATTTAATGCTTCCAAACAGCATTAAGCCCATTGTTATTGCACCTGGTCCTGTGAGCATTGGGATTGCCAGGGGTGTTACTGCAAGGTTTTCAAGCTCAGCTGCTCTTTTTTCGAGCAGTTCTTCTTCTTTTTCTGAGACCTTTGTTTCAGGCCTTTTTCCAAGGATCATCTCAAGAGAAATAATTGAGAGAAGCAAGCCTCCAGCAATGTAAAAAGAGTAAAATTTTATGTTCATTAACTGGAAAATTTGTTTTCCAAAAAGGCTGAGTACTAGAAAGGACACAAGCGCTATTGCAAAACTCTTTCTAATAACCGCAATCCGCTCCCCCCTCTTAAACTTGTGCAGGAGGGAAATGAAAAGCGGAAGGCTGCCAATAGCATTCACTGCCAAAAACACGGAAACAAACACAAGGGTAAAAAATTCAAGCATGCAAAAAACACCCGGAGTAACACCCATTCCTGCAATGGTTTTTAAGATTATCTGTGAGAGGTGTTGGAATTACCAATCCTTAAAGGCAAGAAGTTTCCTGTTTAACATAACTGCCTTGCTGGCTATTTTACGGGCAGTGCCAGTATCGTGTGTGGCAGTAATTGTTGTTTTGCCATTTCTCTGGAGCTTGCAAACGATTTTTACGAGTTCTTTTTTGCTCTCTGGGTCAAGGTCAGCGGTTGGCTCGTCGAGCAGCAGGACATCTGGTTCAAGGACAAGGGCTGTTGCAAGAGCAGCTTTTCTTTTCTCTCCACCACTCAGCGCGTAAGGGTGTTTTCCTGCAATGCTTTCAATTCCAAGCAATCGCAGCACGCTGTTCACCTTCCTGTGGATTTCCTCCCTGCTCTTGTTCTGGTAGAGCAGCCCAAACGCTATGTCATCAAAGACAGTTGGGGAAAAGAGCTGGACATCAGGGTCCTGGAACACGATGCCAATTCTTTTCCTCACTGGATTCATTAGCCCGTCATCGCCTGCTGTTTTCTTGTTAATGTTCACGTTGAATATTCTTACAGTGCCACTGGTTGGAACAAAGAGCCCGGCCAAGAGCATTAACAGGGTGCTCTTTCCACTTCCGTTCGGCCCAATTACTGCAACCCTGTCTTTTTCCCTTACCTTAAGCGTTATGCTCTCCAGTGCCCTGGTTCCATCAGGGTAAGTGTAGCCAGCATTTTCCAGTTCTATCACAGCACCCATTTTTTCACCAAAAGACCAGCTCTGCAGTGAGAGTCACAAGCCACACACTCGCGGTTATGGCGAGAAAGACAAGGCTCTTTGGCCTTGTTCTCACAGGCTCTGTTGATTTTATCTCTCCATTAAAACCCCGGGCAAGCATGGCAAGGAATACTTTTTCATTCAGGTCATAAGCCTTTATAAACAGGGCGCCGACAATTGGCGCGTAGAGCCTGCAGGCTGCTCTGGCCCTTAGCCTTCCTGTCGCGCGGCTCTTCCTTGAAAGGAGCATTTTATCCAGCACGCCAAGGAAGAGGAAAATGTACCTGTAGGTCATTGCTAAGATTAAAACGAACACGCCTGGCGCTTTAAGCGAGCGCATGGCATTCATAACCTCATTCCACCTTGTTGTCAGTGTTAACAGCACGGGGAAAGAAATGGCTGCAGTGGTTCTTATGACAAGAATTGTGGCTGCATGGATTCCTTCAATTGTTATTGATAGGTTCCATTCATTAAACGAAAAAAGCCTTAGTGCTTCCTGTCCTGGTGTGACCACGTTGAAAATGGCAGGGATTACAATTATGCCGGTAAATAATGGCACAAAGAAGAGCACTCTTGTGGCAAAAAACCGCAGGGGAATCCGCGAGGCAAGAGCCAGTGCTCCCGCAGCAGCTAAAAGAGCCAGCATTACTTCAATTCTTTGAGTGCAGGTAACGAGGAGAACAAAGGCAAGTGCTGAAAGCAGTTTTGTTCTTGCATCGATGCCCTGCAAAAAGCCTTTTTTTCTGGCAAACTTCTCAGAGTGAACAGCCTCGCTGATGTAAGCAGCGATCTGGCCCAGCGTTTTGTCAATGAAGTTTGGCATCCTCTAAACTCTCGCGTTTGTTTTGTGCTCTTCCCACAGCTCCAGCGTTTTTACAACGCCCAGGGTGATAAATATGCACATTGCCATGCCAATGACTGCCGACAACCAGTAGCCAACTGATGCCATCAGCATGCCTTCCCAGCCCGGAACATTATAATCAGGCAGCGGGGCACCCCCAAAAAACTCATGCGGTTGCCAGGTCTCTCCACCTAAGTTAACCTCACCCCATTCGCCCCAGGCATCCCCGTAATCCCAGGTGAACAGGATGCCAAGGGGAACAACTAAAACAAAAAAGCCAACTACAAGAAAAGCTTTTTTTACCCAAGATTCCATTACTCATCACTCCCCTTCTTTGTTAATCTCAAAAGGTCTGGCCTGTTCTTTTTAAGATAGTAAACAACTGCGCCGGTGACCACAGCAGCAACAGGCCCGGCTGTAACCAGGTGAGCAAAAGCCATTGCTGGAATGGAGAGGTTTAAGCCGTAAGGGCAATAGCCGGGAGCGATGTATGGCTGAATGCCGAACTCAATCGCAGCGCAGAGCGCCGCGATATTGATGCCAACATACGCGCCAATTGAAGAGGCCATAGCCTCAGCAGCAGGACCCTTCTCTCTCCAAACCTTTTTAATTGCTCTGTAAACATAGTAGCCAACAAAGGGCAGCACAAAAGCCATGTTAAACGAGTTTGCACCTAATGCCGTAATGCCGCCATCGCCAAAAAAGAAGGCCTGCACGACCAGTGCAACGCTAACGCCCAGCACTGCGGCCCAGGGGCCAAGAATCACTGCGATTAGTGTTCCGCCGACCATGTGGGCGGTTGTCCCGTCAGGAACAGGCCAGTTAAACATCATGACAAGGAATGAAACAGCAGAAAGCATTGCCAGCATGGGCACAGCCCTGTTGCCCAGCTTCTCTTTTGCGACCCTTGCCGCAAACCACCAAACGGGAATCATTACCAAAAACATTGCGCTGAATGTGAGCGGTCCCAAGTAACCATCCGGAATATGCACAGTATCACCTTTTTCAATTTTGCATTACTGCTTGTTTGCACACGCATATTTATTGTAACGCCTTTTCCATTGACGGGTTTACATATGCAATGCACAGTAATACTTTTTTTTATTTAGTATTACTGGTGGTTTGCATAATGCTTAAAAATATTCCTGTGGTCTTTTTTTGGTAGCACTTTAACTAGTGAGAGTATTACCCTGCTTTTTGGGGTTTTTCTTTAATCTTGCTCTGTGCCTGGAGGTGATTTTGTGGCTGGTGTTGCGAGGTTCGGTGTTTCGCTTGAGCCTGGGCTTCTGAAAAGCTTTGATGCCCTGATTAAAAAGGAGGGATATGCTACGCGCTCTGAGGCAATCAGGGACCTTGTGCGCAAATCACTCACTGAAACCGAGATTGAGGGTGATGCTGAAAGCATGGTTATTGGGGCTATTTCAATTGTCTATAACCATCACGCAGCCAATGTCACCCAGCGCTTGCTTGACTTGCAGCACTCGCATCTCCCAGAGGTAATTGCCACAACACATGTCCATGTTGACAGGCACAAGTGCCTTGAAACCATTATTGTCAGGGGAAAAGCCAGCGATGTCAAAAAGCTCGCTGATAACACGAGGGCAATAAAGGGTGTTCAGCAAGGCGGGCTGTTCATTACCAAACCATAGCCATCCAGCATGCTCTCCTGGATTGCCACGAGGTGCCCCGGCCGGGATTCGAACCCGGGTCACTGGCTTGAAAGGCCAGGATGCTTAACCCCTACACTACCGGGGCAGTGAGGAACTGATACTAATTATTTCTTCATTGCCTTTTTTAAAAGGAGGGGGTTTGGCCCTTTTAAAACTGTTTTTTTGTTGTCAGCCTTTTCTAGTTTTTCGGTTTTATAAATTACTTTTTAAACCTAACCCCGCACGTTTCAGTATATTAACCTGATAATACTCCTTTTGGTGAAAAAAATGCCATTAGCTCCAGAAGCAGCAGAAAGGCTTTTCAGCAATGTTTGGGTTTGCATGAAGTGCAATGCAAGAAACCGCGGTAGCCCGGGCAAAAAGCCCCGGAGATGCAGAAAATGCGGTTCCACTAGGCTGAGGCTCAAAAAGAAGCCAAAGAAGGCTTAAAAAAACTTGCAATCCAATTCTCTTGATTAAAATGAGCATCTCTCCATACCTTGAGCTATTGAGACCAGTTGATGGTCTAATGGCTGCTTTTGCCGTGCTTGTTGGCTTTGCTGTTGGCTTAACCGGGTTTTTTTTTAGCATTCCTCTCCTGCTTGCAATGGCTTCTGTTTTTTTCTTTTCGAGTGCCGGCATTGTCTTGAACGACTACTTTGACCTTGAAATGGACAAAGTGAACGCCCCTAACAGGCCACTTCCCTCTGGAAGAATAAAAAAGAGAACTGCGTTGTACTACTCAATCGCACTGTTTGCAGCTGCAATCAGCCTAGCAGCAATAATAAACACAATATGCCTTAGCCTGGCGTTGCTGAACACGCTCCTCGAAGTCTTGTACGCCTGGAAGTTCAAGCGCATTGCACTGCTTGGAAACTTTACAGACTCCTGGTTTCCGGCATCGAGCTTTTTGTATGGGGCGTTTGCAGCGCAGTCTCTTGGAGCAGTTCCATGGCTTGCACTCCTCGCATTTCTCGCCAATACCGGGAGAGAAATACACGGTGACCTTGAAGACATTGAGGGGGATAAAAAAGCCAGAGCAAAAACGCTGCCAATCCTGCTTGGCGAAAAGAAATCCCGCTTGCTAGGAAACCTCTTCATTCTTGCGGCTGTTTTGCTCAGTTTCCTGCCTTGGAGCCTTGGCATTCTCTCGGTCTACTATGCCCTTGTCGTGACTTGTGCTGACCTGGTTTTCATTGCCTCAATGTTTTCAGGACCTAGCAGGAACCAGGCCCTGACAAAGCTCGCCATGGTCACTGCAATGATTGCATTCGTGGCAGGTGTTCTTTGAATGCCATTCTCGTTCGAGGAACAGAGAAAAATGCTTGTTTTAAGAATGAAGCAGTCAGGCACAGTAAAGACCAGGGCTGTTGAGCATGCATTCCTGAACGTGAAGCGCGAGATCTTTTTCAGCGAGGAAAACAGGCAGTTTGCTTACGTTGACTCTGCTTTCCCGATTGGCTTTGGTCAAACGATTTCACAGCCGAGCACCATTGCAGTAATGCTGGAATTGCTTGAAGTGAAAAAGGGCATGGGTGTTTTGGAGGTTGGCTCTGGCTGCGGTTACGTGATGGCGCTTTTATCGGAGCTGGTTGGGGCAAAGGGAAATGTTTTCGGGGTCGAGCTTATTCCGGAACTTGTTGCACTGGCTTCGAGGAATCTGGCCAGTGCCGGCTATAAAAATGTTGCACTGAAAAACGGGGATGGAAAGCTCGGCTGGAAAGAGCAAGCGCTGTTTGACCGTATTCTCGTGTCAGCAGCGAGCAGTGAAGTGCCGCAGGCACTCATTGAACAGCTTGCCTTGGGGGGAAGGCTTGTTGCCCCGGTTGGCTCGAGGTACACGCAGGAAATGAAGCTCGTTGAAAGGGACACTGCTGGAAACACAAGAGAGAGCTTTCCACATGATGGTTACTTTGTGTTTGTTCCCCTGAAATGAGCCTGTCTTATTCCTCAGGCGTTTGTTGCTGGGAGCTTTAGAGGCTCATTTTATTTCCTTGAATCTCTTCGCTACTTTTTCTTTTCCCAGTGCCAGGATAAGCGTGCCAATCTTCGGGCCGTGTTTTTTCCCAATCAGTGCAAGATAGGCTGCCTGGAACAATTCCTTTGGCTTGACGCCTGCATCCTTTGCAGTGCTATAAAAGGTGTTCTGTATCTCGTCTGCTGTTCTCAGTTTCTGAATCTTCTCAGCAAACGCTTTTAGCAGTGCGGCAGTTTCTGGTTTTATTTCCTTGACCTCTTCTTCTGAAAACTTCACAATATATTTCTCAGGGGCAAAGTTTTCAACCCAGTGCCTTGCACGCTTGAGCTTTGCGATGGCTTCCTCTTTCTCGCTCTCGTTAAATGCTCTTTTAGTGTGCCCTGAATCAATGAGGATTTTTTCAATTTGCCGGAAGTCCTTCTCCGGCTCAAACAACTGGGAGAGGAATGCCGCAAACTGGTAGGATATCCTTTCCGGCATCTCCTCAGGCGGGTCGGAGAGTTTTGAAAACCGGAAGTTTCTCTTTATTTTCTCCGTTAACTTTTCGTTTTGGGCTTTTTCTTTTCCGTAGTAAATTCTCTCTGCTCTCTCAAAGCTTTCCACGAGCAGGATAAAAGAGTTGTCCCTGAATGAAAAGTTTATTTGCTTGTTTGGCCTGTAAGAAAAATTGAGGTAACGGAAGGTCTCAGGGCTTGAAACATCAAGCCAGTTTTGCAGGTTGACAACGTTTCCAACAGAGCCAGACATCTTTGTTCCGCCGACAAGGATGAACTCTGTTGGCGTCTGGTACGGCGGGTCTTTGCTGAACACTTCCCTCATCATTGCGTGCCCCACATCCACCGAACCGCCTTTTGAAAAGTGGTCTTTTCCACCTGACTCGTATGCGATGTCGCGGAGAATCCAGTGCGCGCACCAGTGCACGCGCCAGTGAAGCTTTGCATTCCCATCAAACGGCTTTTTCTTGCCGTGATAGCCGCAGTGGCACTCGTACTCTACTTCCTTTCCATCCCAGCTCAATGCCTTGGTGTAAAGGCTCTTGCCGCACTTATCGCACACCATCTGAATCGGCAGGAAGTCAGCGGGCTTGTCAGAGCCTGACACCCTGTTCCAGACTTTAACAATCTGCGGTGCCTTGTCCAGGGATTCCCTGATGAGTTCGTTGAACTTCCCGGACTTGTATGTTTCGTAAGCAGAGACTATTTCAGGGTTTAAACCAAATGCCTTGATTGCCTCTTCAAGACCGTCAGTAAATGCCTCTTTCCACGTCTCATAGCCTTTGATTGGGCTTGGTGCAAGGTAAATAGGAATGCCCATGAATCTTGCCTTCTCTTCCTCGCTTAATTTGATGTCTGATGGAATCTTCCTAACAGCATCAAAGTCATCGAGCACAAAAACCTGCCTTGTTTTAACACCGCGCTCCTTTAAGGCGCGGTAGACAGCGTATGGTGTGAATAACTCAGAGCGTGCGTTCCCTATGTGAAAGTGGCCGCTTGGGGTGTACATGCCCTCGCACACGTACTCTTTTCGCTTTGTTTCAAGCACCTTTTCTGCTACTTCATCAGCCCATGTTTCGTTCATTAAAACCATCCTGTGTCAATTTTTCAGGGGGTTTTCATTCAGCCCCAGGCGTCCAGGCGTGACTGCTCGCCTTTTTCCTCCATCTTAACCTTTATTCTCTCGATAGCCTTTTCAACCCTTTCCTCTGAGAAAGAATGCTCGTCGCAAAGGAATCTTTTTATTCCCTCGTTGTCCGGGAGAGCGAACCTGACCGGGAACTGGGTTTTTGCCCTTGGGTTCAAAAACAGTTTTTCTATTTCGTGGAAGTCAAACTTGGGCTCCTGTTTTGTTTCTCTGATTATTTCTTCAAAGGAGTCATGTTTTTGCACAAGCAAAAGCGCTTTCTTGGGGCCAATTCCGGGGATTTTTTCGTTGAAGTCGGTTCCAATGAGCATCGCGATCCAAACAAGCTTTTTCCTGGTCAGCCCAAGTTTCCTCAATGTTTCCTCTAACTCAATCAATTCCGGTTTTATATCAATGTAGATGTCTTTCCCTGGAACCTTTCTCTTTCCGGTAATTGTCATGTTCCTAACCAAGCGCGGCGAGCCGAACAGCAGGGCGTCAAAGTCCTGGCTAGCGCTTGCATAAATGGCGTTGGAAGCGCACATGACTGCAAGCTGGGCCTCTCCCTCCCCTGGCGCTTCAACCACTGGAAAGCCCATGAGACGCACGAGTTCTTTTGATTCCTCAATCATTTCCTTTGAGAGTCTTATTGCCTGCTTTGCATACTTGTTCATCTCTGAAATTTTTCCCTCGCTCCTGGCTTTCTCGTACTTTTTTTCAGCTTCAGTGCGGATTCTGTTCCTTTCCTCGCGGGTTTTTTCCTTGAGCCTGCTTGGCTTGCCGTCAAAAACAAAAACAGGCTTGATGCCCCTCTCAACAATGCTAGCAGTCCTGTAAAGCAGGCCGGTCAGGTGAGAAGTAATCCTGCCATTTGAGTCCATCAGGGGAGTGCCATCCATGCCACGAATGCTTGAAAGAAACTGGTATAACACATTAAATGAGTCAATGCCAATTTTCCGCCCGCTGAGGAATTCAAGCTCGATTGGCTTCTTTTCAACAATGCCGCCCAGGTCAACGCCCACCAAGAACACCAGATTAATGAAACAATTAAATCAATAAAAACATTACCAGCGCAATGAAAAGCGAAGGCATCAGCCAGAAAAATGGCTGTAAAACACTCTATGCTGGAAAAAAAAGAAAAACCAGTTATGTATATTTTGTTTTAGTGGTTTTTTTTGTGCTGGTTTTTTGAGCAGGTTATGGCCTGTTATGAATAAGGACCTTTTTCGTTCATAGACGAAAAATCAAAAGGTTTAAATATAAGGTTGTATGCTATTATTAGGTGAGGAAGTTTTTTGCTTTCTCTGATATGGATTTAGCTTGGTGAGCCTATCCCAATTTTTTTGCTAAGTCCAACCAACTCTCTTAGCACTGGGGAAGCGTTTCGCTTTCCCCCTAATTCCTCTCCCCTGCCTGGAACAAGCAGGTTTATAAATATGTCAATAAATGATAAACGCCAAGCATTTCCTGCAGCTCGTGTCTCTGTCGGTGCTAATAGTTTATAAATGTGCCAATAAACGTCAAGCGCCCGTGCTTTCCCGGCTCTGCCTGTAAAATAACTCTTTTCTTTCATTAACTTTCTTCATGGAATGCCAATTAATAAAAACTGTTAAGCCTTACTTTTTTCATGCAATGCGAAATCTGTGGTTCTGAATCCAAAAAACTCATTGAAATAAGCCTTGAGGGCGCAAGGGTTCTTGCCTGCCCGCGCTGTGCTGCCTTGGGCACAAGGGTTAGAAAAAAACCGCTCTCCGCAGAAAAAAAGAGCACATTCTTCTACAAACCAAACCATGGCCTTGAAACTGGCAGTGAACCGGTTTCCGATTTCAGTGAAAGAATCAGGATAGCCAGAGAGAGAAAGGGCTGGAAAAGAGAAGAGCTTGCAAGGAAAATATTTGAAAAGGAGTCAGTCATTCACAGAATCGAGGCTGGAAACTATGTGCCTGACGACAGGACAATCAGAAAGCTCGAGGAAGCGCTTGGCATAAAGCTTACCGGCATGGAAGAGGAATAAGCGCCTTTAATGGCTTTTTTAGAGAGTGTGTTTATGAACGAAATTATCCCCGCAGTGAATTCTATTCCTTTCCTGCACGAAGCCATGCTTGTCGCGCTTTTTGTCTTGGCAATGGCTCTCTTCACGCTCTTTATTAGAAAGTATGGCAAAGCTCGCCCTTACCTTGGGGTTTTCTCACTGCTCTTAAGCAAGCGCTTCACCGAGTTTATCAAAAAAGGAAAAAAATTCGCATGGCTCACAAGAGCAATGTCTGACATTGGATTAATCCTTGGCTTTGGGGTATTCGCAAGCGACTTCATTTACGGCAGAAAAAGAAAGCCATGGCAGCGCGTGGTCATCATGCTTTCAACCCTTACAGGCTTATTCCTTGCATTCAACTTTTCCTTTTTCAAACTAATAGTGATTGCACCCATGATAAGACCATATGGCTTTCATTTGTCTCTTGCCTTCTCAGTTTTTGGCTTCTCAGGACTCTTACTGGGCTTGTTAAGCATAACAAGCTATAACATTGTTTCAAAGCTGCTGGCTGGTGGCACCGCGTGCCCCCAGGTTGGGCCTATAATTCCAGGCATCCAAACACCACAACTGCCAGTTTTTATTCCAATCTACGGCTGGATTGGCTTGCTGCTGGCAATGGTAGTCCATGAAACAAGCCATGGCCTCAGAGCAATCGGTGAAAAAATCAAGCTAAAGTCATCTGGCTTGCTGCTGCTTGGCTTTATCCCAGTGGGGGCATTTGCCGAACCAGACCCCAATGAACTTGAAAGGGCATCAGATAAAGCCAAGCTTAGAATCTACGCTGCAGGGCCAGCATCCAACCTTGTTTCAATGCTTCCACTCTATGCAATAATGTTGCTATTAGGCAATTTCTTTGTTTCTCCAGCCATTCAGTCATACCAGGAGGAGTATGTCAAAGGCATTGCATTTGTGCAGGTGAGTGCCGTCAGCAAGACCCTTGGGTTCTGCGGAAACCCCCCAGCTCCAGCTTATGGCAAGCTCGAGCCAGGCATGACACTATTGGCAATAAACGGTCGAAAGATTAGGTCGAGCAGCGATGTCCCCGAAGCCATTTCTCTCAGGCCATTCGCTGAATCAGAGTTTGTCGTGGAACAGAATGGAGTGAAGCGAACCATTCGCATCATGCCACACCAGGAAACCGGCAGGTTTGGCTTTGAAGCAAAAGATGTTTTCAAGAAAGGGTTCACGCCGCCAACAATGGATTTCATGCCGGCTTTGATTCTCTGGGACACCTTCAAATGGGCTTTCCTGATTTCATTCCTGCTCGCACTCTCAAATTTTTTGCCCCTTGCCATTCTCGACGGCGGGCAAATCGCAAGCATACTTTACCCATACTACCTGCGCCGCTTTGTTAAATCCAAGAAAAAAAGAGAACAGCTGGTGAAAAGGTTCTTCTTCCTGGTTGTGCTGATACTTGTGCTGGTGAATGCCTTTCCAATGCTTCTCTAGTTTTGGCTGGGTTCACACAGGTTAAAAGCAGTAGCTGGAACAGATAAAAAAATAAAAAAAATGGGGTGACTGGATTCAATCACCTGACAAAATCCAATCCAAGATCCCTTGAACCCTGGGAACGGATTCCCTTATTGCCTGCCTGGGACGCTGGTCCCTTGATGTAAGGCGAGGAAACACCTGTGAAGATGGTGATTACTTCCATCTTATTCTCAAAGGTTGGGTCCACGCGGGCACCCCAGATAACCTGGGCTTTTGGGTCAATGTGCTCTGTCAACATTTCACCCACGCTATTGGCTTCTCCAAGGGTCAGCTCTGGCCCGCCAGTGATGTGAATCAAAGCGCCTGTTGCCCCGGTTATGTCGACATCCAATAAAGCATTCTTGAGAGTGTCTTCAACTACCTCGTTGACCTTGTCAACGCTCTTGCTCTCGCCAACAGCAATCACGCTGAGGCCCTGGTTGCTCATTACAGCGCGCACATCCGCGTAATCCAGGTTGATTAGTGAGGGCTGGGTAATTGTTTCAGTTATTCCGCGGACTGTTCTCGCTATTACCTCATCGGCAACCCTGAAAGCGTCCTGAATCGGCAGGTTCGGGACAAGTTCAACAAGCCTGTTGTTGTCAATTACAACAACTGTGTCGGTTACCTGCTGCAAGCGCTCAATTCCATCCTCTGCCTTTGAAAGCCTTGCTTTTTCAAGTGCGAAAGGGTAGGTCACAATACCGATAACAATAGCTCCTTGCTCTTTTGCAATTTCTGCAATGATTGGAGCAGAACCAGTGCCGGTGCCGCCACCCATTCCAGCGCTGAGGAAAAGCATGTCAACACCGCTGAGCACTTCTTCCAACGCAGACCTTGAAACCTCGGCAGCCTTTGCTCCAATTTCAGGGTAGCCGCCGGCACCAAGGCCACGTGTGACGCTCTTTCCAATCAATATTTTTGTTAACTCGTCGTTTATGAGCGAAAGGTGTTGCTTGTCTGTGTTCACGGCCACGAGTTGGGCTCCGGAGATTCCCATGCCGGCAATCCTGTTCACTGCATTAGACCCAGCGCCTCCAGCTCCAATAACCATAATCTTTGGTGTTCCAAATTCCTCCAGCCTGTCCTCACTAGGCCTGGGCTTTTCAATCGCGTTTTCAATAATACTCTTCAAAAAAATCACCCCATTTTAAACAAAAACACGAATACAATTAATATATCGGGTAAAATCCTTTATATTGGTTTTGTTAAAAAAACAAAGTAAGATTAACACTGCGTTTGCCCTAGACCAATTTGTTAAGAAAAAACCATATTATGTATACAATTTTTTTTAGTATTTCGAACTATTATGGGTTATTTTTTTCAGTATTGTTAATTTTTTTTGTGTTTTTGTGAAAACATTATTTTTTAAGGCTTTTTTGGGCTTTTTTTTGTTCTTTAAGGGTTATTTTCTCCTTTTATCCATATTTAGCTTATTTTACCTGCTTTTATTTCTTTTAACACTTAATTTTTCCTTTTTTTGCTCTTTTCATTCCCTTTGTGTTGGGGTCATTCATAGCAACAGTTATGTATACTTCCTTTTTTTGTCTTTTTTTTGTGGTGAGCGCGTTTTGTGGGTGTATTTTTTTGCACTTTTTTTGCTGTTTTTCCTGCCTTAAAGCGCAGGAAATAAAAGGCTTTTATATTCATCCTTTTATATTAACTAAATCACTTGCGTTGTCCAGCCCTGTCCAGGTAGCTCAGTTGGTAGAGCAGCTGGCTGTTAACCAGCAGGTCGCAGGTTCAAGTCCTGCCCTGGACGTAAGTGGTTTTTTGGAATTCAACCACCAGCATTGCCTAAAAAATACGAAAACAAAAAGGTAAACCAAAATTCGTGCTAAGCGCTGAACCTGAAAGGATTAAATAGTTCTTTTTCCATATTTTGGTTGTGGGCAGGCATTTTGCTGGTTCAGGGCCACTGAAGAAAAGGTTATCCCGAAAGGGAAAGAGGGAGCCAAACCGCAGCCTTCCGACTTTGAGGGACTGGCTCTTGGACAAGGGCAGGAATACTTTTTACTCCCGGCTTTTTCGCGGTTTTAAGCCAATAAAAATAACCGCAGGGTGTGGAACGCATTTTTTGGTTGACCTAGCGTTTGACCAGCACGAGTCGCATGTGTCATTTGGAATTTTTCAAGTTAGAAAAGGAGAAGACCTTGCTGTTGGAGTGCCAAGCTTTAGCCCTGAAACACATTACTCAGAGAAATACTCTCCTGTGGGGCGAATTAAAGTCAGAGCTCTTGCAACCGCTGGAGAGGGAGAGCCAGTGCTTGAAATTTTTATTCAGGGCATAAAGGGAAGAAAGCAAGAGCTCGATTTTTTTTCCGAAGCTGTTGGAATGCCTTGGCCGGTGTTCCTGGCAAAGCAGTTGGTTGAATTGGCCAAGAAGAACGGCTTTAAGGGCATTGCAATCCCAAGGATGAGCAAGCAGCCATACCTAAAAGCTCCACAGGGCGCGAGAGTCCAGCCAAGGAAAGGCTCGTTTCCATTGATTGCTGCAACTGCGAGAGCGCTTGGCTGCAAGAAGGGAAAGACGCACTATTTTCTGTATTTTTAGAGTGAAGACTTTTTTTGCGAAAAGTGTAAAAAATTTTTTGGGGGATTTTTTTGTGTAAATTTTTTTGGTGTTATGAATGGCTGGTGATGTGAAAATAAGGGAGTTGAACGCCCGTGCCCTGAACTACTCCAGGAAACTGGAACGCGTTTTGAACGAGTCAAGAAAGGTAATCGTTGGACAGGAGAACACGCTTGAAAAGCTCTTAATTGCTCTCGTGGCAGACGGCCATGTGCTCCTGGAGGGGGTTCCTGGCCTGGCTAAAACACTCATGGTAAAAACCCTTTCAGGTGCACTGAATGCAAGTTTTTGCAGGATTCAGTTCACGCCAGACCTGCTTCCAGCTGACATCATTGGGACAAAGATCTACAACCAGAGAAAGGCAACCTTTTCAACAGAGAAGGGCCCGATTTTTCACAACCTCATCCTTGCAGACGAGATAAACCGAGCACCCCCCAAAGTGCAGTCCGCTCTCCTTGAGGCAATGCAGGAGCGCCAGGTCACAATTCATGGCGACACATTTCCATTAAAGAGGCCCTTTCTTGTGCTCGCTACACAGAACCCTATTGAGTCAGAGGGCACTTACAGGCTGCCGGAAGCCCAGGTTGACAGGTTTGCCTTCAAGCTCCTGATTGATTATCCGAGCAAAGAAGAGGAAAAAATGATAATTCGCAGGAACACGACAGGGGCAATTCCCGGGCCGAAGCAGGTGATGAAGGCCAGTGACATAGTGGAAATCCAGCGCTTTAACCGTTCCATTTACGCAGATGAAAAGATTGAAAGCTATGTTGCAGAGATAGTTGATGCCACAAGGCACCCAGGCGATTATGGTCTTGACCTGAATGGTTTGATAGAGTATGGTGCCTCGCCAAGGGCTTCAATCTGGCTGGTTTTGGCTGGCAAGGCAAATGCTTTGCTGCAAGGCAGGGGCTATGTTGTTCCCGAGGACATAAAGGCTGTTGCAGTTGGCGTTTTAAGGCACCGTATTCTGTTAACATATGAAGCGGAAGCCGAGGGCATTTCAAGCGACCAAATTGTTGAACAAGTTCTCTCCAGGATAAGGGCTCCATAGGAGGCACCAATGATGCCGAGAGTCAGGGAAATCCTTAAGAGAGTCAAAAAGTTAGAGATTACAACAAACAGGCCTGTTGAGGGAATAATCTCTGGGAGTTATCGCTCGGTTTTTCGCGGAAGGGGCATTGAGTTCTCAGAGGTAAGAGAGTACGTGCCAGGAGATGACATTCGTGCGATTGACTGGAATGTTACCGCGAGGTTCAATGCCCCCTTTGTAAAAGAATTCATCGAAGAACGCGACCTCAACGTTTTCATTGTTTTCGATGCCTCTGCAAGCAGCAATTTTGGGAGCAAGAAGAGCAAGAAGGAAACAAGCCTGGAAATAGCTGCCTCGATAATGTTCGCTGCCTTGAAAAACAACGACAACGTTGGATTGTGCATTTTCACCGACCGAATCGAGCGCTTCATAAGGCCAAGGAAGGGAAGAAAGCATGTTCTCAGGCTCTTAAGAGAGCTGGTTTACTACGAGCCAGAGAGCAGGAAAACAGATATCGCAAACTCGTTAGCCCAACTAAACAATATAGTGAAAAAGCACGCAATTCTCTTCATCCTCTCCGACTGCATTTCACCAGACTTTGAAAGACCATTAGAGCACCTCAAAGAAAGGCATGACCCGATTGTTGTTGAAGTAAGTGACGCCGTGGAAGAAGAACTGCCAAGTGCGGGCTACGTGCTGCTGGAAGACGAGGAAACAGGAGAGCAATTGCTTGTGAACACATCTGACCCCGGGTTCAGGCAGGCTTACAGGGAAAAAAGGCAGGCAATGGAGAAAGAACTCTCTGGAAAACTGAAAAGGATTGGCGTTGACAGGGTGAGAGTGCAGGCTGGCGAGCCATTCGATGTTCCCCTGAGAAAATTCTTTGCACTGAGGAGCAGGAGGCGGTTCACGTGGGTGCACTAGAATTCACAGAGCCCTCAGCGCTGTTGTTCCTTGGCGTCATCCCAGTTCTCATTGCACTGTACTTTTTCCACCAGCGCAAGAAGAAAAGGGCAGCGCTCAAGTTCAGCTCCCTTGGAATAGTAAAAGCTTCAGCTAAAAAAATAAGGATAAGGACACACTTGCCATTTGTTTTGCTCTCGACAGTTGTTGCTCTGATGGTGCTGGGGCTGGCTGGACCGACTGTTCCACTTAAAACCCAGAAACAGGGCGTGAATGTTGTGCTTGCAATTGATGACTCCGGGAGCATGGCTGCAACAGACTACAAGCCAACAAGGCTCGAAGCGGCAAAAAACGCTGCTGCTACACTGATAAAGAGCCTGAAGCCAAAGGACAACGTTGGCATTGTCGTGTTTGAGTCAGGGGCAACCACAGCCGCATACCTCACTCCCTTTAAAGAAAAAGCCCTTGAAAAACTCAGGGCAATCCAGCAAAAGGACGGTCAGACAGCAATCGGTGATGGCCTTGCTCTTGCAATTGACATGGCTGCATCCATTCCAAACAAGAGAAAGGTCGTGATACTGTTAAGCGACGGCGTTAACAATGCAGGCGTTGTCAGCCCAGGCGAGGCAATAAAGTTTGCCAAAACAAACAGCATCCAGGTTTACACGATTGGGCTTGGCTCCAAGAAACCGGTGCTGTTGGGGTATGACTTCTTTGGCAGGCCCCAGTACGCTGAACTTGACGAAAAAACCCTCAAAAGGATAGCCAGTGAAACAGGCGGCGAATACTACCGCTCGGTAAACAACAACACGCTGAATGAAATATACAGCAGAATTGGCCAGAACATTAAAAGGGAGTGGGAGCAGACCAGTGTAAAGGACTGGTTCTTTGCAGCGGCCCTTGCATTACTCCTCTTTAACATTTACTTGATTTATGGGAAGTACAGGATTGTAGTGTAGGTGATAAAAAATGAAAAGATGTGTGCTGGTTTTAACTGCTTTGGCATTGCTGTCTTTGCAAGTTTTTGCTTTGCAGCAAATATCTGTGAAAAAATACACCGAGAGCACAGACATTAACGTGGGAAACGAAGTAAACTTTGCTCTCAGCTTTCAAAACCCGTTTGACACAAATATTGCACTTAAGATTGTGGACAAGAGCGTTCTCGGGGGAAACGGCTACGACATTCAGTGCCTTGAAAGAACAATCCCGCCGAAAAGCTCTGTTTTTGAATACGGGCCAATTGTTCCCTTCACGCCAGGGGACTTCAACGTGGGAGCAGCGAAAATAACCTACACCAACCCTCAAACCGGCAAGGAGGAAACAGTTGAATCAAACACTCTCTTTGTTTCAGTGCACGGGCGACAGCGGCAGGGACAACAGCAGGGCATTACAACAGTCTACCAGTGCAACGGCATTAACATCAGCTCCACCTCCTACTCCTCCAGTAGCACAACCACAATTCAGACAGGAATAAACCCATTTCAGTCAAATCCTTTCCAGCAAAACCAGCCAGTGCAAAACCGCGTGCAAAACAACCAAATGAACCAGAACACCAGCGAGATAAAAAAAGAAATTGAAAAACAAGCCCAGCAGCAAAACCAGCTGAACAACGAGTTCAAGAAAAACCTTGAAAAAAACAAGCGCTTCCAGCAAGAGCAAAAAAAGCTGACCAGCAAGGGCTACAAGCCAGTTGACTACAAGATCAATGCGACAACGCCTGACACCGGCAGTTTTAATGTCACCTACCGCAATAGCGTGGGAAAAGAAGCCAGCATAAGGGGTGAAATGGACAAAAACCAGGTGAAAGAACTAACAACCCAGACACCGGAGAGCATCGAGAAAATCCTCCGCGCGCTGAGGGAAAACAAGCAGTTCCAGAAATACGACAATTATCTCACGAGCCATGGCTTCACCCAGGGAAAAGCCACAGTAAACCAGGTTTCAAAAAACTATTCAAGGATAGAGGTGCCCTACCAAGACCCGGAGGGAAAAAATAGGAAGATAACCGCGGACTACATTGACGGGGAAATAAAAAACGTTTCCCTTTCAGGGCAGGGAAGCGAAGGCAATGTTGGGCTTTGGCTGGACGTGCTTTTGTTATTGCTCTTGTGCCTCTTGCTCGCCGGCACAATGTGGCTCTTCTACAAAAAATATGCAAGAAAAAAACCCGGGCAACTCCGCGCAGACAACAAAACCATGAGTGAAAAGCCATCTGACTACGCGAGTGAAGCAAAAAGCATGCTCTCAAGAGCCGAGGAGCTTTTCCGCGAGGGAAAAGAAAAAGACGCGTGTGAGAAAACTGCGCAGGCAATAAGGTTTTATTTTTCCAGAAAGCACGGCATTGAAAGCGAGTTAAACAACCAGGAACTCCTAAAGCTACTTAAAAAAAAGGAAAACAAGAGCCTTGCAGGGGCAAGGGAGTGCCTCAACCTATGTTCGCTCGTCGAGTTCGCAAAACACTCTGCAAGAGAAAAAGAATTCAAGCACTTGCTCGACAAGGCAAGAGAGCTCCTCCGGCAATAATGCAAACAAGGTAACAAAAAAGAACCCCCGGGTCAAGAGAAACAGGAGGCAGCATTACGCAATACCCTGGCTCACCAAAAGGCTAAAAAAACCAAGACCCCAAATGAAATTATGCTCTGGTCTCTTTTGTTTCTTGGAGTTGGCCTGGTTGTTCTCTTCAAAGCATCTGATTACCTCATTGAGTCAGCGGGCAGGCTTGCCAAAATACTCGGCGTCAGCGAGCTCGTCATTGGCCTGACAGTTGTTGCAGTTGGCACATCAGTCCCAGAGATAGCTTCCTCTGTCACTGCCTCGTTGCAGGGTAGCCCGGGCATTGCAGTGGCGAACGTGCTCGGGAGCAACATTTCAAACATTGCGCTTGTGCTTGGCATTTCAGCCATGCTTGGCTCTGTTGTGATAAGCAGGAGAGTTGTAAAGCGTGACTCCCAAATGCTTCTTGTTTCAAGCCTCCTCTTGCCAGCCATCCTACTAAACGGCTTGGTTTCATCGATTGAGGGTTTTCTCCTTGTAATGCTCTTTGTTGCATACTCTGCTTTCATTTTCAAGACAAGGAAGAAAATGAAGGGCTATGGCTTTGCAGGCTTCCTCCAATACTTTATCAAAATGCACTACGTTACAGAGTTAACCGAGACAGGTGCTGGAATGCTGAGGTCCTTTCTTACTGGAAAGGGCATCAAAAGAGCAGTTGAGGCAAGAGAGCTCCTCATAATACTGCTCTCGTGCCTTTTCATCGTGGTCAGCGCAGACCTTCTTGTGAAAGGCGCAACAGGGCTTTCGAGGGAAATGAGCATAAATGAGTCGTTCATTGGCCTCACAGTAATAGCAATTGGCACCTCGCTTCCAGAGCTGAGCGTTTCAATCACTGCTGCAAGAAAGCGCAGGGGAAACCTGATGGTTGGCAACATCGTGGGAAGCAACATATCCAACTCCCTCCTTGTACTGGGCCTTGCAGCGCTTGCCAGACCGCTCGCTGTTTCCTCGCAGACAATCCTAAAAAGTGCCGGCGCAATGTGCCTTTTCACATTCCTCTTTCTATTAATGATTTTCACAAGAAAAAAGCTTGGCAGGGCAGAGGGCATTGTATTGCTTGCAGGCTATGCTGTTTTCCTGTTCCTTGCGTACTAAAGCTAACTGGGGCTCAACTGCCCAGCCTTGACTTCCGGGAAAGTGTTCTGGTTCCTTGCGTACTAAAGCTAACTAGGGCTGCCAATTTCAGTCAGATTTGCACATTCTGCTTCCCTCACTAAACAGATAAAATGCTTTCATTCCAGTTAGTTCAATATGTACAAGTTTTCAATCTATGGCGTTGTTCAGGGAGTTGGCTTCAGGCCCTACATTTACAACGCCTGCAAGAAAGCAGGGTTAAAGGGCTATGTTCAGAACGTGGGCAACGGAGTAATCGTGGAGGTAGATGACAAAGAAAAATTTGTTGAAATACTGAAAAACGTGCCGCCGCTTGCAAGAATTGACTCATTCAAAGTTGAAGAAACAAAGCACGAATTCAGCGGCTTTTCAATAAAAGAAAGCTCCGGTCATGGTTTTGCAGAAATTCCCCCAGACCTATTCCTGTGCGAGGACTGCCTTCACGAGTTAAACGACTCAAAGAACAGACGCTTCAACTATTTTTTCATTACCTGCACGAACTGCGGGCCAAGGTTTTCAATCACAAAGGAAAGCCCATACGACCGGTGCAACACAACAATGGACGAGTTTAAAATGTGCCAGGCGTGCAGGGCAGAATACACCACCCCAGAGAACAGGCGCTACCACGCCCAGACAATCGCCTGCCATGAGTGCGGTCCAAAACTCTCCCTTTTCTGTAACGGAAAAAAAGAAAAAGGAGAAGGAATTGAACTCATAAGAGAAGCCGCTGAACTCATAAAAAAAGGCGAGGTTGTTGCAGTCAAGGGAATTGGTGGCTTTCACCTGGCATGCAACCTAAAGCAAGGCACCATAAAAAAACTACGAGCCATAACCGGAAGAGAGCACAAGCCATATGCTGTAATGTGCCGCGACATGGGAATGGTTAGGGAAATCGCGGAATTTACAGAAAAAGAAAAAGAGCTGCTGGAATCAGTTGAAAGACCGATTGTCCTGCTCAAAAAGAAAAAGCCATTAAAGGGAACAACCGAGCTTGACACTGTTGGAGTGATGCTTCCCTACACCGCGTTGCACTTTCTTCTCTTCAGGTTTTTGAGAGATCCAATTGTGATGACTTCCTCCAATTACCCGAACGAGCCAATTACCACAACAGCGAGGCAGCAGTTTGCTTCTTTTGTGCTGGACCACAACCGCAGGATAGAGAATGCAGTGGATGACTCGGTTTTAAAGGTTGTCAATGGCAGGGTGCTTTTCCTGCGAAGAAGCCGTGGGTTTGTTCCGCGCTCTATTCCAATTGCTGGAGCAAAAAAAACACAGCTCCTTGCACTTGGCGCTGAAATGAACAGCACCTTCGCTGTCTACAAAAACGGGAGAGCAATCCCGTCGCAATTCCTTGGAAACACAGAAAACCAAGCTGCTTTCGAGCGCTACAAGGAAACGATTACCAAATTCCTAAAGTTCACAAAAACAGAGCCTCAGGCAATCGTTGCAGACTTGCACCCGCAGTACAGCACTTCACTCTATGCGAGGGAACTCGCCACAAAGCTTGGTGTTCCGCTTGTGAGAGTGCAGCACCACCTTGCACACGCTTACTCTGTTGCAGCAGAGCACAACCTCAAAGATTTCTCAGCAATTGTCTGCGACGGGCTTGGCTATGGTGCCGATGGCACTCTTTGGGGCGGGGAGGTCTTTGATGGAAACAAGCGCGTTGGCCACCTCGAGCCACAGTTACAGCTTGGGGGGGACTCTGCCGCAATCCGCCCAGGCAAAATGCTTTTCTCCATTCTCCAAAAATTTCTTTCTTTTGACGAATCAAAAAAGTTCTTGCATGGCTTCAGTGAAATAGAGCTTGGAGTAATGGAGAAACAGCTCGAGCAAGAATTTAACTGTCCTGTAACAACGAGCTGTGGAAGGATTCTTGACGCGGCTTCCTTCATGCTTGGCTTCTGTGAGAAGAGAACCTATGATGGCAGGCCAGCAATGCTCCTGGAAGCGAATTCAACCAAGCCCTTTGAGTTAGAGCCTGTTGTCAAAAAGAATGTTTTGATGACCACTCCGTTGTTCGAGTTCCTGGTTGAAAACCTTGAAAGGGACAAAAAGCGCTTGGGTGCAACGGTTCAGGATTATTTAGCTCGCGGTTTGTACAGGATTGCTTCTCGCTCCAGAAAACCGATTGTGTTCAGTGGAGGCTGTGCTTACAACACCATAATGACTTCTTTTATGGTTGAAAGGAATGTTTTTGTCAACGAGCTTGTTCCGAGCGGTGATGGTGGAATCAGCTTTGGCCAGGTTGCGTTTTACCTAGCAAATCCTGGGCACAATCTTTCCGCTCGGGCTGTTTAATGGTTTCGCCCCAAAGCGCGTTTGAACAATGACCCCTTTGCCCCTTCTCACTTTCCCAATATTCGAGGCCATTGGGTTGAACTTCTTTAATCTCCGCAGCACTTCCCGGCTTTTCTCCTTCGCGCAAATACAGACAAATCTGCCCTCGCAGGCCAGTGGGTAAAAATCAATTCCGAGGATGTCTGTTAAAGCGTGCACTTCTTTTTTTACGGGAATTTTTCCCTCTTCAACAAAGAACTGTTTTCCGTTTTTTTCAGCTAACTCGTTCAGGACAGCAGCCAAGCCCCCGCGCGTGATGTCCTTTGCTTGTTTCACAATGCTTAACACTGAATTGATTTCCTTCCAGAGCGGCTTGCTGTCCGTTTTTATGCCTGACTCCATTTCAAACCTTTCAGCGAGGAGTGCTGCAGCGTGCTCTCCGAGACCGCCCGAAACAATAATCTGGTCTCCTTCTTCGAGTTTTTCATCCAGCACCCTTTTGGCTATTCCAATGCCGCTGGTGTTGATAACCAGCCTGTCAACCGAGCCTTTTTCCATGACCTTTGTGTCCCCGGTTACAACTGGAATGCGGTGCTTTCTTGAAAGCATGCTGATTGTTTCAATGACCTTAAAGAGCTCCTTTTTCGGCAGGCCTTCCTCTACTACAAGGCTCAGCGAGATTCCAAGGGGCTTTGCCCCCATCACCGATAGGTCGTTGACTGTGCCGCAGAAGGCAATCGTTCCAATGTTTCCGCCTGGAAAAAAGATTGGAGTGACCACATAGGAATCAGATGTGAAAAAGAGCCGTCCATTGAAGTCAAGCGAGGCAGCGTCATCCCCTGTATTCTTCCATTTTCCTTTGTAAAGCCTTGAGCGAATCTCTGAAACGAGTGCCTGCATTTCCCTGCCGCCGCTTCCCTCGCTCAGTTTCACTTCCTCCATTTTTGTTCCCACCTTAACCATTTTTTTTCTGGTGCTTTTTTTGCCATGTTTTATTCTTTTATCCCAACTTCCTTTCAGTTTCTTCCCGCCTTAGCCATTTTGTTTCCAGTGCTTTTTCTTCTGTGTTTTTATTCTTTTGTTTCACTTCTTCAGTTTCTTCCATATACATAGGCGATAGCGCATGCTCCCTCTGTCTGGCTTACCATGCATGCGCCCTGTGGGTTGTCCGGAGTGCACGTTTTTGCGAACAGTGGGCACTCGCTTGGTTCAATGAGCCCGCGCACCACATCTCCGCACCTGCAGGCGGTTTTTCTGGTGCTTTTTACTTCTACGAGCTTTTCAGCGAAAACGAGTTTTGCGTCCTGCTCTTTTTTTCTTGGCACAAGCCCTGATCTTTTTATTACCCCAAGGCCACGCCACTCAGCATCTGTTTCCCTCATTGTCTTGCTGACCAGTTTCTTTGCTGCAGTGTTGCCCTCTGGAAAAACCACTTCCCTGTAGTCATTCACAACCCTCGCTTTTTTTTCTTTAATCATTTCAAGCAACAGGCAGACTGCTCTCATTATCGCCTCAGGGCTAAAGCCGGCTATTACCTGCGGGATGCCCAGTTTCATTTCCTCCCATGCCCTGCTGCCGGTTATTGTTGCAACGTGCCCTGGGTCAATGAAGCCGTCAATTTTTGTGTCTTTTGCGAGTGCTTTCATTGCCTGTGGCATTGTCTTGTGAGTGCTGTAAACCACAAAGCCGTCTTTTAGGAGTTTTGCGGTCATTGGGGTTGTTGTCTCGAAGCCAATGCCGAAGAAAACCCTGTCTTTTTCTTTTACCTGGTCCACGGAGTAAACAACCTGCACGTCAGCGCCTCTTGCCCTGGCGTCCCCAAGGCTCATTTTGCTTCCTGGCACTCTCACCATGTCGCCATATGTTGCAACTTTTACTCCCTGCAATGCCAGTTCAATCATGCAGTCGATGTCGTGCTGTGATGTTACGCACACCGGGCACCCCGGCCCAGATACAAGCTTCACGTTTTCCGGAAGAACACTGCGCAGCCCATAGCGCATTATTGTGTGAGTGTGGCCGCCGCAGACCTCCATTATCTTCACCTCACCCAGGCCCTCCGCGGCACTCTTCACTTTTTCAACCAGTTTATTCATTTAAATTCCACCCGCGGCCTCGGAGAGCAGCCTGTGGGTTTCTCTTGCGGTTTCCTCGTCGATTTTCTGGATTGCAAAGCCAACGTGCACCAGAACATAGTCTCCGGTCTTGCACCCTGGCAGCATTGAAATGTCCACTTTTCTTTTTATTCCGCCAAAGTCTGCTTCGGCGCTGTTGCCGTTTATGGACAGAATTTTTCCAGGTACTGCAAGGCACATTTTGTTCTCTTCCACCTTTTGCTTTCCAGCTGCTTATAACATGATTCAGCTCAAAAAAAAAGTTAAATGTGATGCCCCGGTTGCTTGTTGGCTTTGTTCAGTTTGCTTTTTTTAGAATGCCCTCTGCCGTTATTATTCCAGTGACTGCAGCGTAAACAATGCCCCTGGAGAACCCTGAGGCGTCTCCTGCAACAAAGAGGTTTGGAATGCTTGTTTCAAGGAACTTGTTTGCTTCGTATTTTGTGTCATAAAACTTTATTTCCGGCGCGTAAACAAGCGTTGTGTCAGAGGCAATGCCTGGAATGACCCTGTCAAGTTTTTCCACTGCTTCCACTATGTCCTGCACTATCCTCATCGGCATGGCCATTGAAATGTCACCAGGCGTTACGTCTAAGAGAGTTGGCTCGATTGGGGACTTGTGAATGCGCTCCCAAGTGCTTCTCCTGCCCTTTTTGAGGTCCTTGTAACGTTGCAGTATTGGCTTTCCGCCGCCAATGGTGTAGGCGAGTTTTGCAATGCTTCTCGCGTACTCTGTTGAATCCTCAACAGGGTTGGTGAGTGAAATCCGCACGAGGAGCGCGAGGTTTGTGTTCGTGCTCTTCCTGTCCCTTTCAGCATGGCCGTTTACCAAGACAAAGTCCTTGAACTTTTCAATGGAAATGAAGCCGTGCGGGTTGGTGCAGAATGTTCTAACCATGTCATCGTATGTTGCAGTGTAAAGCCTGAATTTTGCGTCATACATTACCTCCTTGACCTTGTCATAAATGCCAGCCGGGAACTCCAAGCGAACTCCAACATCAATCGGGCCATACTTTGTTTTTGCCCCAAGCCCTTTGAGTTCTTCTCTGAGCCAGTATGCTTTTCCCCTCCCAGGAGCGCAGATAAGGTAAGAGCATTCAATCTCGCCTTTTGTGGTTTCCAGTAAAAAGCCTTTTCCTTTCCTTTTGATTCTTTCAACTCTTGTTTCCAGTAAAAAGTTTGTGCTGTGTTTTTTGAGCCACGAGTAAAACCTGTCAATCACCAGCTTTACCTTGTCTGTTCCAATGTGCTTTTGCTTGCCTGAAACAAACTCTATGCCCTCCTTGTTTGCTTTTCTTCTCAGTTCCTCGAGCCTTGGACCGTTCACGCCAGAGCACTTCCTTGGAATCTTGAACTTTACAAGAGTTTTGTCAACAGCATCAATCAGTGCCTGTACTTCCCTGGTGCTTCGCTTGAGGCTTTCGGGGTCTCCTCCAATTCTGTGAGTTAAATTAAGCTTTCCATCAGAATAGGTTCCTGCGCCGCCAACCCCAAAAATCGTGTCCTGCGGCCGGCTCCTGGGGTTTCTTTTAAGCGCTTCTCTCCCCTGGTCTATTACTGCTACTTTGAGCTTTGAAGCTGAGAGCTTCCATGCAGCAAACAACCCGGCTGGGCCACTGCCGATTACTGCAACGTCAAATTTTTTCATTCCAAACCCAATAACTATCCCTGTAAAAGAATAAAAAAGTGCCCTTTCCGGAATTGCTTTTATTCCGGGGACTTGAGGATAGCTGAGGGTTTAAATCATAGTGAACTGCATGTTTTTGGGTGGATGTGCCCAGCGTCTGGCCAATAACAAGCTTTTTCACTTGTGGTGCCCTCAGCGCTTTTCTTCCGGTGGCTCTTCTTCTGTTTCTTCTGTCCTGTATTCTTCTCTGGGTTCTTCTGCAGGGTAATCATCTTCATACTCTTCTTCAGGCAGTTCCTCTTTCCGGATTTCTTCCCTGCTGCGTGCCTGTTTCCTGTTCCCCCAGGAAATGCTTGTCTTGTAAACAAAGAAGAAGAAAACCGAGAGCAGTGCAACGGCAAAAACTGCCCTGGCAACAAGGTTAAAGCTGAAGTCTATGTCCCGTGCAATGTACGCGCCGACAATCGAGCCAATGGTTGTTGCAATCACGAGCTCAATGAAGTGCTGGCCTGGCTTTTCGCTCATGCTTTTTCACACTAAAAGTATGCCCTGAGAGTATTTAACCTTTTTGCAGTGGTTTTTTTTGTGTGGGAGAATGGTTGAAGAGTGGAAAATTGAAAAAATGAAAAAGTCACAGTACCGCGTTGTAGGCAATCACTCAGCTGTGAAGATCTGCAAGTGGACAAAGGAGTGCCTCAGAGGAGGCCCTGCCTGCTACAAGAACACGTTTTACGGCATTAGCACTCTTGGCTGCCTTGAGATGAGCCCTGCTCTGACCTGTAACCAGCGGTGCCTGCACTGCTGGCGTGACACGAGCCTTTTTTCAAGGCACTGGAATGCACCAGTGGACGAGCCGGATGACATCATCACTGGCTGCATTGAGGAGAGAAAAAAGCTCTTGATTGGTTTTGGTGGCAATGACAAGACCCCAAAAGAAGTCTTTGAAAAATCCCTGGAGCCAGTGCAGGTCGCCATTTCCCTGACAGGAGAGCCGTGCATGTACCCAAGGCTGCCGGAGTTAATTGACAGGTTCTTTGACCGCGGTTTTGAGTCAGTTTTTTTGGTCACATCCGGCACTGTGCCGGAGATGCTGCTCAAGTTGAACAGGCTTCCAACAAACCTTTACATTTCCCTCACAGCAAGCAACCCGATTATGTATAAGAAACTCTGTTTGCCGGTTATTGAGAATGGCTGGAAGCAGGTTAACAAGTCCCTTGAAATAATGGCCGGCATGAAAACCACGAGGGTAATCCGCTTGACTCTCATAAAGGGCCTTAACATGGCTAATCCCAGAGAGTTTGTTCCACTGATTGAAAAAGCAAAGCCTGATTACGTTGAAGCAAAGGCCTACATGTTTTTGGGCTATTCAAGGAAGAGGCTGAAACAGGAGAACATGCCTTCAATGGACGACGTGCGAGTCTTTGCAAGGGCAATTGAAGCAGGCTCCAACTATAAAATAGCAAGCGAGAGACCTGATTCAAGGATTGTGCTGTTAAAAAGAACCGTGGGCGGTTAGCTGGTGGCCCTGGCGCTCAATGTGTGCCTGCGCTGGAACTGTGGCTTGAGGGGGCTTTCCCTGTCAGTCTTAAAATTTAGTATAACCCCAGAAGCCTGAGTATTATCGCCTTTTGGATGTGCAGCCTGTTCTCTGCCTGGTCAAAGACAATGCTCTGCGGCCCGTCTATCACTTCTGCTGTCTGCTCCATTCCCCTGAGTGCAGGCAGGCAGTTCATGAAAACCGCGTCTGGTTTTGCGTGCTTCATGAGTTCTGTGTTAACCTGGCAGGGCATCAGGTCTTTTACCCTGCGCTCTTTTTCCTCTTGCGGAATGTGGTACGACATCCAGGAATCAGTGTACACAATGTCTGCATCCTTTACTGCTTCAACAGCGTTGTGCAATACTTCAACCTTTGTTTCATATTTTTCTGCGAGCTTTTTCGCTGTTTCTATTACTCTCCTGTCCGGGTTGTATTCTTCTTTTTCAGGGCACCCAACCCTGATGTTCAGGCCAGCAATGGGGCAGCCGTACATCAATGAGTATGTAACGTTGTTCTTTGAGTCACCCATGTATGCGAGGGTTAAGCCTTCCAGTTTTCCCTTGTGTTCTTTTATTGTGAGCAGGTCTCCCAGAATCTGGCAGGGGTGCGAGTAATCGCTTAATGCGTCAATGACTGGAATGGTTGCGTTTTCTGCGAGCTTTTTGGTTTGCTCGAAGGAAAACAACCGGGCCATCACAATGTCAACATACCTCGAGACAACCCTGGCGGTGTCCTCGATTGTTTCCTTTTTTCCAAGCGGGGAGGTTGCAGTGTTGTAGTAAATGCCATGCCCGCCCATCTGGGTCATGCCGGTTTCAAAGCTCACCCTTGTTCTGAGCGAGGGCTTTTCAAAAATCATTAGAAGAGTTTTATCCTTTACTGCCTCGCGGTATTTTTCTGGGTTTGCTTTCACGTCCTCCGCGAGCTCAATAAAACCCAATAGTTCTTCCTTGCTCAAATCTTCGAGTGACAACAAGTCCTTCAATCAAACCACCTTTCGCCTTTTCCAGAATTGTTGGAGCGAAAAACAATAAATTGTTATTGGTAAAATTTGTCATGGCTCGAGCGAGTAGTAAATTCTCTTGTTGTCTCTTCCCTTGCTTTTTGTCCTTGTGATTTTTATCCTTCCGACTTCGCTCGTGTTCTTGACGTGTGTTCCGCCGCAAGCATTCCTGTCTTCTGCAATCTGAACAATTCTGATCCTTGGAATGCCTGGCGGCAGGACATCCCGAAGCTTGAATAATTGCGGGAGCTTGAAGGCTTCCTCTCGCGGCAGCTCGTAGGCTTTTACTTCAAGACCCTGTTTTACTATGCTGTTTGCTTTTTCTTCTATTTCTTTCACCATTTCAGGGCTCAGTTCTTGCAGGGCATAGTCATCGCGGCTCTCCTCAAAGCCAATCTGCCCGCCGGTTACAAGCGCTTCTGGCATAATTGACTGCACTGCCATGGTGATAATGTGGGCGGCGGTGTGCATGCGCATCATTTTATAGCGCCATGCCCAGTCAATCACGCCCTTCACTGCATCGCCGGCTTTCAGGCCTTCTCTGTCCAGCTCGTGCACCACGCTTCCAGCCTGCTTGCGTGCTTTCACCAGCAGGAATTCCTCTCCTCCGCTGATTATCCTGCCGCGGTCGCTTGGCTGGCCACCTGACTCTGGATAAAAGGCTGTCTGGTCCAACTCGGCCCTGTTCCCCTCGGCTTTAACCACGCGCGCTTCAAACTCTTTCAGGTAAGAGTCATTCAGGTACAGCAATTCAGTCATGAAAAAAGAGTAATACAAAAGTGGTTAAAAAGGTTAATTCTCGAGCTT
>CAZGDN010000005.1:30319-34328 GCA_964525235.1 uncultured archaeon | reverse complement strand
AAAGGAAGCTGTTCACTTCCTCTTTTTAACTAACGGCAGGCCTGTTTGCTTGTTTTCCACCACAATCATGTTGTCTGGCTTGTCAACTGCGTGCATTGGGTCCTTGCTGAAGTAATAAAGCTTGCCCTTGTTGTGCAGGTAATAGGTAACGCCTTTTTTGTTGGTGTAAGCAAAGCCCTTGAGTTCCCTTTCCGGGAGCTTCTTGAGAGCTGAGGCGTCAATTGAGGCCTTTAGCTTGTCAATGTCCTCCATGAGATTCTCTGCCTCTTTTGAAACCCTTTCCTCTTTCACAACTGTTTCCTTCACTGGTCTCTCGCTTGGGCTGACTCCCTCAAGTCTTCCAAGCACGTACTGGTAGGCGTTGATTATCTCGCTCAGGGTGAGAGACTTCTTGAAGCCAGTGCGGGCAATCTCCTGAAAGTAAAGGCTGACAAGCTTCAGGGCTTTTTCCTCGTTTGACACTGCAGAGCTAACCCTTGAAACAGTGCTCTTCCCGCTTGAAACAATTGACTTGGAAACAGTGCCCTTTGCCATGATTCCCTTTTGCACTGCTTCGAGCACTTCATTAAGCCTTAAAGCCTCTTTTTCAATAAAATCAGACTGCTCGTTGACTTTTTTCTTCAAGGCCTCAAAGTCCTTGAACTGAAGAGTCTTAACAGTGTTAAGGTCGTTCACTGCAGACTTCATTTTTCTCTCGAGCTTCATGATGCGCCTTCTGTCCTTTTTCTCCTGCTTCTTCAATTTCTCGGTTTCAGACTCAAGAGCCCTGATTTTCTTCGAGTTCCTGGGAGAATCTCTTGCTTCAACGTGAACCTCGTTCACTCTCTCCTCAAATTTCTTGTTCAAAGCAGAGATTCTCTTCCTGTTATTTCGGATTTTAACATCGAGTTCGCCCAAAAAACCCTTCGGTTTTTCAGGTTCCTTCTTTGAAACAATCTTTTCAGCCATAAAATACCCCCTGAATAAAAATATAACCACTTTAATCCTTTAAAAGGTTAACTAATTCCGATTAATAAGGGTAATTGCCTTTTTTGGGTTTTTCCTTCGCTTTTTCAACACTTTTTTATTCTTTTTCTTCTTTAATGTAAATCTCTTTGGGGGGGCAATGTTTTTGACTTCAGCCATGGTTATCGGCTCTGGTGCAAGGGAGCACGCTCTTGCATGGAAGCTTGCGCAAAGCAGCTTGCTTGACACTGTTTACTGTGCAGAGGGCAATCCTGGCACAGCCCTTGAGCCAAGAGTGGAAAACGTTTTCTATTCAGAGTACAGTGAATTGCTCGAGTTTGCGGAAAAAGAGGGAGTTGAGCTTGTTGTTGTTGGCCCTGAAAAGCCACTGGCTGAGGGGGTTGCGGATTCGTTCAGGGAACGCGGTGTAAAGGTTTTTGGTTTTGGAAAAAGGCAGGCAATGCTTGAGTCAAGCAAGGTCTTTGCCAGGCGCTTTTGTGAAAAGCACGGAATTTCAGCGCCTGAAGCAAAGATTTTTACTAATGCAAGCGAGGCAATTGAGTTCCTTGAAGAGAATCGCGACCGGAAATTTTTTGTAAAAGCCGATGAGCTGTGTGGTGGAAAGGGCGCGTTTCCGGCTCCAACTCCAGCGGATGGCATGAGTGCTGTTTCAGAGCTCTTAGTGAAAAAAAAGTGCGGAGTTGGCGAAAAAATTTTAATTGAAGAGTGGATTGATGGGCGAGAGCTAACCATAATGGCCTTCACTGATGGCAAGGCAATCTCTTTAATGCCAGCAAGCCAGGACCACAAGCGCCTCCTTGACGGAGACAATGGACCAAACACTGGCGGCATGGGTGCTTTTGCCCCTGCTCCCCTCTTTGATTCAGAGGTTAAAGAGAACTTCACAAACTCAATCCTGAAACCAACACTCCGAGGACTAAAAGAAGAGGGCTTTAGTGATGCCGGGGTAATTTACTTTGGTATAATTGTTGACAGGGAAAAGAAAACCCGCTTACTTGAGTACAATGTGCGGTTTGGTGACCCGGAAGCACAGCCGCTCATGTTACTGCTTGAAAGTGACCTCTTTCCAATACTTGAAGCCTGCGCTGAGGGCAAGCTGGCTGAAGCGGAGAAGAGCATAAGGTGGAAACAGGCAAGTGCCCTCTCTGTAACGCTTGCAGTCAAAGGCTATCCTGTAAAGTATGGCTCTGAAAGAGAGCCCATTACTGGCATTGAAAAAGCAGAGTCTGTTCCAGGGGTAAAAGTTTTTCACGCTGGAACAGCAGTGGAAAACGGAAAGCTTGTTACTTCTGGCGGCAGAATTCTGTCGGTTTCAGCTCGCGCTGACTCCTTGGAGGAGGCGAGAAAGCGAGCATACTCTGCTGTTAAAGCAATTCACTTTAATGGGGTGCGTTTTCGCAGTGACATTGCCCTAAGGGCAGTGGGTGGCTGAATGGGCTGTGGTGTTCTCGGCATTGTCCCAGGCAAGGGGAAGCACGTCGTGCTTGAAAAGGTACTGATGCTATTAAACAACATGAAGAACCGCGGTGATGATGGCACAGGCATTGTTTTCCTGAAGGCAGAGAAAATGCGGCTTGAGAAATGGGCAGGGAATGCAGGCGACATCCCCAGGCACACGTTTGACAACCTCATGAACTCTGTTACTGCGAGAAAGCCGGATGTTGTACTTGGGCACGCTCGCTATGCCACAAAGGGCAGGATAAACCTTGAAAACAACCACCCTGTAATCGCCTCGAAGGGCAGGGCGCGTGTTGCGCTCGTAATGAATGGTGAGATTTCATTCACTGAGCGCTGGAAAGAGCAGGCAGAGAGAGAAGGAATTGACTTGCATGGTTCAACGAATGATGCAGCTCACTGCGCTGGAAAAATCCTCTCAATCTACCTCAATGGAAGGAATATGACTAGAACGCTTCGCGAGTTTTACAAGCAGGCTTTTCCGTTCGGCGGCTTCTCCTTCCTCGGCTCGCTTTACGATGGGAAGAAAAAGTACTTTTTTTACCTGAGGGACGGCCTTAGGCCACTGCACTATGCTCAGGTAAATGGCTGGCTGTGTTTTTTCTCAGAGACAAGCCACTTGAATGGACTGGGGATTCACGAAATAAAGGAAGTAAAAGCTGGAGAAGCTGGCTTTATTGAAATAAAGAGTGGCAGGAAGCAGAAAATTGACATGAACAGGGCACTGAAGGGAACAGCGAGCAGGGCACTCTGCCCCTTTGAGCTAACATACTTTCAGAACTATGATTCAAAGGTTTCAGGTGCAACAATTGACTCGATAAGGCGGGGTTTTGGCAAAGTCCTTGCAAGAGAGCACCCCCCAAAGCCCGGCTCTGTTATCTCCTGGGTTCCAAAATCCGGCATTAATGCAACACAGGGCTATTTTGAGGAGGCTCTCAAGAAGCAGGGAAGGATTGAGTTCAGGCAGGCAATCACCAGAATGCCTGACTCAAGGGAGCGCGGGGAACGCTCTTTTCTTGGCTATAAATCTCTCTCCCTGCAGGAGAAACTGAAAAGAAAGTTCAGGATAAACAGCTATGAGGTCCGCGGTGAAAACCTTGTAATAATTGACGATTCCATTGTGAGGGGAAATGTTGCAATGTGGATTGCCGGCATGCTTTCAGAATCAAAGCCGAAGAGTCTTGCCCTAATGGCTGCATGGCCGCCCATGGTTGGAGAGTGCAAGGCAGGCATTGACCTTGAAAGAGAAGAACTCATTGCACTCAAGTACTTGAGTCGCGCTGAGATAGTCAGGGGCCAGGAAAAACTCGAAAAGAAGATGTCAGAGTGCTTCATGGCAGGAAACAAGTGTGAAAAGGCATTTGATTCAGTCTGCTATGCAAGCATTCGGGGCGTGAAAAAAGTCTTCTCGAGGTATCTCAAGGGAAAGGTTTGCACCGGCTGCTTTGAGGGAAACTATTCATACATTCACCCCGGGAATGCAAGGAGCGTTCCCACTTGGCTAAAAGACTACATTAAAAAAAACAGGGTTGAAGTGCCAAAAGATGTTTCCTTATAAGAGGGTTGTTGAAGAGGAAAGCATGTTCCA
>CAZGDN010000005.1:0-30219 GCA_964525235.1 uncultured archaeon | reverse complement strand
AGTGCCAAAAGATGTTTCCTTATAAGAGGGTTGTTGAAGAGGAAAGCATGTTCCAGAATGGTTGAATTACCAAAAGATGTTTCCCTGTGATGGTTTTTGCATTGGACAGGATTGAAGTTTGCACAAGGCAGGGCTTCCCTGACGCAAAAGGCAACTCTGTCAAAGAAAGCGTTATGGAGGACCTTGGAATAAAGCTTGAGAGAGTAAGAACAATAAAAGCATTTTCAATCGCATCACAGTTCTCAATTAAAGAACTTGAAAAAATTTCTTCACAGGTTTTCACTGATCCAATAACACAGGACTGCTCTGTGAACCAGCCGCTTGCTGAAATGTTCGATTTTGACTTTTTGCTGGAAATTGCCTTCAAGCCAGGCGTAACAGACAACGAGGCGCGAACTGCAGTTGAATCCATTGAAAGCTTCACCGGGGAGAAGCTGGAGGGAAAAATTCACACTTCCACTCAATACTTGTTCTCCGGCAGCATTTCACTGAAGGAAATTGAGAGGATTGCAAGAGAAAGCCTTGCAAACGAGTTAATTGAAATGTGGAATGCCTGGAGCGCAGATGAGTGGCGCAATGCAACCGCAGCCAAAAAAGTGCTTTCCCTTGAAGAAAAACAGGAAGAAGCAGCACTGCTGATAAAAGAGTTTGACTTAAATAAGGACAAGCGAGAACTTGGAAGAATGAGCCAGCGCATGTGCTTGGCGCTATCACCAGAGGAACTCATAGCCCTCAGGGAACACCTTTGCACTCCAAGCGTGCTTGCTGAAAGGAAAGAGCTTGGATTGAGCGAAAAGCCCACCGATGCAGAACTCGAGTGCTTTGCCCAGACGCAGAGCGAGCACTGCAAGCACAAGGTGTTCAGGGCAAAAATCAAATACTTCGAACAAGGAAAAGAATCCAGAGTTGACGGATTGCTGAAAACATTTATTGCTGGTGCCACGAAAAAGGTAAGAGAAAAGCTTGGCAAAAAAGACTTTTGCGTTTCAGTCTTCGACGACAACGCCGGCGTGATAAAGTTTGATGAAAAACACAACATCGCATTCAAGGTTGAAACACACAACTCTCCAAGCGCCCTTGACCCGTATGGCGGCGCGCTCACAGGCATAGTGGGAGTAAACCGTGATATCCTGGGAACTGGCCTGGGTGCGAAACCAATATTCAACACTGATGTGCTGTGCTTTGGCTTGCCCTTCACAAAAAAGGAAAGCATTCCCAGGGGAGTCCTGCACCCAAAAAGGGTCTTTAAGGGTGTGAGAAAGGGAATTGAGGATGGCGGGAACCAAATCGGAATTCCAACAGTGAACGGCAGCATTTTCTTTGATGGGTGTTTTACTGTCAGGCCGCTTGTTTATTGTGGCACTGGTGGAATAATGCCCGCTATGGTTGAAAACAAGCCATCACACGAAAAAAGAGCATTGCCAGGGGACAAGATTGTAATGGTTGGCGGCAGAATTGGCAAGGACGGAATCCACGGCGCAACCTTTTCCAGTACGAAGCTCTCAGAGAGCTCGCCGACTAGTGCAGTGCAAATTGGCGCGCCGATAGTCCAAAAGCGAATGCAGGACCTGCTCTTGGAGGCACGAGACCTTGGCCTAATAAATTCAATCACCGACAACGGCGCTGGTGGCTTGAGTTCGAGTGTTGGAGAAATGGCCCTCCAGAGCAATGGCGCGCTTCTCCAGCTGGAGAAAGCCCCGCTTAAATACCCTGGCCTGCAGCCGTGGGAAATCCTTTTAAGCGAGGCACAGGAGAGAATGACCCTCGCGGTTTCACCAGCAAAAATCAAGGAATTCCTTGAACTGGCAAAAAAGCGCGGCGTGGAAGCAACAGTGCTCGGAGAATTCAATGACACCGGAAAATTTCACGTGAAACATGCTGGGAAAACAGTGCTCTTCCTGGGCCTCGAGTTGTTGCACAATGGCCTGCCAGCCATTGAACTCGAGGCAGAGTTTTCCCCAGAACCAGAAGTTCCGGAAGAGATTGGCGAAACAGATCCTGGCGTTGAACTGAAGAAAATTCTCGCGGACCTGAATGTTTGCTCCCGCGAGTGGGTTGTGAGACAGTACGACCACGAAGTGCAGGGCTCCAGTGTTGTGAAACCATTGATGGGGAAGGAAAATTGCGGGCCGAGTGATGCTGGCGTAATAAAACCCCTTCCGGATTCCTGGAAGGGCATTGTTGTCTCAAACGGAATAAACCCGCGCATTTCACTTGACGCATACCACATGGCAGCAAACGCCATAGACGAAGCCATAAGGAACGCAGTGGCAACAGGCGCTGACCCTGAGAAAATCGCGCTGCTTGACAACTTCTGTTGGCCTGACCCCAAGCACAGCAGGGAAAACCCTGATGGAAAGAAAAACCTCGGCCAGCTCGTGCGAGCAAGCAGGGCTTGCTATGACTACTCTGTAGCTTTTGGTGCGCCGTTCATTTCAGGAAAGGACTCACTCTCAAGCGACCGCGAAATAGGGGGCAAAAAATACTCCATCAAGCCCACCCTGCTCGTTTCCGCAATGGGCATCATTGATGATGTCAGAAAAGCTGTCACAATTGATGCGAAAAATCCAGCTGACCTCGTGTACGTCTTGGGTACAACAAGGAACGAATTGTTTGGTTCGGTTTTCCTGCAGGACAAGCAACCGGAAAAGGGCATTTCGCCAAAGGTTAACGCCGAACGGGCTCTTGCGCTCTACAAAGCGCTTCATGTGGCAATAAAGAAGGGGCTTGTGCAAAGCTGCCATGACATCTCGCAAGGCGGGTTGGCTGTAGCGCTTGCTGAAACAGCTTTTTCAGGTTGCCTTGGAGCAAAAGTGGAGCTCTCAAGAGTGCCAAGGGAAAGAGCTGAAAAGGATTACCAGTTGCTTTTCTCGGAGAGCGCTTCCCGTTTTGTTGTAACCGTGAAACCAGAGCACAGGGAAGAATTTGAGGGCATTCTTTCAGGAAACGATTTTGGGTGCATTGGCAAAACAGCAAGGGAGAAAAGGCTCGTGGTAAGAGGCTTGAATGGAAGGGAAATAATCAACGAGGAAATTGCGGTTCTCAAAAAACAATGGAAGAAAACACTGGACTGGTGAGAGAATGGGTTTAGGAATGCTATTATCCCTGGTGGTAAAATGAAACCAAGAGCAATTGTGTTAAGCGGGGAAGGAATTAACTGCGATGAGGAAACAATGCTGGCGTTCAGGCTAGCCGGTGCACAGTCTAAGCGAGTACACATCAATGACCTCATAGCAGAGCCAAAAATGCTTGAGGGTTTCCATGCTCTTGCGATTCCGGGAGGATTCTCTTTTGGTGATCACCTTGGCGCGGGAAAAGCATTTGCAAACAAGTTAGTGCACGCTGTTTCAAATGGCGAGCGGTTGTTTGACTCAATAGTGCAATTCATCAGGGAAGGAAAACCAGTGATTGGAATATGCAATGGTTTTCAGATACTCGTGAAAAGCGGGTTGCTTCCTGCCCTTGGCGGAAAATACGGCGAGCAACAGGTCACAGTCTTTCACAATGACTCCAGCAGGTTTGAGGACCGGTGGGTGAAGACAAAAGTACTGAAAACACCCGGCATTTTCACTCAAGGCATTGAGTCAATTGAGCTCCCTTGCCGGCACGGGGAAGGAAAATTCATTGCACCACAAAAAACAATGCGTGAACTCTGGGCAAAAAAGCTGGTTGTAATACAGTACGCTGACCGTGCTGGGAATCCGACAATGGCTTACCCTGAGAACCCGAATGGTTCAATGGATGCAATCGCTGGAATATGCAACGAGCAAGGGAATGTTTTTGGCTTAATGCCGCACCCGGAGGCATTTCTCTTTGCCACAAACAACCCACGGTGGCTGCGTGGAAAACCGGCGCATTGGAAGGGAGATGGTTTAAAGTTTTTCGAGAATGCAGTTACTTACATTAAAGAAAACTTTGGGTAATTCAAATGAAAATGAACTACAAAAAAGCAGGCGTTGACATTTCCCTTGGAGAAAAGTGCTCCCAGATTGCGTACAAGGCAGCGGTTAAAACCTTTGCGAACAGGAAGGGAAAGCTTGGAGAGCCGGTATTGCTCGAAAGCGGTTTTTCCGGGCCTGTTTTTTTTCGGAATCTGAATAACGCGTTTATTGTAAAAAACTCTGATGGAATTGGAAGCAAGGCAGTTGTGGCGCAAAAAATGGAAAAGTATGAAACGCTGGCGTTTGACCTGATTGCAATGGTTGCAGATGACTGTGCAGCACTGGGAGCAGAGCCAGTTGCAGCAACTAACACCTTGGATTTACAAAACATGGGTGAAGGGGTTGTTTCAGATTTAATGAAAGGCATTCCAAGAGCATGCAAGCGCGCTGGCATTGCAATGATCGGAGGGGAAATAGCCGAGCTCCCAGACCAGGTTAAAGGATTTGCCTGGAATGCAGATTTAATTGGCGTGCTGGAAAAGAAAAAATTAGTTGATGGCTCGAGGATAAAAAAGGGCGATTCAATTGTTGCATTCAAGAGCAATGGCATTCGTTCAAATGGTTTAACGCTTGCAAGAAAAATTTTGGAAGAAAAATTTGGAAAAAAATGGCACTTGAGGAAGTTCAGGGGCAAAAAATGGGGCTCTGTTCTGTTAAAGCCCTCGCTTATTGTTGCCCCGGCGATTGTTGAAATGGTTGGTGCTTATGGAAGGCAAGGGAAGTGCAGGGTGCACGGCCTTGTCCATGTTACTGGCGGTGGCATTTTTGGAAACCTGGAGCGGGTGATGAAAAAAAACAGGCATTGCGCGTTGTTTGACAACCTGTTTCCACCACAACCAGAGTTCCTTGAATTAATGCGCTTGGGGAAAGTGAGCGTTGAAGAAGCTTATCGCACTTGGAACATGGGTAACTGTTTCTTGGTAATAACCCCGGAACCAGAGAAAGCAATTGAAATTGCAAAAAGGCATGGCATAAAAGCCAGGGTTGCTGGCAATATCTCTTAGGGAAACTGCTTGACTTTCCCTGTTTCCAGGTTAAGATATCCCTTTTCCCACTCTTTGCTCTCTTTTATGTAGAGTTTTCCTTTTTTTACTGCAACCCTGCCTTCTGCGATAAGCTCGAGTGCTTTCAGGAAAGCTGGGTCGTCTCCTTCTCTTTTTAATTTTTCCTGGAGGGAATTAGCATATTCTTCCACCTTTCCCATATCATCTTTAATCTGTCCAAGAAAGTGTGTATTAACCTTTACTGGCTTTGATAGCACGATTATTGAACCGCAGTCCACTTCCCTTGAAACAAGGTGCACCGAGGAGCGCACTTCCCTCTCACCTGCCCTGATTGCATCTAGTACTGCATTGTCGCCAGTGAACTTTGGTTTGCCGTTCTCCTTAACTGCCAGGTTTGCAGGGTGAACGTTAAGAATGCGGTTGGCGAAGGCAGAGAGCAGCGGTTCTGTGATTATTTTCATGAAACCGCTCAGCATTAAAATGTCTGGCTCAAACTTTTCCAGTTCTCCCAGGACGAGATTGAAGTACTTTTCCCTTTCCCTCAGGTCTTTTGTGTTAATGTTTTGCAGGGCACAGAATTCCTTGAAGTCAAGTTTTGTTACTGGAACTCCAAGGTCTTTGAGTGCGCTTGCACCGCGAGTAATTTTTTTGTCTGTCAGCGCACAGACAACTTTTATTCTTGAAGCGAGCCCTGGTTTTTTGTGCATTTCCCTGACCAGAAACTGAGCGGAGCCAGCGTTCCCGGAGAAGAGAACCCCAATACGCAGTGGCTGGTTTGCTGGATTGAACAGTGGAGTGAATAAATCTGCCATTTGGAAACCTCGATAAACAATTAAATAAACAAACACATTAATATTTTTCAGTGGAGCAAGAGAAAAGAGGATAAGGGCTGAAGAACAGGCATTGGGGGGTTTAAATGAAATGGGAACCGGGCAAAACCACATTAAAGAAGCCAAAACCTTACCCAACCTACATTGTTTTTGACATGGACTTCACGCTCGCGTTGGCAGATGTGGCTGCTGAGTTCTTTTACCAGGTTGCAAAAGAAAACGGTTATCCCCCCGAGTATTTTGTCAAAAAGTTACACGAGTACATACCACCAAATGACATGACAATCAGGGCAATGGAAAATCTTCGCATAACAAATGTAAAAGAACTCAAAAAAAGAATTGTCCCGGTTGACAGGGTTCTGGATGGGAAAGAGCTTGAGCGTTTTATTATGCAAGGAAAAGTGCCGGTGATGCGTGGTCCGATGCTTGGGTACATACAGAGGAATTTCATGCCATACCCTGGCTGGGCAGTTGAAATGGTCTTCAGTGAAATGCTGCCGCTGATAAAAAAAGGCAAGCTTAAACTTTTTGGCGAGCCCATAACTCGTGGGACACTTGTGAGATTCGCTGCGGAAAACATCCGCCTTGTTCCGGGAATAAAAAAGTTAATGCAAAAAATTTCGGAAAGCAAAATGATTGGCCTGAGGGACTGTTTTATTGTAACCGCGAGCCTCAAGCCGTTTGCAGAGGGCATATCCTTGCAGCTTGCAGGTTCTTCGCCAGGCTTCAGGCCTGCAATGATTCCATTTGAAAACATTTATGGCCTTGACTTCAAGACTGACAATATGGGCAGAATAAGGGGTTTTGAGAACTATCACCACAATGAAAAACTCAAGAATCTGAGGAATATCGAAGAAAGCATTTTAATAGACCTGAAAAAGCGGGGAATTCCACCAAAACATAACAATCCAATATCTCACATGCTATACGTGGGAGATGGCATAACTGATGCAGCTGCAATGAAGCACATCAACGAAGGAGTATATACCAGGGGAAAAAATGGAAAAATTCTTGGAGGCCGGGGTATGGCGATTGCAGTTCACCCTCAAAAAAAACTCCTTGAAACAGGCGTTGTGGAGTTTGCGGTTGTTGCCCCCAACCTTTCATACCTCTGGAACAAGCTGGTTTTGCCATTCATTGAAAGCAGGGGCCGAATAAAAAGGGTTAGGAGGCAGGCTGGGAATGGAAAGCCATTTCACACCTCGCTGCTTCACAGGTACGAGGTTTACCTGGGAACAAAGGGTGCAGAACCCAATAAAAGGCTTGCACTCATTGCGCCATGGCAAAGGGAATACCTGAAGCAGGGAAGAGCCCGAAAGGCAGTTATGTGGGGAAAGCGTTACGTGAAGGGAATAAAGAGGGGTTTTAGAATTCGCCGCTAAAATTAAAATACGTTAACTCTTTTTTCTTTCAGGGGGCTTTTAATGGGTTCGGTTAAGGAACTTGTCATTGAGGAGAATCCTTCAAATCTCGTGCTGGGAAGAGGCAAATTTGTTTTCTCAAATGATTACTCTGTGTTCGACTGGGGCAAGATGCCTGACCGCATCTTGTTCAAGGGGCGCGTTTTGTGCATGATGGGTGCGTTCAACCTCGAGCTCCTTGAAAGGAAAGGCATCAAAACCCACTACCTTGGGCTTGTTGAAGATGGTTCAATAAAACGGTTCAGGGAAGTAAGCGAGCCGGTTAATGAAATGCAAATAATGCTCACCAGAAAACCAGAGCTTGCTTTCAGGAACGGGGCATACAATTATGCTGATTTTGCTGAGAGAGCAGGGGAAAACTTTCTGGTTCCATTGGAGGTAATTTTCAGGAACTCTGTTCCAGTTGGGAGTTCTGTGAGAAAAAGGTTCAAGCCATCTGACCTTGGCCTCAGGGAAAAGAAGTGGCCGGATGAAAACATTGAACTCAAAAAGCCAATGCTTGACTTTTCGACAAAGCTGGAAGCCAAGGACAGATACTTATCGGAGAAAGAGGCCTTAGAGATTTCAAACCTGGGCATAGAAAAGTTCTCAGAGCTGAAAAAAATTGCTTTAAAGGTTAACAGGATCATCAGTAAGCAGGCAAGGAAGTCAAAGATGGTTCACGAGGATGGCAAAATTGAAGCATTCTGTTTTAAGAACGAGCTGTTTGTTGCAGATGTTGCTGGAACGTTTGACGAAAACAGGTTTTCCTTTAAGGGAAGAGAAATAAGCAAGGAAGTGATAAGACAGTATTACAAGAAAAAACAGCCCAGGTGGGTGAAAGCGGTTGTTAAAGCCAAGGAAACTGCTTCAAAGAAGAAGACGAGTGACTGGAAAAAATACTGCAGGATTGAGCCAATGGCTCTCCCGCCAAAATTTCTCGAGCTGGTGAGCGAAATGTATTGCGCTGGAGCAAACGCTTACACTGGAAAAAACCTATTTGAAGCACGTGGAATTGAGGACGTGCTTGAAGATGTTTACTCTTGGAGCGGGTGAAATGCCAGAATCAAGCGTTGTGATCTTTTTGGGTTCCAGTAAAGACAAGCAGCAGGCTCAGAGAATTGTTTCGTTCTGGAAGGAGAATGGATTTAAGGTAAACCATAAGCTAAGGGTTCTGTCTGCCCACAAGGTTCCAGAGGCTGTCCTGAAGGCAGTGAGAGAATATGAGGAAAGCTTTGATGGAATTGTTTTTATTGCTGTTGCCGGGAGAAGCAACGCGCTTGGACCGCTTATCTCAGGACATTCTCTTTCCCCGGTTATCAACTGCCCTGTGCTTTCGGAGAAGTTTAACTATCTTGACTTGCTCTCTTCTCTCAGGATGCCAAGCAACGTTCCATGTTCGACGGTTCTCGAGCCAGAGAATGCTGCTTTGCATGCAGTAAAGCTTTTGGCACTAAAAGACCAAAGGCTCAAAAAAAAGCTTTCAGGATACATGAAAAAAGTGAAGCAGGAAATAAAAAAAGAGGATGGCATGATTGCCTTGGAGACTGATTAAATGCCGGCTAAAATAATTGACGGAAAAAAGCTTGCAAGTGAATTGGAAGCGAGCCTTGAGCCGAGAATTTCTGCTCTGGAAGAAAAAGGAGTAAAACCAGTTCTTGCAGTAGTGCTCGTTGGAAACAACCCTGCATCAGAACTTTACGTTAAAAAAAAGCAGGAAGCTAGCAGGCGGCTTGGTATTGAGTCAAGAAAGATTGAGCTGCCTGAAACAGTGCCAGAAAAAGAGTTAATTGAAGAAATAAAAAAGCTGAACTCTGACAAAAAAACCCATGGTGTTCTTGTTCAACTACCCCTCCCGCCAGGAATTAACACCACGCATGTCATCGAGTCAATACTGTCCGAGAAGGATGTTGATGGTTTCACTTCCCAGAACATGGGAAAGCTTGCCCTTGGAGTTGAAGAACTTGTCTCGTGCACTCCAAAGGGTATAGTGAAATTGATTGAGTCAACGGGCAAAAGATTTGAGGGAGCAAGAGCCTGCATTGTTGGTCATGGTCTCGCTGTTGGATTGCCACTGGCTTTAATGCTGTTCAACCGCAACTGCACTTTAAGCGTTTGTGACAGGCACACAAAAAACCTTGCACTGGAAACCTGCAATGCGGACATTTTGGTGAGCTGTGCGGGTGTTCCCAGCCTGGTAAGGGGAGGAATGATTAAAGAGGGTGCTGTAGTAATAGATGTTGGCATAAACCGTGTTAACGGCAGGCTCTGCGGTGATGTCTTGTTTGAAGAAGCAATGGAAAAAGCTGGTTTTATCACCCCGGTTCCCGGGGGTGTTGGTCCGATGACTGTCGCCTGCCTCATGGAGAATACTGTGATTGCAGCGGAAAAAGCCGCCGGTGCTGAGAGAATTAAAACAGGGGGGAATGGTTTTGAAGATTAAAAGAGCACTGGTTTCTGTTTCGGACAAGACAGGCCTGGTTGATTTTTGTGCTGGTTTAAAGGCTCTTGGAGTTGAACTTGTTGCTTCTGGGGGAACTTTTAAAGCACTTGCTGATGCCAGCATTGGTGCACTCAAGCTCTCCAATTACACTGGCAGTAAGGAGTTACTCGGGGGAAGAGTTAAAACGCTTCACCCAAAGATTCACGCTGGAATTCTTGCAAAGAGAGAAAACAACTTACACTTAAAAGAATTAGAAGAGCGCGGCATCCCACTTATTGACCTGGTTATAGTGAACCTCTATCCTTTTGCAGAAGTGCTCCGCAGGGGTGGCACTGAAGAAGAACTCATTGAAAACATTGACATTGGCGGGGTTGCATTGCTGAGAGCAGCTGCAAAGAACTATTCCTCTGTGGCAGTTGTCTGTGACCCGAAGGACTATGTGAGAGTGCTCGAAGAATTAAAGGACAACAACTGCGAGCTTTCGCTTTCCACGCGGAAAAAACTTGCCTCGAAGGCATTTCATGAAACAGCCTCTTATGATTCAATCATAAGCGCTTTTTTTGAACCGCTTGACACAATTCCAGCAAAGTTTTCTCTTTCCTTTGAAAAAGTACAGGGCTGCAGGTATGGCGAGAACCCCCACCAAAAAGCGGCTGTTTACCGTGGTTTTTTCCCTGAGCCTGTTTCTATTCTCAATTTCAAGCAGTTGAATGGAAAAGAGCTTTCCTTCAATAACTTCCTTGACTTTAATGCAGCGGTCTCGATTGCCCAAGAGTTCTCTGAGCCATGTGCTGTAATAGTAAAGCACAGCAATCCGTGCGGTGTGGCAGTTGCAGAAAAGACAAGCGAGGCGTTCAAAAACGCACTGGAGTGCGACAAGAAGAGCGCTTTTGGTTCAATTATTGCCCTTAACCGCGAGTGTGATGCTGGTACTGCGGAGCAGATAACTTCTTTTTTCAACGAGCTGGTAATAGCGCCATCTTTTGAGGAAAGCGCCTTGGCAGAGCTTAAAAAGAAGAAGAATCTTAGAGTAATTGAAATGCCCGTCGAGAGCATGAAGAAAAGTATTGACTTTAGAAGGATTGCTGGCGGTCTTCTCCTCCAGGAAAATGATTCGAGTGAGGAACCAGCAAGTGAGTGGAAGATTGTTTCAAAGAAGCAGCCGTCCGAGCAAGAGCTCTCTGACTTGGGTTTTGCGTGGCGGGTTGTCAAGCACGTTAAGAGCAATGCGATTGTTGTAGCAAAGGATGGTGCAACTTTGGGGATTGGAGCTGGGCAAATGAACAGGGTGAACGCTGTAACGATTGCGCTGGCGAATGCCGGGAAAAAGGCAGAGAATGCTGTTCTTGCAAGCGATGCATTCTTTCCCTTCAGGGACAGCATTGACCTTGCATCAAAGCATGGTATTAAAGCATTTGTGACACCCGGTGGAAGCATTCGTGACGGGGAGGTTATACTGGCAGCGGATGAAAAAGAGGTTTCGCTTGCTTTCACTGGAGTCAGACACTTTCGGCACTAAGGGAAAAAGATGGGCATTGGTGGAAAGATTAAGGGCTTTGTTACAGGGGAAAAAGAGAGCACAACAGGGAATCCGGGCATTGCCAATGTGAAGTATCCTGATGAAACCTGTGCACTGTGTGGTGGAAAGGGCTGTGAAAAAAAGTGGGCCGGGCAGTACTGGCACAAAAAATGCATGCGGGCAATGCGCAAGAGCGCGAGGGGCATGCTCTAGCTAAATCAGGTTTTTGGCGTTTTTTGCAGCACTGTAAAAAATTGCAGTTCCAAAGCTGAAATACGCTAGTCCCTTGAAAAAGTAGTCTATTTTGCCAGGGCTCTTCTTTGTGAGAGCGAGGAGGTGCTCTGCAACCCAGCGCTTTGGTGCGGAGTAATGTCTGTAAATGTAGTCCATTACCTGTGAATAAGATGCATTGAAGCGTTTAAGTGACCAGTATTCAATCACGCTGATCGGAACATAAGTTCCAACTGGTTTGGTATTGCCATTTTTGATTGCATGAATAATTGAGTCAGCATTATTGCATGCTTTTATTTCTGTTAAGCCGTAGCCAAGCATTTCAATGCAGTGAGCATCACTGCCGGCCACTGTGACAAGATTTTTTTCAAGTGCAAACTTTTTAGCGCTCCTGTTCGAGAAGCGGTCAAGGTTTATTGCATTGAATGCTTCAATTGCATCGCATTTGGGTGCTTTTTCCCGTATGCCCTTGTTTGCGAGGTCGAAGGGGTGTGGAGCTATGGAAATGCCGCCCTGAGCTTTTATGGCATCAAGCGTTTCCTCCAGGGAGAGGTCTCTTTTTATTTTTTCAGTCAAGCCGAGTCCCAGCACATGCCTGTCTCCTGCAATTGTGATTTCTTCGCCTTTTATGACAGTAATCCCAATTTTCCTCCCTTCTTTCTCTGCCTCTATTGCTCCCCTGAATTCGTTGTGGTCAGTTATTGCGATTGCATCCAGCCCCAGCCTCTTTGCCTGTCTGACCATTTCCTTTGGTGAGTTGAGTCCCTCTATTCTTATCTTCTCGCCTTTCGAGTAATGAGTGTGAGAGTGCAGTTCTACCTTCATTCAGAATCACTATATCTATTGCTTCCCTTTTTTTGTTATTCTTTTTGTTTTACCTTATTATCCATATGCTTTCTTGGTTTAAATTCTTTAGCTTTTGGGTGCTCTTTAAATTTGCGGCTTAACTTTTCCTTTTCGGTTTTTTTTAATTGTTTTGTAAAATTTCGTGGCTTGATTTTTTAGCTTTTTTTTATACAACCTAATAATTGTGCTTTGGGTGTAAATTACTATCTTTTGTGGTCTGGGTATCTCCAATGTTTTTAGGCTCTTGGCTTTCTGTTATGTGATTCTAAAAACATGCTTTCTGGATTTAAATTCTTTAAGCCAATCCTTTAAAATCTTTCCGTGGTCGAATTCCAGCCTTGGCAGGCTTTTTGGCTTGAAAACCATTGCTTTTTCTGATTCATTGTCTGTTTTCAGTGTTCCTTTTCCCCTGGCAGTGAACACAACGCTCACAGTGTGCTGTCTGGGGTCTCTTCCTGGCTCTGAGTAAGCTCGGAATTGTCTGAGAGCATAGAGCCTGAGTCCGGTTTCCTCAAATGCCTCTCTCCTGATTGCTTTTTCAAGGGACTCGTTGTATTCAACTATGCCGCCTGGCAATGCCCAGCCCCTTGGCTTAAAGCGCCTTTTCACGAGCACTATGCCGTTGCCTTTTTCAATAATGCAGTCCACGGCGAGCAATGGCCTTCTTTCAGCGAGGTGAAAACCGTTAAGCGCGCAGAGTGCTGCACCAGCAAGGATTGCGTTTCCTTTAAGTTTTTCCCTGAACACCCTGGCCCTGTTTTTTTCAATCACGTGTTTTTTCATTTCCTTTTTTGCTTCCCTGACCAGCAAGCCGATGTTTGAAAGCCCTCCTCCAAGAACTATTGCTTGTGGGTCAAAGGTGTTAGCTGCATTCGCGAGGCCAATGCCAAGATAGCGCGCGGTTTCTTTCACGGCCCTTAGTGCTGCCTTGTTGCCCTTTGCTGCAAGCAATGCAACCTTTTTGGCGTTTTCTGCTTTCACCCCGTTTTCCTTGGCTCTTTCAACGAGTGCTCTCCCTGAAACCATTGCTTCAAAGCATCCTGTGTTTCCGCACATGCACTTTTTCCCTGAATCAGCTGCAATTATGGTGTGGCCAAACTCGCATGCAATGCCTTTTCCCTTCAGGAGCCTTCCATTGGCGATAACGCCAGAGCCAACGCCTGTGCCAATTGTCAGTGCAACAATATTTTCGTATCTTTTTTTAAACCCGTAAAACCATTCGCCGAGAGCGAACATGTTTGCATCGTTTTCCACGACAACACTGCACTTAAATGCTCTTTCGAGGGCGGCTTTCACATGCGCGTTTTTTATGGCCGGGGCATTTGGTGACCTTGTCACGATTCCTTTCCTTGAGTCAACAAAGCCAGCGAATCCAACCCCGATGCCGGCAATTTCTTCACTGCCTTTAACCTCTTTTACAACTGACACGAGTTTTTTCAGTATTTCTCCCTGTTTTTTTGGCGTTGCATGCCTGGTTTTTTTCAGTATGGTGCCTTTTTCGCTTACAAGTGCTGCCTCGAGTTTTGTTCCCCCAAGGTCAACGCCGACTGATTTCAAGAGCGTCATTTTAATTCCTTTTTGAGTTTTTCAATGTTCTTAACTGGCCAGGGGTTCTCCTTGTTCAGGAGTGCAAGGTAGTAGGAAGCAAAGTCGCCAACTGAAACCAGGTAAAACATTTTTTCATGGAGGGTTTTGCCGCGTGCCCTGAGTTCAGTGCATGAGCTCTTTTGGCAAGCGAGCTTTTTTGTGAACTCAGAGCGCTTTTTTTCTTTTTTTGTTTCCTTGTTGTCCCTGAATAAAACGAACCCCAGTTTTTTTTCACTTGGCTTCCAGCCCACGATTTCGTTGTGGTTTAACTCCGGCAGCACGTTCCAGTGCGAGAATGCCTTGCTGTTCTCAGCTAGCTGTGTGTGAAAGCGTTCGGCTGCCGGGGCGAATTTGGCTGGAGCGTAAACAACCGGGATTTTTCCTTTCAGGAATGCTGCGAGTTCTTTTCCGAGCCTTTCTGTTTCCCGGATGTTTTCCTGCAGGAATGTTGCTGATTTCTCCAATGCGCTTTTTTCCCTTGCAAGGGCGAGTTTTTCCAGCACTGCGAGAATTGGCACCATTGTCATTGCAAGCTGTGTTCTCGGCGGGAAGTTTCCTGGAATCCTTATGCAATTCTTGCACTTTTTTGAAAGCGCGCCATTCGAGGAAATGCACACAGTGTTCATTTTTTTCTTTTTTGCTTCACTGAAAACCGAGAGTGTTTCCTCGGTGTTGCCGGAATAGCTGACGATTACCGCAAGCCATTTGCTGTTGGCAAAGGCCGGCAGTGAGTAGTCACGGTTTACCACAAGGGGCAATTTAAGCTTTTCAAGCAGCAGGCCCTTGGCAACAAGCCCGCCAATAGCGCTTCCGCCCATGCCCTGGACTATTATGCCTGAATACTTTTTTTTGAAGTGTGTGGGCAGTTTCCAGGCGTAAGAGGTTTCAATGGCTTTCCTGAGCTGCCTTGGAAAAGAGCGAATTATTCCAAGCATGTTTTTCTTGTCATACTCTTTTTTGAGTTTTTCAAAATTCATTTCACTCACCCTTCTCTTTTCCTTTTTAACTTTTTTTCAATGAGTTTTTCAAGGAGTGCCATTACCTCTTTTCCTGTTGCTCTCCCCCTGAGTTCTTTCATTGCTTCGCCCATTAGTGCTTTTGCAGCACGCGTTCCTTTTTCCTCGATAACCTTTGTGTTTTCTTCGACAATGCCTGTCACGATTTTTTCCACTTCCCTGCTTTCAAGGCGCTTGCTCTCAAGTTCTTTGATTGCTTCCCGTGCAGGGATTCTTTTCAGGGCTATTAGCCTGCATGCTTCGGGAATGCTGTCTTTATCAATTCTCTTCTTGTGCTCGGCTTCAAGCACTTCCATTATTTCTTTTTCGCTGACAAGGCTCGTGTTAATGCCTTCCCTTTCAAGTTTTTTCAGGTCTTCGAGCAATAGCACTGCAGCAGTGGTTGCATTAATGCCTTTTGCGAGGAGTTCTTCAAAAAAGCAAGCACGGTTGCTGAGCTTCATTCTGTCCGCGAGCTTTGGGCTGAGGCCATGCTTTGAGTAGAGCTCAAGGCGTTCCTGGAGCGAGAGCGGCAGCTCTTTTTTTAGTTTTTCGAGCTGTTTTTGTTCAACAATGACTGTTTCAAGGTCTGTTTCTGGGTACATTCTTGCCGCGCCAGGCAGTGGCCTTGAATAGGAAGAGTTGCCGTTTTCCATGGCGTTCCTTGTTTCCTCTGGCACCTTTTTCATTGCGGTTTTGCACCTTTCCCTGATTGTGGCAAATGCCTCTCTTGCATTTTGCGGTTTTTCAACTATGACCACAAAGGCATCCAATGGCTTGCATTGCAGTTTCATTGCAATCTCTCTCTTTTCTTCTTCGCTCACGCCATACTTTGGGAGTTCGTCGCTGTGAAGCAAGCCGTTGATTCCATGCCTTGCCTTTAAGTAGTCCGCGAGTTCTGTTCCAAAGCGGCGCCCTGGCTGCACTTCTCTTCCAATTAAGCCGCCAAAGCCCTCCAGCTTTAACGCCATGGCTTTCTTCCCGCTCTCAATGGCTCTTTTTACAAACTTGCAGGCTGTTTTTTTCAGTGCACTTGTAACATCTGCTCTTGCTTCGCCAAAGCCCTCTGGTTTTGCACCGCGTTTTATGAGCTCTTTTTTTATTTCAATGAGCGAGAGCTGCCTCCGGGTTTCCCTTCGCACGTGCTCTGCAATCATTCCAAGTTCCTGCACTCCCTTGAGTTCAATCCTTGCTCCTTCTTTTATGCTGATGTTAATGTCCTGTCTTATTGTTCCAAGTCCTCTCTTTGCCTTGCAGGTTCGCCGCAGCAGCTCCCCGATTTTTCCCGCGCACTCTTGAACCTCAGCAGGCGTGAACAGCTCTGGGGCTGTTGCAATCTCAATCAATGGAATGCCCTGCCTGTCAAGGCTGTAAACAATTGCATTTTTCTTTTTCTCAATTGGTCTTGCTGAGTCCTCTTCGAGCACGATTGACTGGATTCCGAGCATTTTGCTGCTGATTTCAATTTTCCCGTTTTCGGCTACAAGCATTGTTCTCTGAAAGCCGCTTGTGTTGGAGCCGTCAATCACGGTTTTTCTCATTACAAAGAGCTCGTCAAAGATTCTTGCCCTGGTCATCAGCGCGACCTTGAGCACTGTTTCAAGCGCTGTTTTGTCTGGTTTCTGTGGGGGTTCTTCGTCTGCTTCAACGAGACAGCAGCAGTCATTAAAGGCAAGGTATTCAAATGAAAGCCCTCTCTTGAATTGTTCAAGCGCGGCCTTGTCGAACTCGCCGAGTTCTGATGCAACCAGGTGAAGCCTGCGCTTGAACACGTAGTCTGGCTTTCCCTCTTTTAACAGCGAGGGGCACCTGCAGAATAGCTTGTGAGTGTCAAGCTGTTGGTGTACTTCCAGGCCGCATTTTAAGCCAATTGCCCTGTAATCCATTTTTAATCCTTCAAGAATAGAGCGGAAAAACTTTTAATTGGGTTATTTCTTCAGCAGTTCAATCAATGAAACGAATTTCTTGCCCTCCAGAGCTAGCTCGCGTGCCATTTGCTTGACGAACCTTTTTGGGGTGAAGACTCCTTTTTCGCAGATTATTGCCCGCACCAGCTCTGGCTCTGTTACATCAAACGCAGGGTTTCTTATCTCGAGGTTTTTCAGTTTTTTGCCCCATACCTCCCTTGGTGGTCGCTCCTCGATTTTTTCCTGCGCTCCAAAAAAGGTTGCCGGGTCAAAGGAGTGAGTGGAAGTGGCAGCATAGTGTGGCACGCCTGCCTTTTTTGCAGCGAGTGAAATCATTGAGGTTCCAATCTTGTTCACGATTGCGCCGTTTGCGAGAATTGCGTCAGTGCCGGTCAGGAAAGCATCGCTCTTTCCAATAAAAGCGCGCGCTGCAGAGTCAACCACCATCGTGCATGGAATGCCTGCTCTTGTCAGGTTTGTGGCAGTAATCCTTCCCTGCCACCTTGGCCTTGTTTCTGTCAGGAAAACGTGCTCCAGCTTTTTTTGCTTTTTTAACTCGACTAGAATGCCCTCAACAGTGTGGGAATGGCAGTGGGTGAATACAACGTGCTTGCTTTTAAGCGCGCGAGCCCCAGTCACTGCAATTTTTTCCATTGCTTTTTTTCTGTTGGCCTCGTACTGGGTGCACTCCCTGACAATGCTTTCTTTCAACTCGCTTAATGGGAGTTTTTTCATCGCACTCTTGAGAATTATCCTCAGCGCAGTGCGCGTCTCGGGCTCGGTTGGTCTTGCTCTTGCCAGCAGCAGCATGTTTTTCTTTAATTCCGCGCGGAGCTGGCTTGTTGTTCTGGCCTTGCTGTCCTGAACCGACTCCTTTATTGCGTTCACAACAGCCTTTCTGACCTGCGAGGCGCCCTGTATCCTGAGCAGGCGGATATCGCGGACTGTCCTCAAAACAACACTCTGTTTCCTCATATAGAATCAGGAATATTACACACTCCAATAATTTAAAGCTATGCTGGTTCGCTTTCACAGACATGCAAATTATAATTAAAAAAACCGGGTGTATTGCGACTCTTAAAACCTCAAGTCTACTGCAATAAAAAATATGTAAATTAAGATGCCTGGCGTGTTTTGTCTCTGAAAGCCTTGCAAATCATGCAGCAATAAAAAAGCATGGCAGTAGTGCCATGCCAGGGTTATGTTGTAGTTTTTTGGCATTCTTTTTTTAATCCTTTTCTGGGGAAATCCTTATAGCGTGGAGTTTAAAGGCTGTTGTCATTTCCTTGACCGAAAGGTTTTAAACGGTTTTAATAGAAAAATTGATATTGTAATTTTATAACGCAAAAGGGGGAAATTCTGTGGAGAGCATTGTGAAGAAAGCCATTAAAAGAGCCCAATCCGAAAAGGACTATCCAAGGCCTGTGAAGAAAAAGAGTGCAAAGCCAAAGGCAGTAATCAAGGACCAGGAATCCCTTCAACGCATTCTTGAAAAATCACAGGCAAAAATAAGGGTTGTTGGCGTTGGCGGAGGCGGGTGCAATACTATCCAGAGAATGAACGAGGTTGGAATAGAGGGTGCCCAGACCTATGCAGTTAACACTGACGCTCAGGACCTGCTTGCCACAGAATCAGACAAAAAAATACTCATTGGCAGGGAGACAACGCGGGGACTTGGCTCTGGCTCTGACCCCAGCGTGGGAGAGGCCTCTGCAAGAGAGAGCATTGACGAGCTCACAGAATTGCTTGGAGACTCTGACCTGCTGTTTATTACCTGCGGGCTTGGCGGTGGAACAGGCACTGGAGCGAGCCCAATAATTGCCGAGATTGGCAAGGAAATAAAGTGCCTCACGATTGCAATTGTCACACTGCCATTCACTGTTGAAGGAAAGCGCAGGACAGAGAATGCCCTTGAGGGGCTTTCAAAGCTGCGCGAGCACACTGACACCGTTATTGTGATTCCAAACGACAAAATTCTTGAAATCGCGCCGGACTTACCGGTTAATGCAGCCTTCAAGGTTGCGGACGAGGTTCTAACGAATGCTGTTAAGGGAATAACCGAAATGGTGACAAAGCCAGGTTTAATCAACCTTGACTTCGCTGACCTGAGGACAATTCTCCACAAGGGCGGGGCGGCAATGATCGGCTTGGGAGAATCGCAGAGCGAGGATGCAAGCGATGCCCGTGCCCTTGAAGCTGTTGAAAACGCGCTTACTTCGCCGCTGCTTGACGTTGACATAAGCAATGCCAAGCGCGCGCTTGTCAACGTTATTGGCGGAGCAGACATGACCCTCAGGGAAGCTGAAATGATTGTTGAGACTGTTAGCTCCAAGATTGACGCTGACGCTCACATAATCTGGGGTGCAATGGTTGACAAGAATCTGCCCAAGAACAGGATCCAGGCAATGGTTGTTGTTGCAGGCGGCAAGTTTCCCTACCTTGACAACCTGGAAAGCGCGCACAGCGAACACGGCCTTGACCTTGGCATTGAGTTCACAGGGTGAAGAGTCAGCATTGCATTTTCCAACAACGAGCATGCTGCTGGTGATAGCGTTAGAATTATAATTGGAATTCTCTTATATAAAATATAAGAGCAAGGGGTTGGCTGGAATGCTTGAGTCTTGGAAGAGGATTTTTACCATCAGCAAGAAACCAGACTGGGAAGAGTACAAGCTGATGCTCAAAGTAATAACACTTGGCGTGGTTGTGATTGGGCTGATTGGTTATGCTGTGCTGTTGTTTTTCAGTCTCACAAAGCTCGGGCTGCCTCCATCATAGTGCTTTTAAATGTTTACTTTTAGAATCTATACAGTCCTTAACCTACTGTTTGTTGTGTGATTTTGGTGATTTTTTCTATTAGGACAACTGCTGGGCAGGAGAGCCTGGTAGTTGACATGCTTCAAAAGAAGCTGGAGAACGAGCCATTGGAGATTTACTCCCTGGCAGTAATCCCTGACTTAAAGGGTTACGTGTTAATAGAGGGTGACTCAGAGCTCACTGTCCGGAGAGCAATCACTGACATTCCACACATCAAGGGCAAGGGAATTGTTGGTGGAAACATTGACATCGAGGAGCTAAGCTCACTGCTTGAAGCAAAACCGTTAATGGAGAGCATTAAAAAGGGCGCAAAGGTCAAGCTAATCAATGGTCCCTTCAAGGGCGAGAAAGCAAGGGTTGTCAGAATAAACGAGGCAAAGGAAGAAGTAACAGTTGAGCTCCTCGAAGCAGCTGTGAAGATTCCGCTGACAATAAAGGCAGAGAATATCAGGATTGAAAAATAGGTGAGAGCATGCCAAGTGTTAATGTTATGGTTGAAGGTGGAAAGGCTACTGCTGCCGCGCCACTTGGCCCTGCGCTGGGGCCGCTTGGAGTTAACATTGGCCAGGTGGTCAGTGAGATTAACTCGAAGACTAAGGAATTCCAGGGCATGAAAGTGCCGGTAAAGGTTATAGTTGACTCAGCGACAAAAAAATTCGAGGTAGAGGTGGGTTTTCCGCCCATGAGCGCGCTCATAAAAAAGGAAGCCGGGGTTGACAGGGCTTCAAAGGACCCCAAGCGGGAATTTGTTGCAAACCTTTCAATCGACCAAGTGATTTCAATAGCCAAGAAAAAGGCCTCTGGGCTCTACTCGTACAACCTCAAAAGCAACGTCAAAGAAGTGCTTGGAACATGTGATTCAATGGGTATAACAGTCGAGGGCAAGCGCGCCAGTGAAACAATAAAAGATATTGATTCGGGAAAGTTTGACGAAAAGCTCAAAGAATAAGTTATTTAAATGTTTACCAGAAAGTGTATTGTATTAGCCGCCAAAGATTAACCTGTTTTGGCTCTAACTGCTTCATGCAGGAGGCTAGAAAATGAAAAAAGAAACAGTACTCAGGGCACTCACTGAACTTGATTCAAAGGCAAAAAAGCGCAAGTTCGAGCAATCAGTTGAGTTAATAATAAACCTATCCGGCATGGATCCAAGAAAACCAGGCCAACAGGTTGACTTAAAGGTTGAATTGCCTCACTCAACCGGCAAGGGTGAAGGCAAGGCATTACTGTTCGCTCAATCCAAACCCTTCATTGATGCTGTTAAAGATGACTTTTCAAGGGTAATACTCGAAGAAGAAATACCCAAACTCAAGAAAAAAGACATAGCGGAAATACTCTCCTATGACGTGCTGTTGGCAGAAGGGCCAGTAATGATTCCACTCACAAAATACTTGGGCCAAGAGCTTGCTCCAAAGGGAAAGCTTCCAAAGCCAGTCCAGCCAGAACCGGAAAAAGTCAGGGCTGAACTGAAGAAAATGAAGACAAGAGTAAGAGTAACAAACAGGAGAGGCAAGGGGGTTCCGCTCATACAGGTTCTTGTTGGAAAGGAAAGCATGAAGCCTGAGGAACTGGCGGAAAACATTATTCGTGTTTACTCAGAGGTGGAGAAAGCCCTGCCAAAACAAAAGCAAAACATCAAGTCAGTTTTTGTAAAAAAGACAATGAGCCCGGTTGTGAGGCTGCAGTAGGTGTAATGAAATGGCTAACTCGCATACCATGAAATGGAAACAAAAAGAAGTCAGTGAACTAAAAAAACTGTTCAGCGAAAGCAAGGTAGTGGCAATAGCTGATCTTTCACGGTTCCCAGCAGACCTCTTTGGCGAGATAAGGAAAAAACTAGCCGGAAAAGCCACGGTAAGAGTAACAAAGACAAGGATTGCAATGAGGGCACTCAAGGAATCCAAGTTCAAGGATTCAGGCATCTCAGAGCACTTGAATGGCCCTATTGCCATAGTGTTCACTGACCTGGACCCATTCCAGCTTTACATGCTGCTAAAAAAGTACAAGGGCAAAGCACCAGCAAAGCCAGGCATGGTTGCAGAAAACGACATCGTTGTCCCGGCAGGCGACACCGGTTTGCCACCAGGACCAGCCTTATCCGACCTCAAAGCAGCCGGCTTGCCTGTCATGCTCAAGGGCTCTTCAATAAAACTCTCAGCTGACAAGGTTGTGACAAAAAAAGGCGAGGTTATCACACCGGAAGTGGCAAGAGCCCTATCAAAGCTTGACATCAAGCCAGTGGAAATAGGCTTAAAGGTCACGGCAGCAGTTGAAGGAACCCAGGTATTCAAGGCAAGCGTGCTTGACTTAAACCTTGACAAAACACTCCAGGACATAATAAAAGCATACAGCGACTCGCTTAATCTTTCGGTTAGCATTGCATTCCCAAACAAGGCAAACATAAGCATACTGGTTGCAAAGTCTTTCAGGGAAGCAAAAAATGTAGCCCTTGAAGCAGAATACCTCTGCAAGGAAACCGCACCAGGGCTATTTGGAAAAGCCAAGAGGCAAGCTGAAGCGCTCAACTCAATCACGGGCTTCAGCAGGCTGGAGGAAAGCAAGGAGGAAACAGGAAAGCCGGAGGCGGAAAAAAAACAAGAAGCCCCAGCTGAAGAAAAACCAACCGAGGAACCAAAAAAAGAAGAAACCAAGGAAGAAAAAGAGGGAGTGAAAGAAACCAGTTCCAGTGAAGAAAAAGAACCCGTAAAGGAAACCGTTCCAGTGGAAAAAAATGAGGGCAGTGAAGAAATGGAAGCGGTAAAGGAAACCAAGCCAGAAGAAAAACCACCGGAAAAAGAGCCCTTGGAGAAAACCAGTTCTGTTAAAAAAGAAGAAAGCAAAGAGGGAAAAGAAGAAAAAGAACCAGTGGAAGAAACTGTTCCTGTTGAAAAAAAGGAAAGCAGTGAAGAAAAAGAACCAGCAAGGAAAGCCAGTTCCAATGAAGAAAAAGAACCAGCAAGGGAAACCGGTTCAATGCAAAAAAAAGAATAATGCTTATTTGATGTATACTTAATTGAGAGGTGAAAGCATGGAATACATCTATTCTGCAATGCTGTTGCACTCGGCAGGAAAAGAAATAACAGAGGAAGCAGTCACGGGAATCCTCAAGGCAGCAGGCCTTGAAGCAGACCCTGCAAAAGTCAAGGCACTGATTGCCTCGCTTAAGGAAGTCAACATCGACGAAGCAATCGAGAAAGCCTCAGCGGTTCAAGCAGCACCAGTTGCAGCCGCAGCACCAGCAGAAGCCAGTGAGACAAAAGAAGAAGCCAAACAAGAAGAAGACGAGGGCAAAAGCGAAGAAGAGGCAGCACAGGGTCTAAGCGCATTATTCGGCTGAAACCCAGCCTCCCCTATTTTATTTTTTCCCTAGCCGCAGGCAACCAGCTTTTTCTCGCCAGCAAAATTTGTTGATGCAAAAATGGCCATTCTGTAAAAAAGCCCAGCCAGTGGTGCAAGAGGGTTATTACAAAACCGCTGGGTTCTCCTTAACCCAAATCAATTTAATGTTTTTCCATAAATGTTTACTTGTGTTGTAATGGATTCCATGCAGCTTTTTGGAGTGCTCGTATTCTCTTTAGGAACGCTGCTCTGCACAGCAGGTTTAATAGCTGTGTTTTTTGCTGGAAAGGGCGTCTTAGAACTTCTTTTTGGGGCTGGCATTCTTGCGTGTGCCATTGGAGCCATAATAATACTAATTTCGCTGGCTGTTGAGAGACTAAGGGACTTGAAGAGGGATAGAGAGGTTTTCAAGAAAATGGAGGGAAGAGAATGATTGTTACAACAACTGACAGCATTGCAGGGAAACAGGTGAAGGAAACCCTTGGCCTGGTCAGAGGAAACACCATCAGGGCCAAGTGGTTCGGAAAGGACATTGTGGCCGGACTGAGGCAAATGGTTGGCGGGGAATTAAAGGAATACACTGAAATGCTTTCAGAGGCAAGGGAAGAAGCAATAAACAGAATGATTGAAGATGCGAAAAAGCTCGACGCTGATGCCATCATTGGAATGCGCTTCATCACCGCAGAAGTGATGAGGGGTGCAGCCGAGATCCTTGCCTATGGAACAGCAGTTAAACTGCAGTGAACAGCCAGTTAGTTGAGTAAAAAGCGGCTAGTTCCATTTGCTGCCTAGCTTTACTAGCTGTGCCTGTTAATCCTTTGCTTGACACATAGGCATTTTTGATTTCTGGTGTTGGAGCTTTGGACAGTTGGATAAACTTATTTAAATACTTTCGGGCTTTTTCTTTGGTTGCTGGAGTGTTTTTTGCATGCCTTCTGGTTCCAGGTTGTTTTTTGTTCTTCTAGTTTTCCTTGCACTCGCCCCTTTTGCATTTGCTGTAATCCAGCATGGAAGCATGAGCATTTACGCAGTAACAAGCTCTGACCAGGCACTAGAAGCCCGCCTTGACATTACTATAAGGCCTGGTTCTGGAAAGATATGGAGTTCGGTGGGGCCACTGGTGGGAACAAGCACCCAGCACACCGAGCGCATCTCGGTCGAAATTGCAAAAAACTATTTTAAGGACGTTGACAAATACGACTACCTCTTTGACATAAACTCGAACGCATCAGTGGTTGAGGGTCCAAGCGCCGGGGCGGCAATGTCGTTACTGCTAATCTCAATGCTTGAAGACCATAACCTGCCGGCATATGTTGGAATAACTGGTCAAATAATGGAAGATGGCTCGATTGGAGCCGTTGGTGGAGTGTTTGAAAAAGCGAAAAAAGCCTCGGAAACCGGCAAAAAGCTCTTCATGATTCCAAAGGGCGAGGCATATCAAATGCACCGCTTTCCCGATGGTGTAAAGACAGTGAACCTTGTAGAATATGGCTACAGCGAGTGGGGGATGAAAGTAGTTGAAGTAAGCAATATTGACGAGGCTCTCAAGCTTGCATTTGTGAATCCTGCCACCATTGATGTGAACACAAAGCCAAGCAAGAAACCAAGCGCTTTTGTGCCCCCGCAGATAGAGATAACGCCGGCACTGGAACCCATGAAAAGCCTCACGTCAAGATACCTCAAAGAGGCAAGGCAGGCAATAAATGATGCAAAAACTGCTTTGAACAAGAGCCCAATTGAGGAGCCAGAAATTCTTTCTGCCCTTCTTGAATCCTTGAGGGGCTCCGAGCAACTCCTAGAAGAAGCAAAACTCCTCCAAGAAAAAAACTATCTTTATTCATCGGCAAACTATTCTTTTCTTGCAATAGTTGAAGCCCGATTAGTAAAAGACTTAAGCGAAAACCCTTCGCTCATAGAGTCAGATTCAACACTCCTTGAAATGAAGGCTTCCCAGTTGGGGAAACAAATATCGCTTTTCGAGAAAGACTTGAACAGTTTCTATTCGGTTAAGATGCTCGAGTGGGTTATTGCTGCAAAACAGAGACTGCTGTGGGCAAAGCTCAAGGTAACAGGCATTCTCACCACCAAGACAATTGTAATTTCTTCTTCGGGCAGGGCAGCCTCCGATGTCAGTGTTGCAATAGAAAACCTTCGAAACTATGAGTATGCCAGGGCCTGGCTCGAGGTTTCAAGGGACTTCTGGGAAATTGCCAGTAAAGCTGATGACAAGATTGCCCCAGTTAATGTTTTTGGCAAGAAAGCAGAGGAATACATTATTAAAGCAGAGAACGAGGTTGCCCTTGTGCCATCCAAGGACGCGGAAGACATTCAGAGGAGGCTTTCAGCTGCAAAGCTTGCAAGAGACCACGGCTGGAATGATGCGGCACTGTTTGATTCAGCTTCCGCGCTTGCACTTGCAAGGGCTGAGAGTGCAATAAAAACCCAGGACTTCAAGGAAATACTTGGGATGCTGGGCTCCAAGCTGTCACTCATACAGGCCGAGTTTTCCTCTTCGAGCACTGGGTTTGTCTGGGCAAAGCTCTACTTTGACCATTCAAAGTATTACTTTGAAGCAGCCCGTTACTTTGCGGGTCGTGGAGAAATGAGCACAGCCCTCGAGAACGCAAAGAGCGGTTTGAGGCTTGCGTTCTTTGCAGAGCAAATGCTCGAGGTTAAAAAGGAAGCCTGGGCAGAAATGCAAAACATGCCAGTAGTCCAGCCATTCAAAGAGCCAGCGCCTCAGGGCAGTCCACTTCAAAACAACTGGTTGCCTGTTCTCATAATTGTTGCCACCGCTGCTGGCGCTGCTGCGGTTCTTGTCTGGAATGCGATATCGCGTCCGGGCAGCGAGGAAGCATTTATTTCAAGAAGAATGCAGCGCCTTGAGCAAATGAAACACCAGGTAGACAGGGCCAGGCTAAAGAACAAAATCAGTGAGTCAGAGCACATGCGCCTTAGCGCGACTTACGAAAAACAGTTGAGGGAACTCGAAACAGAAAAAGCAATCCGCTCAAAGCACTTGCTTGAAATGGATAAACTGCATGGAGAAATAGAAAAAATACAGTTCATGCTTTCCCAGCTCAAGGAACAATACAAGGCCGGAGAGATTGTTGCCAATGATTATCATGAAATGCTTGACTTGCTTGAAAAGAGGCTATCCGAAGTGAAGGGAAAAGCCTCAGAGGAAGAATCCACGGTATCTCGTGAGAACAAGAAAATAAGCAAAATCAACAAATTTGTCTCAGCAAAGAGTCAAGGCAAAAGAGCCACTGCAAAGCGAACTGTTTCGCGAAAGAAAAAGGGTTATGCCAAAAAAGCCGGCTCAAAAAAATAGCGTTATTTGCTGTTTTCCTTGGCTATTTTTTCTTTTAGGTTTAATCCGATAACGCTTGATTTTTCCCTGTCGAGCGTTACTCCAATTATTTGGTCTGCGGCTTTGCTAAGCGAGTTGTTGTGGGTTATTGCAATGAACTGGTAATTCTTACCTATGTCCTCTATGACCCGACCTAGCTTCAGGGAGTTCTCTTCATCCAGTGCTGCATCTGCTTCGTCGAAGAAATAAAAGGGAGCAGGGTGAACTTTTTGTATGGCAAAAATGAAGGCAAGCGCAGTAAGTGTTTTTTCTCCGCCACTCATGCTGTCGATGTCTTGGATTTTTTCGCCCTTGTGCCTTGCTTCAATGAAAAGCCCTGCCTCGGTTGGGTTCTCTTCACTGCTCAGCCTGAGGTTTCCTTCTCCTTCAAAGAACTTGTAGAACATCTCTGAAAAGTTTTTCTTTACCTCTTCAAAGCAGTCCATGAAGACCTTTTTTCTCTTGACTTCGATTTTTTCAATCATTTCAAGCACGGCATTCCTTTCTTCTTCAAGCTTGTCTATTTTTTCTTTCACTTCCAAGAGCTCTGTTTTTTCTTCCCCCAGTGACTCTGCTGCTTTGAGGTTAACTGCTCCGATCTTCTCAAGCTTTTTTTCCGCGCTTGCCAGTTCTCTCCTTAGCTCTCTGGGGGTCATGTTCTTTAAGGGTTTTACTCCCACAAAGCCCTTTGATTCCTCTTCCAGGTCGGATAGCCTTACTTCAAGTTTTCCGTTTTCAATCCTGATGTTCTCCATTGCTCTTGCTTTTTCCCTTGATTCTTCTTCAAGCGAGGTCTTTTTTTCTCTTAGCTTGGAGAGTTTTTCTTCAAGTTCTTCTTTTTTTGCCTTTTCCTCTTCAAGTGCTTTTTTTTGCTCTGTGTTTTTTTCCTCCAACTCAAAGAGCCTTTTTTCTATTTCTTTTCTTTCTTTGGCTGCGTTTTCTGCTCTCTTCTCTATTTCAAGGTTTTCTTTTTGAATGGAGTCAATTTCACTTGTTATGGCTCTTTTCTCGCTTTCGATCCTTGGAAGCATTTTTTGCAGAATGCTGTTTTCTTCTGCTTCAAGCATTCTGAGAATGCTATCAAGCTCACTCTTTTTTGCGTTTAGCTCTATTTTTTTCCTGTCTGTTTTAATGGATGAGAGCTTTTTACTTGTTGCCGATCTCTGTGCTTTAAGTGTTTCAATTTCTCTTGAGAGTCTTTCGATTTCGGTGTTAAGCTTGGAGGTGTTTTTGATGCGTGCTTTTAGGAGAGCCCTTTTTTCTTCCAGTGCCTGAAGGGCCAAGACTCTTTCGGCGACTATGGCTGCTTCCTGCTTGAGTGCTAGAAGCTTGTTTTGTTTTTCCTTCAGTGCCATTTTTTGTTTTTTAAGGGCAGCAATTTCTTTCGAGAGGCGCTTTGATTCAAAGAGGGCTTTTTTTTCCTCGGCTTCTCTTTTTTCAACAAGCTTTCTTTTCTTGGCTGGAGGCAAGTCTGACTCGCAAACAGGACAGCGGGCTATTTCTTTTCTGAGTTCTTTCAATGAGTCACTGGCTTGAATTGCCTGGGCTTCAAGGCTTTTTTGTTGGTCAACCAGCTTTTCCAGGTTTTTCTCTGTTGATTCAATAAGCTTGTCCAGCTTCTTGGACTCTAAGAGCGAAATTTTTTCTTTGAGTTGCTGGTTTTTTTGCCGGTGAGGCGCGAGGCCAAGGATTTTTTTTTCAATCTCGCTGATTTCTTTTTCTGCAAGCGAGTTTTCTTTTTCCACGGCACTCTTTTTTTGCAGGGTTATGGTTAGCATGCCTTGCTTTTTCTCAAGTTCTTCTTCTATTGATGCAAGCTCGCTTTCGAGTGTTTTGCCCACTCTGTCTTTTTCATCGTTCTTGCCCTCAAGCAAGCTGAGTTCTTTTTTTAACTTTTCAAGTTCTTTTTCTGCCCCTGCTTTTTCGAGGGCAATGCCCTTAAGCCGCTTGTGTTCCCTTTCTGCTTCTTCCCTGAGCAACTCGAGTTTTTTGGAGAGGGCTTCTTCTCTTCCACTGTTTGCTGCAAGACGCCTTTTCCCTGACGCTTCTTTTTCGGCGAGCAGGTTTTTTTCACCCTTAAGCGATTCAATTTTTGAGAGTATCGCCCTGAATGACTCTTCCTGTTTTTCAAAGAGTTCGCGTTCTTTCTCCTTTCCCTCTTTCTCGGTTTCGGAAATCCTTTGCTGGAGTGCGAGGGTTTTCTTGCTGATTGTGTCGGCTTCGAGCTTTAGCTTTTTGAGTTTTTCCTGGTTTTCGCCAAGGCTTTTTCTCACTTCCATTGTTTCGAGTTCGAGAAGTGTTGCCTTTGCTCTCTTTTTTGTTTCCTCGAGTTTAAAGTATTCTTCTGCTGCGCGCTTTTCTTCCTGCAGGGCTTCAATCCTTGAAAGCCGCTCGCGGAGTATGAGGTTTGCGTTTTTTACCCTTTCGTTTGCCTTTTCCAGGTTTTTGCCTGCTTCTGCTCGCTTGAGGTCAAACTCTTTTATTCCAGCCAAGTTGTCAATTATTTCCCTGCGCTGCTCAGGGGTCATTTCAATAATTCTTGTGATGTCTCCCTGGGCAACAATGTTGTCTTCGCTGCTTTTAAAGCCAAGTTCGCTGAGCAGGGACACGACTTCATTGAGGTTTTTTTTGTGGCCGTTTACTCTGCAAGTGCTCTTGCCGTTGCGATCAACCGTCCTGCTGATCTTCCAGGTTTGCCCCCTGTCTTCTATTGTTATTTCAGCCATGCCATAGCTTTCGCTGGTTGAATTGTTTATCAGGTTTGAAATCTTGCCGGCTCGCAGTGATTTCATGGAAGTAGAGCCCAAGGCAAACAGTATTGCGTCAAGGATGTTGCTTTTTCCCGAGCCATTTGGGCCAATGATTGCAGTAAAGCCCTTTTTGAATGGGATCACTGCTCTCTTGAATGACTTAAAGTTTTTGAGTCTCAGTTCTTTGAGTTCTGCCATGGTGATTCTCTCTGTCAACGCGCTTTACTTCTTTCTCTTTCTCTGGTGTCTTGCTTTTTTTGTAACAATGCCTGGGTTGTCAAAGTAGTAAAATGCAAACAGCATTGAAGTGAAGGCGAAAATAAGGGAGTTGAAGACTGCGGAGATTATAAGAGAAATGTCTTTGCTGGCAAATTGCAGAAGTGCAAGACCAGTTGAAGTAATCACAGCGCTGCAAAAGAAAGCAACCAGGATCAAAATAATTGTTTCAGGAAACTTTTTGCCACTGAACTGCCAGCTGAGCGAAATGCTTTCCCTCACATCTGCTTCCTCGAAGACCATTGCTGGCACTGCAAACGCAAAGAGCCTGATGAAGATGATGGCGAAAATGACCACCAGCCCAAAGAGCAGGATTGCCATTGCTTCAACTCCGATGGGCGAGAACAAGGCTGCCAAGAAGAAGAAAATTGCCGCAAGGAAGCCAAGCAGGAACAAGAACACAACCAATGCAAGCGCTTTCCAGTAGTTTTTCAGCGTGTATTTCAGCGCGGTTGAAAGCGAGTCCTTTTCTTCGTAGTGCATTGCTGCTTTCGAGTAAAAAAGCAGCGAGGCTGTGTTGAGCCAAGCGAGAAAGGCCATTACCATGGTAAAGAACAAAACATCTGTCCAGTAGGCCTTGTAAAAGGCTATGGTCATTTCAAAGAAGCCAAGGTTTAATGCTCTGTTTTCAAGTGCAAACTCCGTTAATGTGTCAGAAGCGCTCATGAACAGAGAACTAAAAGCAAATGCCATTACAAGCGCCAGAGCTATTGCCGGAACAAGAATGTGTGGCTTTTTGGCTATTGCCATCAAGCTTTTTTTAAAGGCTTCAATCATGCAAACACTCCAACCAATATAAAGAGAACCGTTGTTTTTATAATTTTCTGTTTGGCTTTTTTCCACAAACTGCTTAATGGAAAAGTTCTGAACGCAGAGGTGGTAATGTTCACACTCTCACGCCCGAAGCCCCTGCCTTAAGGCAGGGGTAAAGGCGTAGTAATTTCGTATCACGTTTGTTTTTAACAAACTTTCCCCCATAAGA
>CAZGDN010000004.1:26434-37557 GCA_964525235.1 uncultured archaeon | reverse complement strand
ACCCAAAATTTTATAAAGGGATAAGGCGCTTTTTTTATTACAAACCCTTTTGTGGGATGGGCTCGAGGTGATTTTTTCATTGCCACTTGCAGAGTGCAACGAAGAAGAATTGCTTGAAGACGAAGGCATTACACCAGCTGAAGCAGCTTTCCTTGAGGGATACGAGCGCGGGGAAACAGTACAGTGCGAGAACTGCGGGGAAGAGATAGAAAAGGAATCAGCGATAAAAAAGAAAATCAGGGGCAAAACAAGGTATTTCTGTTCAGAGGAGTGCGTTGAGGACTTTCTTGAGAGCTTGGAAGAAGACTAAACTCAATTGTCCAGTCCAATTCTGCTAACACCAGGGCCTTTCTGCCCAGCATATTTTGAGCCCTTTCTCTTGGAGTATGGCTTTTCGCTCGGAGAGGTTAACTCCTCAAAGGTAAGCCTGCAAATTCTCATGCCAGGCCAAAGCTTCACTGGAACGCGGGAAATGTTTGCTATTTCAAGGACAAGAGTGCCCTCAAAGCCAGGGTCCACGCTGCCAGCAGTTGAGTGGATTACAATCCCGAGCCTGCCAAGGCTGGATCTGCCATCCAAGCGCGCCATCAAGTCATCCGGCAACTTTATGTATTCCACTGTGTTGCCAAGCACGAACTCTCCGGGGTGAATCGTGAAAGCTTTCCCACGAGGCACCCTTATAAGCTCTGTTAGCTCATCCCTGAGGCCATCCTTGACATCAACGTGTGTTACCTCGCTGTGCTTGAACACGCGGAACTCGTGGCTTAGCCTCAAGTCAACCGAGGCAACAGAAATGTTCGCAGGGTCAAGCCCTGAAATCTTGACTCTTCCGCCTTCAAGCGCTTTTTTTATATCGCGGTCACTCAGGACAGCCAAGTGCTTCACCTTTTCCTGTTCTCTCTTTTTAGAATTCTTATAACGTTTTCCTTAAAAACATTCAATTTGTTGCGCGGCAGTGAACCAGCAGCAGCAGGAATGTGACCGCCTGCATCCGCTCCCGCAATTCCCTTCACTGCTTCTTCAAGGAGGGCGTTCATTTTGACCTTGAAATCCTGTCTTCTCGCAGAAAACCTCAGCATTCCCTTTCCAGTGTCCAAAACAATTACAATTGTTTTATCTGGGAATTCAAATGTAAGAGAGTCGATGAGGGCAGACTTTAGCTCTATTCTTGGCTTAAAGACATAAAAGTAAAGCTCTGCTTCTGGAAAGAATTCCGCGTTCTCCTTGAAGTCCTTTCTCCATTTTGTGAGTTCCTTCAAAAGCTCTCTCTTGTACTTGTTAAGCGGGCTCTTGAGTATTTGCGCTGGCTTTTTTGAGTGAAACTCCGCGAAGAGCATTGAAAACTCTCGGGGCTTAACTGTTTCCACTGCACTAATAAGGCTCTTGAGGGCATTCAGCTCGCCAAGCGACACACCGGTTTCCTTGGCTGTTGAGTCCACAAACTCTTTCCAGGTATTGTAACCCATGTCCCCAAGCAAGCCAACACACGCAATCCAGCGCTCTTCGCTCAAGTCTGTAAGCCTGGAGCACAAGTCGAACACAAGCTTGGATGCCGGGTACTTGCTCCCATCAAGTTCACTGACCATTTGAGACTTGATAAAAACCGTGCGTTCCGAGTTGCAGTCATTGTAGAGCTTGTGGTGGTCCAGTATGAGAAGCGGGGCAATTTTTTCCAGTTCCAGAACGCGCTTCTTTCCCTGGTCAATTGAGAGGTCCAGAACCGCAATCCTGTCAGGCTTTATTTCCTTCAAAGCAGCGATTACCTCATCAAGGTCAGAGTACTCAGAGCTAATGACGCTGGCAGCTGCCCTGCCAGAGAGCCTTGCCAGTGCCTTCGAAAAAACAACCGCGGAACACAAGCCATCAGCATCGCGGTGGTGCACCACTGCAACACGCTCACTTTCCTTGATCGAAGACATGAACTCCTCGAACCTTAAAAAGAGCTGTTCTTTACCCATTAAAGAATCTACCCGGCAAAGGTTTTTAAAAACAAAAAACAACATTAATTTGATGAAAAAAATTGTTCTTTTGGCCTTGCTGTTTTCAATCATTGCACTGGGTGCTTTCTTGAGTGGGTGCACTCAGCCAAACATTTGCTCTTCAAATGAGCAATGCAAGGACTACCAATGCAGTCTTAAATGCAACCACGAGAACTTTTGCTCTGCAGGAAAGTGTGATTGCCGGTGCATACAAGAAAAGCCAGAGTGCTCCACTGACTCGGACTGCACTGCCCTGAAGTGCGGAATCCCGCCAAATATGCCAGAGTGCATCAACGGCGAGTGCAGGTGCAAGTTTGAGTGCAAAACAGAACAGGAGTGCAAGAACTTCCAGTGTCCCCTGGATTGCAAGCCAAACTACAACTACTGCGATAACGGTGCCTGCACGTGTGCCTGCGAGTCAGCCCAGCAGGAATACTCTCCCTGGGAATTAAACCAGCTAAAAGAGGAACTAAAAGGAAAAGTGCTGAAAGTTAGAGGAGTCGCAAGAGCCGTTTCAGAGCAGTGCTCAAACAAGGACTGCAATGAAGAATGCTGCCAGAAGTGCAGCAGTGGAATTGAACTCTTCGCTTCAGACAAGAAAGGCAAGGCAGCGATTGTGCTCGGCGGCACCTACAAAGGCCAAGAGGTTAAATGCACTGGAAGTGAGTGCAGCATGGAGTGCTGGCCCCTTGAACCGGAGAGCACTTACAGTGTGCAAGGGCAGTGGAAGTACAACAAAGAAAGCAAGAGCTATTACCTCGAACCAATAGCATTCATCCTCCTGAAAAAAGGAAAACCCTCTTTTCGTTCAAACAAGCAGTCATACGAAGAGGGGGAAACAGTCAGTTTTTCGTTCAACTACCCCGCGGACATATTCATGAGAAACTGGGAGCCCCCCACTATTGAAAAAAAATCCGGTGAAAAGTGGGTTAAGCATGACACGGATTGCGGTTGTGTTATTGACTGCAACAAGGCAAACCCTTCGTGTGAAAAAAACTTTCCCGAATGCAACGAGGAAGCCTGTTCAAAGCTGGAAAAGCAAAACGCCTGGCAGTGGAACCAGCAATACTGCGAGTTAAAAGAAGTTGACTGCAATTGGAGTGACAGCGGAATCAGCGAAAAGGTTTTCTGCAAGGAAACAAAAAAAGCAGAACCCGGAGTGTACAGGGTTGCCTTCAATTACGCTGAGAGCTGCAGCCCAACCCAAAAAAGCACGCTCACATACTCAAACGAGTTCGAAATAAAATGAGAACAAGAAGGGCCAAAGACAACAATTAACCTTGCTGCACCCTCCAGCGTCTTCAGGGCAAAAATTGGTTACCCCAAATAAATCAGCACCACTCACGAAAAGCGCCTGTGATAAGATTTAAATATAAAAAAAGCCTAATTATGGTGAGAAAATATGAGAGCACAAGGCATCCTACTTATATTGGCTGCATTGCTGATTATTGCGGCTAGCACCAGTGCCTTTGATTACAATAGGGAAGCACAGGAGTTTGATGCAAGGATTGAAAACCTGATATTTGTAATGGGAGCCTCGCAGCAGCCAATGGATGAAGGAGACGAGCAAACAGGGCTGCAAGAAGCTGCAAGATCTCTCAGCGCCCTGAAACAGGACTACAGGGAAATGATTGAGGCAATGGGAAAAGAGGATGCAAACAAGGCTGCAGAAAAACGCGAACACATAATTACACGAATACTGAATATAACGTCAGCGCGGGGGTTCGACTACCAAAAAAGGGACATAGACAAAATCGTTGGGCCCTGGAGCGGTTACGAAATAGAGCAAATCAGGAAAAGGATTGAAAGTGAAAAACAACAAAGGCCACAGCCCACTGCCAGACCAACAACACCAACGCCGGAACCAAAAACACGAGTGCCAATCCAGGCGCCAACCCCGATGGCCAGAGAAGAACCGGGGCAAACAAGCCAGCCACTTAGTCTAAGCAAAACACTTATCATTATAGGAGCAGCTGGTTTCCTGATACTTCTATTCGGGCTGTACAAGTTTTTCAAGAAGAAGAGGTACTACAACTATTGCATCTTACTTGCATTTACCATAATACTACTTCCAAGCATTTTCGCTGGATGTGTCGGCAACCAGTGCGGAGACATAACAAAAGCCAGAGTCTGGACAATGGAAGACGTAACACTCGAAGATGGTAGTGTAATACCTGCAGGCTCGCTGATTTGCGATTCTGACGTGAGCGCGCCTGGCGGGTGGAATTCCAAGTGCAATAAATACTGTATAGACAAATGGGGTGACCCAGAGTGCACGGGCAAAGGAATAGCACAGGCATTCAAGTTTAAGGTAGAAGTCACAGTAAAAAACACGAGTGATGGGACACAGGGAAACTATAATACGTTGATAGACGGCGAGCGCCTCTCGTTAATGCACTCCTGTGGTGGCTTTAATGTGAGGCTTACACCCGGAGAGGAAAAGACTTACACAAAGGAAAACTGCATTTTCAGCTACAACCAGCACATTGACCCAAATTATCCCTCGCTGAACGGCTGGTTTGCCCCAAGGGGAACCTGCGGGAGAAGCCTCTACTGCTTTAAGGGCGACCACCACTTCACCTGCAAGAGCCAAATGTTTAAGGTTGCAGACTTAGGCAACTGGGCTTATATTTCCAGAAACCCAATACCTGGAAACAACGGCCAATCAGTGCTCGGGGCAGCGGGAATAAAGGTTCTGAGCCCAAACCCATCCAATTGCGCAGGAAACTGTGTTTACGTTAACATCGGGCAAAATGTCAAACTTGAAGCAGCAATGAAAAACTATGGGCCAAAAAAGGTCTGCGTGAAAACAGCCCTCCGCTCCTTTTCGAACTGGCTTGACAACCTCAGCCCAGTGGAGTACCGCAGCCTTCCAGACTACAGCACAAACTGGGAATATTTCACTCTTGGAGCAAACGAAAGCAAGACGAAGACTCTTACCTTCAAACCAGTGATTCCAGGGCACTGGAGGATTGACTGGACAAAATATACTTATTACAACTTCACAGATGGCAGTGGAAGCTGTTCAAATGCCTCAGATTATTGGCAGAACGCTCAGTCCTGGTATACACAGACAGGTCACACCATTTACGTGCGAGGCCCCGATGCTTACTTGCACGGGATGTATCCGCCGAAATTCTACTTTCCCCCAGAAGAGGGCTCAATTGGTGTTGAAACACATTTAACTGTCACAACAGCGTATGGAACAGAAGCATTTACTGTTCCAAGCTTTCCCCTGCTGGTTGACATGTACTACTTTGACAGTGGCTACCTTAAAGCCCACAAGGTATCAAGGCTGCCTCTTGCAGCTGGCCTGTCAAAAGCAGATCTGAAAGTCTTGCAAGAATTTGAAACAGACAGGATACTTGGCGTGGATAATGTGGTCGCAGTGCTAAAATACGATAATTCAAAAGACATCCCAGGCGTAGCAAACGATGCTCTCATGAACGAGTGGATGGCAAAAGCAGGCCACCAGGGCTCTGGCTCGTGGTGTGGTGAGAAGTGCGAGTACGGTTATGGTGTTTACAGGCTACCGGTTGACTTTGTGAAATTCATTGACTTAAAAAAGCAGTTTGAGGATTTTTACTACTTTGATGAAACCGAGGGCTACTTTTATATGGAAATGAACCCCCTTGAGGAAAGGAGCCTCCAGTTGCGAATGGAAAACCCTTACCTGGCACCAAACCCAACAACATTCAACCTTGCAACAGTGCAAAAACCAAGTTCAAGCACAGGCATAGTGACCTTTTACCATGGCGCCCCAGGAGCAGGCAATCAGACAAGCACCGCGTTGATTGCGGCAGCAACAAGTGAAAACTACGTTGTAAACGAAGAATACTACATTAAAATCAAGGCCCCAGAGAGCGGAACATATGATGTCAATGTGGAGGCAACACCACAGGGAAAAACAATAACTGACAGAATAAGAATACACCTTGTTGTAAGAACACCCCCACAGGCGGACTTCAAGGCAGTGCCAAGGGAGGGCCTCACGCCACTCACCGTTGACTTTCATGACAAGTCAACAGACGATGGGCTAATAGTTGACTGGCACTGGGACTTTGGCGACGGCTCTACATTAGAGCATGTAAAAAACCCAGTGCACACTTACAGCAGCCCAGAGATGAAGACCGTAACATTAACAGTAACAGATGACCAGGGAATGACTGACACGGCAGTGAAACAGGTAAAGCCCTATACGTTTGCAAGCGTCGAAAAAGTGTACGCCTTCGACAGGGTGTTAGGAGAAAAAAGCGCAATAGCTGCTGAGTGCAACAAAGATCACTTGGATGGCAATTTTGAAATAACAAACAGTGAAACAAAAGAAAAGTTATTTCAAAACCCTGTTGCATACACTTGTAACAGTGGCCTCATCCAACCAGGGCCCCCAATAACCAAGGCAGGAAAATACAGGGTTACATTCAAACTGGACGCACTGGACTGCCAGTCCTGCCAGAAAAGCAAGTATTTTATTGTCCGCAACAAAAACCAGAAAATAAAATCGCCGGAGAATCCGGTAATAGAAGCGCTAACAAGCCTTGCTCTCTTTGGTGCCATAATTGCTCTAATGCCTAGCGCAAAAAAGCACGCTCACATACTCAAACGAGTTCGAAATAAAATGAGAATCAATCAAGCAAACCCTGAGAGCACACCCAGAAAACAAAACCTTTAAAAAAAAGGGCACTAAGGTATTTATGCAACTTCGAGTTTGGCTGGTTGTGCTTGCACTCCTGTTAAGCCCAGCCGTGCTTGTTTTTTCCAAGGAAGAGCCAGTCTATGAAATGAGAGCGCTTGATGTTAAAGTTTTCTCCACTGGACCATACCGTGGCGAAAGTGCAATCATTAGCGCGTGGTGGAATGGGAAACCGGTTGCAGATGTCAATGTGGACATCCTGGTGGGGGAAAAACTTTTCCAGGTGCAAACAGACGAGAACGGCGAGGCTTTTTTCACCCTGAGAAACCCCGGCGCATACTTTTTTGACCTCCAGAAAGTTGATGGAAACATTATTTACAGAGGAGAAGCAAAACTCTCATTTAAAATCGAGCCAAGGCTTGAAGTGGAAAGGCTAGAGGGAGAGTACAGGATCTGCTCTGATGAAAAGATTGGGCAGCTGGAAATTGTTGAAGGCGAGGGAAGAAAGACAATCCTGCTTGACAGCAAAAACTGTGCAATATATGAGCCAAAAGAGGAGGTTTTTGAAATCTGGACGCCGGACAACCAGTGGTTCGCTGACACAAACATTACAGTGAAAGTAGGCTCGCTTGAAGACTTCAAAAAAGAAAGCAGCCCGCCAGAGCCAACTCCAACAATTGCCCCAGCCAAAAAGGAAGGGCAAGCTGTGCCAACCCCGCCAGAACTACCAAAAGAAAACAAACAGGAAACTGTTGATTACACCCTACCATCCCTAATTTTGTTCATTCTTGCCATTGCATTCATTGGAGTTGGAGCTTACAAAATTCACAAAAAGAGGAGATTAAGATGGTAAAAGCCACAGCTTTGATTGTGTTCCTTTTATTGTTTTCGCTCTTTGCCATGGCAAAGCCGGTTGAACTGCAAATAGAGGGAACAGACGCAGACACAAAGGACACAGCCTACCAAGTCCAGGGGCCAGGAAAGGTCAACCTGACAATAAAAATCACAAACAACATCAAAAAAGAGGAATACAACAAGCCCATTGACCTCGTTTTCGTGCTTGACGCAAGCCTCAGCATGCAACAGGAAATTAACACCGTGAGAGACTTCGTGAAACCCTTCTCTGAAAAGATTGAAAAGAAATGCGCAGAAAGAGGCATTTCAGACTGCCTGAGAATTGGGGCTTATGTCTTCGAGGGAACGCTTGACAACAAGAAGGTGAAAGTTTGTGAAACAGAAGAGGTCCCCTACCAAAGCTGTAAAATATACAAAAGAGTGCGGTATTCCTGCGATTCGTGCAAGGAATGGAAAAAAGAATGCACAAAGAAAGAATGGTGCTCCACGACCACCACAAGGGAATGCGTTGAGGAAAGCGAAAAAAGTGGCACTCGCACTGATAGAAAGTGTCGCAAGTGGAGCTATGTGAAGGAGTGCACAACCCAATGTGTTGACCTTGATGATGTGAAAGACTGCACGGAAAAATGCCACAATGTTAGAAGATGCACCGGAGGATACCATTACACCACCGTGCACTATAGCTATACTTCCTGTGACCGCTATAAATATGTCAGTGTGGAAACTTGCCACCCTTATAAAAGTTGCTCTTGGAAATGTGTAGGCGGCTATGTTAGAACAACGTGTGAGAAGAGTGTGTGTGCGGAATACGAAACCAAGAGCAGAACACAAACCCGGTGCAAATGGGTACAGGTGAAAACAGCATTCCAAAAACCCAAATCACAAAAGCCAATGGACTGGGCTAATGATGTGGGAGAAATTTACTTAACAGATAACATAGAGCTGATTCAAAACAACCTGGCAAAGGTAAAGGTGGTTAACACAAAGGAGCCATGGGGAAGCATTATAGAGCACGTTATCCTTGCACCAGAAATGGGGTGGAGAGAGAATGCCTCGAAGGTTGTAATACTTATCACTGACGAGGACGATGACTCACTCAGATTCAATGAGGCTGCCCAGGTTGCAAAGGAGAAAGGAGTGTTCGTGTTTGGCGTAATTGGCATTGGCCCCTATGCAAACACTGCAATGAACCAGGCCCTAATAATAGCCAACGAAACTGGCGGCACTGTCTCAAAATACACAAGCGCAAGCGATATTCCTGACAGGATAATGGATGCCGTGGAAAAAGTAATAGGCTCTGACGCACTGGTTTTTTCAAGGGAAGAAGGACCAAGCTGGGATGACATCACTGGAAACATCAACATCCCGCCAGTTGCAAGGGAGGGTGGAACAAAGGAACTCACTCTAAGCATTGATGCCCCAAGCACATACGGCAAGCCAATTGCCTATTTTAGGTACAGGATTAGTGTGAAGAACAACCCCCCAATTTTTGACGATGGCTGGTTGGCAGTAAAGGTTAACACCCCGCCAAAAGCAGACTTTGAAGTGCACCCACAAAAAGGTGTTGCACCACTTACTGTGCTCTTTAAGGACAAAACCCAGGACACTGGGCCATTGCAAAGCTGGAACTGGGACTTTGGAGACGGTGCTACCTCCAGCGAGCCAAACCCCACACATGTCTACACGAGCGAGGGACCATTTACTGTAAAGCTCAGGGTTGTTGACGCAGGAGGCTTAGAGGACACAAAAACAAGAAAAATTTACCCCTACGAGTACGCAAGCGTTCTAAGGGTGAACACCAAGGACATCACCCAAGAGGAAGAAGCAGACATAAACGTTGAATGCAACAAAGACCTCCTAAAAGGAACCCTCAGAGTAGTAAACAACAAAACTAAGAACACAGTATTCGAAAAAAAAGACTATGTGTGCAATAGCGGCACGGTTTTAACTCCACCAATCACAAAAGCAGGGGTTTACCTTGTAACATTCAAACTAAACACCCCCAAGTGCACAGCATGCCAGAAAAGCAAGTATTTTATTGTCCGCAACAAAAACCAGAAAATAAAATCGCCGGAGAATCCGGTAATAGAAGCGCTAACAAGCCTTGCTCTCTTTGGTGCCATAATTGCTCTAATGCCTAGCGCAAAAAAGCAAAACCAATAGCTTTAATAAATTGATTTCCTTATAATTTCTCCATTCGGGGTGATTTTTATGGCTTGCGAGTACACTAATTCAAGGGGCAAAAAGTATTACCTTCACAAGAGGGGCAAATTGTTTTATTTCAGTAAGAATCCAAAGGATGCTGTTGACTTGCCTGCTGGCATGACCATTATTGAAAACCAGAAAACCGGCCTGCCGATGGTAAAAAAGAAGTAGCCTGCAAACTTTCGAGGTCTTTTTCATGAAGTACAAAATGAAAGAATTCCAAAAAGCCGTGAGTGCATACAAGAAAGAGCTTTCTCTCTTGAAAAAAAAGGTTGTCTTAGTAGAGTTTTCCTACAAAAACGAAAAAGCATTTTACTCACTTGCCCCGCTGAGCAACGCCCTGCACGAGCTGGGAGCAGACTTAAGCGTTTCGCTTTATGGAAGTAAAAGCAAAAACCTGGAAATCCTTGAGAGGGCTTGGAGCGCATTTAGCGAAATGCTGGAAGGAAAAGAGAGCAAAAAAACAAGGGCGCTTGACGCATTCATCAGGGAAGCAGAGAAAAAGGCAGGCAGGGGAAAAATAAGCAATGTTTTCAGGGCACCAGACGCCTGGATTAGCGCAGAAGAAGAATTCTTTGTTGTTGAAACCGAAGAGAAAATGTTGATTGCACCATTCAGGAACAACTGGTTCAAGGCAAGAAAGGCAAGGGAGCTAAACCAGACAGCTTCAAGAATTTTAAGCGAGGGATTTGCATTCAAAAAAGGAGAGCATTTCTCGGTTGGCTTCGAACTCGTGCCAGCAAAAAAAGACCTGGAACTGCCCCTTGAAGACTACTTGGACAACTTTGCGGTTGCGAGGGCGATGGCTCTCGCTGCAGTGAAAAAAAAGGGAAGTGTCACGCTTGGCGCGGGCACGGCAAGAAAGTCAAAGACAGAGCCAATGAACAGGATAGCAGAACTAAAAACAATTATTTCAGGCTGCGAGTACGACAAAAAAGTGAAAGAGCCCATTTTCGCTAAATACACTGCTTTTTCTCGGGAGATCAAAGCAGGCGAGTGGCAGAATTCAGATGCTGTTTTCTCAATTGCAGGCAAGGGCTACAGTGGAAAGCACCTGTTCGGCACAACCATTGGTTATCCATCGCCTGACAGGAAGACAAGATGGCCATCCCCTGGCCTGATGATGCTAAAACCATGGTGGAATTTGCAGTCAGGCATTGACAAGCGCAAGCCAAGCCTGCGTTATGGCTTGACTGAAACGCTGCCAATTGAAAACTTTGTCAGAACCTGCAATATTGACTACAGGGAAATGAGGCAAAGAAATGCAGCAATCCAGCGCGTTATAACAAAGAGCGACAGGGTGATTGTGAATGGAAGAGAAGTAAAAGGCGGAAAAACAGACCTTGTTGTAACAATAGCAAGAGGCAAAAAAAGAAGACTTGTGCTGAGAAGCGACTCAGATGCAAGAAGCAAGATCAACAAGGCAATACTCAGAGAAAAAGGCATAATCT
>CAZGDN010000004.1:22375-26334 GCA_964525235.1 uncultured archaeon | reverse complement strand
TCAGATGCAAGAAGCAAGATCAACAAGGCAATACTCAGAGAAAAAGGCATAATCTCAGGAATGTTCGCAAACTACCCTGGAGGAGAAGCATTTTTAACGCCTGAAAGCATTGACGGAATAGCAATAGGGGATGTGGTGATAAACATTGACCGCAGCCACCTTCTTTCACCAGAAAACCCACTCGTTGTCGGATTCAAGGAAGGAAAGTGGAGTATCAAAAGGGCACCCAGCAAAATAAAGAAAAGGATTGAAAAGGAATTAAAGGATGGGAAAAAGCTCATAAGAGAATATGAGAAAAACAGGGCACTTCCAAAGCAGGTTACAGGCATGTACAGGAGAAACTACAGGCGCGTTGGAGAATTTGCAATAAACACTAATCCAAAGGCAAAACTTGGCAATTACCTCATAGAAAACGAAAAAATTGCAAAAATGATTCACATCGCGCTTGGCTCCGGCTTTGAGCCGGACAGGCAGACAGTGTACCACTGGGATTTTGTGATAAACGCCCCAAGGCAAAAGCTTGACATATACGGTGTTGACAAAGAAGGAAAAAAGCACTGGGTTATAAAAAAGGGAAAGTTTGCATTGTAGGAAAGCACTTGGTTACACCAACCACAGCACGGCAGGATAACATGGTAAAGGACATGAAAGAGAAGGAACGCGAGCTTTTCAGGAAAACCAACCTGGAGCAGGTTCTGTTAATAAACAACCTTGAAAGCGAGCCAAGCTTTCACTATTTTACCTCGCTTCCATTAAACCAGTTCCAGAGAAATGCCCTTGTGCTTCGAAGGGGCAAAAAACCACTTGTTATAACAACAGGCCTATGGCATGGAATGCTAAAAGGAGACCCTAGCCTTGTGGCAAAAAAGGTCGAAAACAGGGCTGGGTTTATTAAAGCACTGAGAGAAGCACTGCCCCTGAAAAAAATCGGCATTAACAAACATGAATACACCGCCACGGGCTTATCGCGCCTAAAAAGAACACTGAAGGGAAAAAAGCTTGTGGATATTTCAAGAGAGCTTGCAAGATTGAGGGAAACAAAAACCAGGGGAGAACAGAGGCTCATTGCAAGAGCAGTTAAAATAACAGAAAACGCCCTTAACAGGGTGCCTGAATTATACAAGCCGGGAATGAGCGAAAGAGATCTTGCGGTAAAGCTTGAGTGCACAATACTGGAGAACGGGGCAGAGACAACATCATTCCCGGTCATTGTTGCAAGTGGGAAGAATGCAGCAGTCCCGCACCATATAACCTCTACAAAGAAAATCAGCAAGGGTTTCCTGCTTGTTGACTTTGGGGCAAGGTACAAGAACTACTGCGCTGACTTGAGCAGGACATTCTTTGTCGGAAAGCCACCCGAAAGAGAAAAAAAGCTCTATGAAACAGTTTACACAGCAAAAGAAAGAGCAGAAAAACTCGCAGTGCCAGGCACAAAAGCAAGCGCGCTCTTTGATGCAGCTGACTCAGAGTTAAAAAAAGCCGGTTATAAAATGATTCACGCCCTTGGACACGGCATTGGCTTACAGGACCATGACTTCCCGCAAGGAATTTCCAAGAAAAGCAACTGGAAGCTCAGGGAAGGAATGTGCCTTGCAATAGAGCCAGCAGTGTACGGAAAATTCGGCGGAATTCGCATTGAAGACAACTACCTTGTGGGAAAAAAGCTCAAGAAAAGGAGTTCAGCGCCAGCAAGGCTTGTTTCGTTGCATTGAAAGAATTTTAAACCCTTTTTTCTTATGTCTTGCATGGCATTGTTCGCTATTCTGGTGCTCATGGCCTTAATCGTCTTCATTGGGGTGCTGGGTGAGCTCTTTTTTTCAAAGACAAGGATTCCAGATGTGCTATGGCTTGTTTTGATTGGCATAGTTATAGGACCGGTTCTCGGCTTGGCTGACACCCCAATCCTGGAATCATTTCTTCCATTATTCTCGGCCTTTGCAATAATAATAATTCTCTTCGAGGGCGGCCTGCACTTCAACCTCTACACGATTATAAAAAACACTCCAAAGAGCCTGTTGCTGGCACTTGTATCCTACACCCTCTCAGCAACAGCAACAGCAGTTGTATACATAATACTTGGCGTTTTTGGTTTTGTTCAGGGTGTTACTGTGTTCAATGCTGCAATACTCGGCTGTATCCTCGGAGGAACCTCTTCTCTTGTCGTTATGCCACTCGTTTCAAAGGCAAAGCTGAAAAAGAAAACAGAGAGCATTCTGTCAATCGAGTCAGCTTTCACTGATGTGCTCGCTGTAGTGATTGTTATCGCGCTAATCAGGATTGCAACAATGCCTGAAGCAAACCCAGGGCAGACACTCCTAAAAGGGATTGCTGCATCTTTCTCGATTGCAATACTCTTTGGAGTGATTGCTGGCATTATCTGGCTCTATGTGCTCAGGTTCTTTGAGAAAAAGGCAAGGAATTTCTCACACCACTATATGCTGACATTCTCATTCCTCCTGCTATTGTATGCCTTTATTGATTTCGTGCAGGGCAGCCCAGCACTCGGAATTCTCGCATTCGGACTCGTTCTGGGAAACTCGAGGGAAATAGGGAAAATCCTCAAGCTGAAAAAGCAGATAAAGCTTGAAAAGAGCGTGACAGAATTCAACTCCCAGATAAGCTTTTTCGTGAAAACGTTTTTCTTTGCACTCATTGGTTTGCTGTTTCCCTGGAACGCATTGATGATTGCAACAGGCTCGATTCTTGCACTGACTCTCATGCCAGTCCGTTTCATTGCAGTAAAAACCGCACTCTCCAGGGAGCACATTTCAAAACAGCAGCTAAAAGTGATGAGCGCGCTCATTCCACGCGGGCTTGCAGCAGCAGTCCTGGCGATAATGCCAGCGCAGGCGGGCATTGCTGGAACAGAGAGCTTTCCAGGCTATGTTTTCACGGCGATAGTTGCAACAATAGTTATTACAACGATTGGGTTTTACTTTTTCGGAAAAGAGCGGCAAAAACCAAAAGCTTAAATAATCCAGAGCAATAACTTTAATGGTTCAAATGCAGGACAAAGGCCTAAGCCAGATTGCCTTAACCCTAATCATTCTAGCAGCCATAATGCTCGTATTTGCAGTAACCGTTTTGACCGCAGGGAGCGGGGAAATTGATAAAAACGCTGACCTGAACGCTGTAACACCCACACCCGGGTTCACCCCTGACCAGAACCAAGCAGAGGAGGGAAAAGAAAGCAACCCAGCTAAAGTTACAGAAACCACAACAGTGAATGGGATTCCATGCCTCACTGGTCCGAGGGCAGTTGAAAGAGTGCTCTTAAAGTGGGATTTTAATAGTTTGAAGTGGAACACCTGTGACAATTCTGACAGAAATGCTTTTTTCTGCGACCCGACGCAGTTCTCTCTTTCGCTCGCATCAAGACTTGAAAGAATGCAAAAGCTCGCTGAAGCAGGTAAAACAGAAGAAGCGCGCAGCTTAAAAGAGTTTGACTCTTTGCTTACCCCAGACAATTACTCAACTGATTTCCAGAAAGACTTTGCTTATTATTACAAGAACGAGTTCTTTGAAACTCCAAGCTGGTTTTCCAAGTGGGCACAATATTTCAGCGACGAGAACAAGCTGGCGTTCATCCCGCGGGACCTCAGCAGCAAAAAACCAGGGTTGTATCACGTGAAAATTGACCCTAATTTTTCAGGAGAAGAGTTCAAGTTTTTTTCCGCTGGAGCGCCAGCTGCAAGCATAACAGTTGAGTTTATGAGAAAAGCGGACTTTAACGGAATTGACTCCTTTTTTTATTACATTCCGTTTGATGGAATGGTTGGAACAAAGAGAGTGGATGAAGACGGAAAAACCGAAAGGAAGAATTACGGTGTTGGGTACAGGTCTGGAAGTCAGAGGATTATCCTGCAGGAAAACGGAAAAGGAATTGTTGACTCAAGCGCGCGGGGCGGATTGAAAAAATTAGTGGTTGCAAAGCCGTCTGAATTCCAGTACACCAACAC
>CAZGDN010000004.1:0-22275 GCA_964525235.1 uncultured archaeon | reverse complement strand
TTGACAACATTGACGCCAATAAGAGGTTACTGCTGAAGTCATACTTTTTTACTCCAGTGAACAGCAGCGTAATACTGGAAAACGCGTGCTCGAAGAGCCCAGAGTTCATAGCAACAGAGAAAGAAGTAAGCTCTGGCTTGCATAAAGGCATTGAGCTTGGAAACTCAAGCAACAAAATCTCCAAGTTTTATGAACTAGTGGAACTGGCGCAGAGAGGCCAAGTGTGCGTATCAGAAGAGGGCGAAAGGAGCCTGTTTTACTGGAATGCCAGTGCACTTGAAAAACAGGAAAAAAATGCGATTAAGAAAGCCTTGTCCAGAGGCTGAACAGGCAGCTCAGCCGGTTAACCAGGGGTTCAGCTTTCACTTGACCTTTTTCTCCAGTGCTTTGATTCTTTTTTCCAGTCTTCTTACGTCTGCCTGGCTTGGCACGCCAATGGCGCGCATTGCCTTTTTGGTTTCCTTTTCTATTCTTTTCTGGAGCTCTCTTTGCTGCTTTTTGGAGTTCTCAAGCACTTCCCTGGCAAACTTTTTCGCTTCCGGTTTTTTCATTTTTCCTTTTTTGACAAACTCCTCTGTCACCTTGTTCAATTTTTCCTCGGTTATTGCCAGGACACCTAAACCAAACAACCCAGCTTTTTCCATTAAATCGCTCATTTCGCTCATATTAACACCTCCAGTGTAATATTACTAAAGCGCTTCCTTTTTAAATATTGAAGCCATTTTCAATATGGGAGTTATTGTGATCATTGGACCAATTGAATTTGTCAAGAGATACAGGTTCATTGCTAGCGTTTTATTAAAGCATGGCTTTGGCTACCTTTTGAAAGAACTGCAACTCCACTCAATGCTTCCCCTGAGCCAGAGGATAATGCGCTCCGGTCTCGGGAAGGAAATCAGCCAGCCCTTTCCGGTCAGGGCAAGGCTTGTCTTGGAGGAATTGGGTGTTGTCTCCACAAAGTTTGGGCAGTTTCTTAGCACACGCCCAGACATTGTTTCACCAGAACTCGCAAAGGAACTTGCAAAATTGCAGGACAACACCAAGCCATTCGAGTTCAAATTTGCCCAAGAAAGAATAGAAAAAGAGTTCAAAGTGCCCCTTGGCGAGCTCTTTGAATACATTGAAGAAAAGCCACTTGCTTCTGCATCAATTGGCCAAGTTCACAGGGCAAGGCTGAAAAACGGCAAAACCGTGATCGTGAAAGTCCAAAGACCGGGCATAGAGGAAAGCATTGAAATCGACCTGGCAATCCTAATGGACCTGGCAAGGCTGGCGGAAAAGCACATGGCATCAATGCGTGTCCTTGGCCCTGTTGCGCTAGTTGAAGAGTTCAGTCGCTCTCTGAGAAGAGAGCTTGACTATGTCAGGGAGGGAAGAAACGCCGAGCGCTTCAGGAAAAACTTTAAGGAGATTAAATATGTCAAAATTCCACTGGTTTTCTGGAATTATACCACAAAACACGTTCTGGCAATGGAATACCTTAAGGGAATCAAAGTCAACGATTTGGAGAAAATCAGGAAAGCAAAACTAAACCCCAAAAAAATCGCGGAATATGGCGCGAAGACATTTATGAAGCAAGTGCTGGTTGACGGGTTTTTCCACGCGGACCCACACCCAGGAAACATTTTTGTTACAAAAAAGGGAATGATTGCCTTCATGGACTTTGGTATGACTGGGTTCATTGACTTGAAGACCAAGAAAGAACTTGCAAACCTGTTTATTGCAATTATCGCACAGGACACCGAAAAAACAATGAAATGGCTCTTCAGAATAATCAAGGTGGGCAACACAGCAGACCTCGAAGGCTTCAAAAGAGACGTAAACGAAATGATTGCACAGTACCATGGAGCCTCATTAAAAGAGGTTGAAATCGGCAGCCTGTTGAATGAAGTAATAGCACTTGCCCACACCTACAGGGTGAGAATACCATCAAACTTGCTATTGCTAGGGAAAGCAATGATTACCATAGAGGGGATTGGGAGACAGCTTGACCCAGAATTTAACCTAGCAGAAGCCGCCCAGCCGTTTGCAAAAAAACTCTTAAAAGAAAGGATTTCGCCAAAAAGAATAATGCAAAACTGGGCTGAAAACCTGCTTGAATTAAACGACCTGGGAGCCGAGCTGCCCGGCAGACTCAGCAGGATACTGCAAAAAATCGAGGCTGGTTCACTAAAGATGGACGTACAGCACCAGGGGCTTGGAGAGTTCACTTCAGAGTTAAACAAGTCAAGCAACAGGATTGCCATCAGCATGATAATATCAGCAATCATTGTCGGATCCTCACTCATCATAATCTCGAACAAGGGACCGTTTGTTTTCGGAATGCCGGCAATAGGCCTTGTGGGCTTTTGCTTTGCTGCACTACTCGGAGCACTATTGGTTGTTTCAATGCTGCGCGCCGGAAAGTTCTAAAACGCCAGAGCATAAGTATTAAAACATTTCTACAGTACCATAATTTCAGTTAAAACTGAAATTTTAGAAATTTTGAGTGGTGATTTGATGTTCGGATGGCTGAATAAGATCTGGGAAAAAATTAAATCGTTTTTTTAAAACCATTGCAGGGTCATTTTTTTGCCCTGGATAAAAGCAAAGAGTGAGAATAAATGGATAGCCTTAGTAATATCAGAGAGCGGTTCATGGAACAGATTGCCGTGCTTGGAAAGCGCTGGGGGCTGGGTGAACCAGCTGGAAGAGTCTGGGGCTTGCTGTTGTTTGAAAACAGCCCAATGTCACAGCGGGAAATAGCACGGAAGTGCAATTATAGCCTGAGCCTGATTAGCCCCAGCCTGACCATACTGGGAAAATGGGGCTTGATCAGAGTTGTTGAAAAAAGGGGCAGGGAAAAGCTGTACAATGCTACAACTTCTTTTCTGGAGGCCTTTGAAAAGCTTTTGAAGAACTTTACAGAAGATGAAATTGAACCAATTATTGAAACGCTTTCACAAACAGGGAACAAAAAAGCAAGGAAAAGAATGCGCGTGCTAGCAAGCGAGTGCAAGAAAATGCTGTTGTTCTCCCAGTTTTTTTCAGGGCTAATCAAGGCAAAAAGAACCCTGAGCCTCGAACAATTAAAAAAGTCCCTCAGCCAAGCACGAGCACAGCGTTACCACAGTCATTCATGAAAAAAGCATCTGAACTTGCAGTGCCAAGGAGTTTTAAACAAGGACTGTCAAAAAGCTAAAGCGATGAAGATGAAGAGAAACAAGAATGCACCAGGTATGCTGAAAGCTTTTATTGCGCTAATGCGCCCAAACGCATGGTTTGCAACATTTTTTTCGATAAGTATTGGGGCAATTCTCGCGCTATACCCATCAAGGCCGGCGTTTGGTGAAATTGAAGAAGTTGTGGTGCTGTGCGTTTCCCTTGGGTGCTTCATTGCAAGCGGACTGTATGTTTTAAACGATATTTTTGATGCAGAGCTTGACAGGAAAAACCCCCTTAAAAAGAAAAGACCAATTGCTTCAGGCATTATTTCTGTGAAGCAAGCCCTTGCTTTTTCCATTGTTCTCCTGGCATTCGGGTTGCTCTTGACTTTATGGCTCTCAGTGTTCCATTTCTTTTTGGGTTTGCTCCTGGTTTTTCTCCAACTAGTCTACTCAGTGCCTCCACTGAGGCTAAAGGAAACACGCGTTGACCTGCTGTTCTCTGGACCAATCAACCACATTGTCAGAATCGTTGCAGCCTGGATTCTCTTCAAGCCACTAGAGCAAATCCCACTGGTTGTGCTCGCAGGGATGTTTTTGTTGTACTGCACCACTTATGCTTACTACAAGCTTATTGACAAAAAATTCATTCCACAAAAATCAATCATCAAAAGGAAACAGATAATTCCAATGCTTAACCTTTTAAGCGGGGCGGGGCTGCTGTTGGTTATAATAGCGGTTCTGATTGGAGAAATTCCAGCCATGTTCATTTCCCTTCCAGCATTCCTCATAGCCGTATGGGCACTCCAGTTAATCATTCCAGCAACGAAAAAAATCCCATTCTTCAAAACCCTAACCTATACATACGGGTCAGTTGGACTCGCATTTGGAACAATGGCGTTGTGGGCGCTGGCAGTGCTCTTCTGAAGAACAACAAGCAAAGAGACACGCTTTTAATTCGTTTTCTTGCCTTATTGTTTCGGAACTGGAACAGGCAAAAGCAATAACCAAAGAGGCTCTTGAAAAAAAAGTAATTATTGTGCATTGTGGGAAACTGTTTTGTTGAAACAGTTAAAAGAGTAACTGTTAGACCGGTTTTTTCAGGATTTTTTCTACTTCTTTTAGGTAATCTTTTGCTGAAGCTAGGGTGTACTCTGCGTCGTGTTTTGTTTCGGTTTTTTCCAGGCCGTAAAGCACTTCGTGTCTCTCTTCCCTTGCGTTGTTTAACAAGTGGGCAAATTTTGAATTGATCAATCCTTTTTTGATGTATTTTTCTTTTATGAATTCAATCAGGCAAAAATGGCTTCTTTCAGTGAAGCCGTCCTTGAACAGGAGTGCTCTTGAAGCATGGAACATTGAGGCATAGGATAGCAGAATTGCTGCAGAGTAAACCTGCCCTTCGAAAGAGATCTCTGCATCCAAAAGGCGTTCTTTTGAAATATTTAGGGCAATTGCTGCCTTTGACTTATCTGGCTTGGCTCTCCTTAAAAGCCTTTTTTCAATGCACTCGTTGAATTTGGTCATTCAACCACCGGCAGCTCCCCCCTTAGGGGAATTCCCTCAATTAAGATTCTCTGGTAAAAAGGCTTGTCCTGGCCTGCCTTTTTACTCCACTCGCTTGGACTGTAGACAGAGTAGTTTATTTCCCTTTTGAGTTTTTTTTCAAATTTGCTTAAATCCAACTCTTTCTTGTTTTTGGAAATAATCAATAAATCCAAATCGCTTCCACTGTCATCTTCTCCTCTCGCAGTGCTCCCAAATAAAACAATCGACAGGGGTTTTAACTCGGATTCAAGTTTTCCAATCAAACCACTTTTCTCGATCTTTTCCAGGGAGTAAGCAGTTTTGAGTAACCGAAATCGGTTGTTATTGGTGTTTGCTTTAAATAAAACCAGGTTTGCCTTTTTCTTTTTTTCAACAAATTTCTCTTTCGCAAATTTGTCCAGCTGTGTTTTTGCAGTCGGGGCGGAAACATTGCATTCCTTTGCCACGCCCCTCAAGTGAAACTCCTTGAACGGCTCTTCAAAAAACAAGATAAGTATCTTCTGCCCCGCATACTCCTCAAACACAAATTACACCTAACAATTGTAAAATACAAATAACAATTGTTCTTTTAATTTTATGTTTAGGCGTTGTGATCAGCAAACAGGCGCAAATTCAATTAAAAAACAATTCTGCTCATTTTTTTTCATGCAACTCAAGCAGGCTCAAAGCATTATAGAAGATGCCGTGCAAAAAAAGCACTTGCTCTGCATTGTGGGAAACTGCTTTGTCGAATATTGGGGGCGTGCTGCAAGCAAGCTGCCGAAAGGAAAGAGACTGCTTTTAATCAAGGGAGACAACTCTTTTGCCATTCACCAGAACAAGAACCTGCGCCCAACAAACTACATGATGAATGCACGGATTGCCTCAGAGCTCGCGGGTGAAACGCTTGTCCTATCAGCAAAGAAAAGAAGGCCAGTGGAAAAGATAACCGTTACATTTTACAGCGTGGACTTCGCTCAAGCCTTCGAAATGGGCAACACTGGTGACTTGAGGCTCTTTGGCTCTGAGGCGGAGTTAAGCAATGAACTGATGGAAGACCTTTCTTTTATTGAACCAGGCTTGAAGCCAGCTAACCAGGAGTGCCCGTTCAGGAAGGGGGTTGTGGACATCCTTGCAGAGGACTCAGAAGGCAGGCTTGTCGTGATCGAGGTTAAAAGGCGAAAGGCAGATTATAAGGCAGTCTCACAGCTCTACAGGTACATGAAAGAAGTGGAAAAACTTAAAGGAAGGGAAAGCCGCGGCATTCTCCTCGCGCCAGACATCCACAAAAAAGCCAGGGAAATGCTCGAAGAATACGGCCTCGAGTTTGCCAAGCTAGAATTCGAAATAGGAAACCCAAAGGCAAAAATAAAAGGCGTGCACAGAAAACAGTGCAGGCTGGACGGCTTCCCGCATGAATGAAAACAAGACATTTGAAAAAATTGACTTCCTGAGAGAAAAAGAGTCAAACATTATACTAAAATTCCTTGGATTCCTTGCATTTCTAACCCTGGTTGTGCTTTTCTTCTTTATAGGATTCTTTGGCGAAGCAAGGGCCTGGCAAGTTTACTTCATTGCACTATTTGTGTTGGTGATGTGGGTTGCGTTCAGGCTACTGGAACTGGAAGCAGAGATAGAAGAGCTCAAAGAAAAGGAACCTGTTGGCGAACAATAATTTACTTACTTCAGGCGGAAAAAAATCACATGCCTCACAAGCCTGGCAGAAAAGCATTTAAATGATGAAACTATTAATTATACCGTGGTTTGAATGAAAAAAAGTTTGTTGCTATCAGCAGGGTTAGGTGTTCTTTTACTTGTTCTTTTGAGTGGTTGCATGATGCAACCGCCGCTAAAGGACACTGAAACAATTGCAATCTACAAGTTTGATGCTAAAGGGCAATTCAGGATGATTCTCGAAACAAGTGGAACGCTTACAGAGGCAGCGAGCCAGTGGGAGGACTGTGACAAAAAAATGAAGGGATTTATTGACATGGCAGTTACTGGAATGCAAATGATGAGCAAGGACCTCAACGAAGAGCAAAAACAGCAGTTAGAAGCACTCAAGAAACTGAAAGACTCTTTCAAGTGCGAGTTTGAAAAAAACGATGCAAAAAAAACAGGCATGCTAAGGATAACATTTGACATGAGTGAGGAAAACATGAAAACCCTGGCAAGACTCGGCGGGTCAAAAACACCAGAAGCAGTTAGCAGCATGATAAAAAAGAACGACGATGGAACAATTGAGGTAAACATTGGAGCCATTGACAGCACTAGCGTCTCTGCCAATAGCATGGGAGACAACAAGGTGAAAGAGATCCGTATCTACGTGGAAGGCAAACTCATTGAAATGAAACCCTCCAATTACACTAAAGAAGAAGGCTATTATGCTTTCAAGGATCCAGAGAGCCTTAAGGGGAAGACCCTGTACATTAAATACAAACCCCAGGGAGCTGGTTTGTTCTCGATAATGGGGTTCAACTTTTCGCTTGAAATGCTGGCGGTCATTGGCGGCGGAGTCATCCTGTTGGCGATTATCATCATAGCAATAATTCTGCTCAAGCGCAAGAAAAAGAAAAAAGGCGAACCAGCGCCAGTTCCGCAAAAACAGTTCCAGCAGCAGAAACCAGTCCAAGTGCAGGGCGTGAACGCCCAACAGCCTCACCCACCACAGAAACCAGTTTCAGCACAGGCAGGGCTTGCCCAAAAAACAGGGGCACAGCCAGGTAATGTGGTCCAAGGGAGAGCACAAGAGCCAAACTGGGAGAGCATAGTGCCAGGGGGGAGCCAAGTTAAACCCCAACAGCCAGCAACCCCACAAAGACAAAGTGTGCAACAACCCAGCCAAGGTCAACCCAAACAGCCCAGCGCTATGCAAAACGCACAGCAGCCAAGCTTAGTGCAACAAAAGCAGCCGGGCCAAACACAAGCAGGCTCAGATGAAGCAAAGATTGAACGCCTGGTAAAACTCTTAAAGCCAAAGCGCTTTGAGTACACAGAGAAAGAGATAAGGGCTGTGATGACCGAAGAGGGTTATCCAGAAAAAATAGCAAATGAGGTTATCAGAAGGCTCAACTTGTAAAAAACTTGGCTTAAAAGCCAAGGCAGTCTCTTTCGCCATAACCAAGGCTTCATCTCCACGCTGAAACGGGGGGCGTTCACCACGCCAAGGTTTTTTAGTAAACACGAAGCTTCTCCAAATATTTCAAATTCGAGGAATTACTGAGGGTGTAAAAATCAACTTTGGATTATGAAGCTTCTCCAACCTCGCATTCTACTTCCTCAGGTGAGTACTCAAGTTTTATTAGTTCTTTTACTATCTCTTCCCTTTTTTCTTTGAGTCTTCTCTTCTCATTTTTAGCGAAGGCATTCACGGCAAATCGAAAAAATAAAAGAGCGAAAAATTAATAAATGAAAGTGCTAAACCCAATTTTCCAATTAAATTAAATGGTCTTCCTTTTACTTTTTTTTAATGCCTCTTAGCCTAAGAATGCGCGGGTTTAGGAAAGTAAAAACCAAGGGCGGTCATGCATTCAAGCGGAATGGAGTAACAGGGATTCCCTTTTCTGAGGAAAAAATTCAAAGGATTCCATTTCTTGCCGGAACAAAAGTGAGAGTTGCGACAGCAAAAAGAGGCAAGAAAAACATCAGAGTTGCAATAGGCGAAGTTTCACCCAAAAAAGCAGCCAGGGGTTTTGGAATACTGGCAAGAATGCGCCGAGATGGCCTTACCCGTGTTGCATTTCCACTTGGCTTCAAAGTTGACAGGAAAAGAGGAAAGGGATACCTGTTCACCTTGTTCAGACCAGGCTATAATCTGAGATCTCCAGCATACCACAAGCTCAAAAAAAGCCAAAAGCAGGCAGTAAACCTGGCAGTGATTAGGTCTCTCGAACAATGCCATAAAAGAGGATGGCTCTTAAGAGACAGAAATGCAACCAACATAATCTTCCATGTCACAAAGAAAGGCACTATTGTCATTACCCACATAGACCCCCACACAGCTGTCAAGTTTAAGGGAAGCAAAGCCCATTTTGATGAACTTGCAAAAAGGGAAATGAGGTATGTGTACGAAATGCTTGCAAGCTTGAAGTGAGCTGTTTAAAGAAGGCCTTCAATTTCCAGCAGCCTGTTATACTTCGCGTTTCGCTCAGAGCGCGCCGGCGCGCCAAACTTGCTTTGACCCGCAGCAATTCCAACAGCCAAGTCCGCGATGAATGCATCGCTTGTTTCGCCGCTCCTGTGCGAAATAACCAAACCCCAGTCATTCTTCTTCGCAAGCCTTGCCGCCTCAAAGGACTCTGTGAGAGTGCCAATCTGGTTCACCTTCAGCAAAAGCGCGTTGCAGGCCTTCAACTCCAGGGCTTTCTTAATTCTTTTCGGGTTTGTCACCAGCAAGTCATCTCCAACAATCTGAATCTTCTCCCCCATTCTCTTTGTGAACTCCTGCCACGCTGGCCAGTCCTCTTCTGCAAAGCCATCTTCAATTGAATAAATTGGAAAACGCGAGCACAAGTCAAGATAGTAATCTGTTAGCTCTCCTGCACCAAGCTCTTTTTCCCCAATGGAATACTTGCCATCTTCAAAGAATTCAGAGGCAGCAGGGTCAAGCGCCAGCTTTATCTCCCCAGAATAACCCGCTCTTTCAATTGCTCCAACCATCAGTTCAAGCCTTTCTTCAGTGCTGGATATTGGTGGCACAAAGCCGCCCTCGTCACCCAGAGTAACAGCTCTCGCACCAAACTTCTCCTTGAGTTCCCCCTTAAGCTCGTGGTAGACTTCAACACTCATCCTAAGACCCTCTGAAAAGCTCTTTGCTTTCAGTGGCGCAATCATGTGCTCCTGGATGTCGTGCTCGAACCCAGCGTGCTTTCCCCCATTCAAAATGTTAAACTGAGGCAATGGAAGCCTGAAATCCCTGTTCCCAAACTTTTCACCCAGGTACTCAAACAATCCCTTGCCCTCTGAAATTGCTCCGGCCCTGGCAACAGCAAGCGAAACAGAAAGGATTGCGTTAGCTCCAAGCATTGCCTTGTTTTCAGTGCCATCCAGTTCAATCATTGCCTTGTCAATCGCTTCCTGGTCTGTTGCATTCATCCCCATCACTTTGGGGCCAATTACTTCATTAACATTGGAAACCGCTTTTTGGACAGATTTTCCCCCATACTCCTTGCCGTTGTCCCTTAGCTCAACAGCTTCGAACTTTCCGGTTGAGGCACCGCTTGGCACCATCGCGCTCACTTGCCCTTTGCCGGTTTCAACAAAGCATTTTATTGTGGGGTTGCCCCGCGAGTCAAGAACCTGGATTGCCCTAACAGTCTTAATTGAATCCATTCACACCACTTCCTCAAATCAGTAATAAAGCAATAGCCTTTTAAGAATTAATTAGCTAATTTTTCTGTCAAATTTTGGGGTGGTCAGATGAGCGGTTTTGCCGTTTTCTCAGGGAACGCAAACAAAGAACTTGCAGGGCAGGTCGTAAAAGAACTCGGAGTAAAGCTGGGCAGGCTCAAAACCGAAAAGTTCCCGGACAACGAAACATATGTGAGAATCGAGGAAGACGTTGAGGGAAAAAACGTTTTCATCATCCAGCCCACCTGCAATCCCGCAAACGAAAACCTTGTTGAACTATTTCTCATCGCAGATGCGGCAAAGCGTGCAAAAGCGCGAAAAATAATTGCGGTCATACCATACTTTGGGTATGCAAGGCAGGACCGCATAGTGAGAGAAGGAGAGCCCATTTCAGCACAGTTGTTTGCTGGGCTGCTTAGAAAAGCAGGAGTGAACGAAGTGGTTGCAATGGACCTGCATTCAAGCGCGGTTGAAAAATTTATCAGACCAGAGACACACCTGCATGCCCTGCCAAAAATCCAGAGCTATCTCGAAAGAAAACAGGCAAAAAAACACTTGCATGCCCTGCCGGTCATCGCAGACTACCTCAAGAAAAAAGGGCTAAAGAACCTTGTAGTGGTATCCCCTGACCTGGGTGCGCTAAAGAACGCAACAGAGCAGGCACGCGTGCTGAACGCGGACATTGCGGTAATCCACAAAAAGAGAATAAGCGGCTCAAGGGTAATAGCGGAAAAAATCGAGGGAGATATAAGGGGAAAGAACTGCGTGATAATTGACGACATAATAAGCACAGCTGGAACCATGAGCCAAGCAATAGGAATACTCAAAAAACTCGGGGCAAAAAACGTTTTCGTTGCAGCCACACACGGCGTTCTCGCAGGAAAAGCAATAGCGCGCCTGAACAAGGCACCAGTGAAAGAAGTCATTGTCACGAACACGATTCCGCAAAAAGAGCACAGGAAAAAACTCAAAAAACTGAAAGTGCTAAGCGTTGCCCCACTGCTTGCTAGTGCCATCTCAAAAATGGCTTGAATATTAGAACACGCCAGCAAAGCAAACAAAAAATGGCCTAAAGCCTTAAACCCATTAGGCCAGTGTCCTCTTCAAGCACTCTTGAAAGCCTTGCTTTTGATTTTAACAGGATTATCTCGGCTGTGACAGCAACCCTTGCAGAAAACAAGTGACCGCCCTTAAGGCTCTTGTCCTCGTCAGCAAAGGCAGCGTGCAAGTGAAAATTGTAACCATTTCCTTCCTTTATTATTATGCCGCTCAACGCAACAAACTCGTGTGGTTTCCTGAACAACTGCTTTGCATAATCGCCCTTTCCGCGAAAATACCCCAATTCAAAGTCTGAGAGCATTCCCACCGCAGAAACAACACCAGCACTCACAATTGCGGTTCTCTCGCAGGCTCTCTCAAGTTCCCTGAAAAAATCCTCACCCTTGAACATTCGCACAAAGACAATTCCTTCAGCTTCCCTGCAATCCATGAAAAACCAAAACAATTAGAACCAATTTATTTTAAAAGACACCTAGCAGTCCATTAATATATGAATGAATTTGAAGCAAAATTAAAGAATTTTTTAAAGGAACACAGTATTCAAGGCGAACACCTTTCCTTTGAGCAATCCTGTCATTCAGTGACAGATGCTGCAAGAACAGCAAGCATTTCCAGAGAAGAGATTATCAAAAATATTTGCATGGTTGACTCTGAAGACAACATTATTGTTGCAATTGTTAGAGGCAAAGACAGGGCAAGCACCTCAAGAGTTGGAAAAGCCTTGAAAATAGAGAAGCCAAGAATTGCCAGTCCTGAAAAAATACTGGAAAAAACAGGGTATCCCTGTGGTGGTGTGCCCTCATTTGGCTTCAAGGCAACATTCCTGATTGACCCAAGGGTAATGGAAAGGGAAATCGTTTACTCCAGCGGTGGTTCTGAGAATTCCCTATTAAAGATTTCACCAAAGGAAATACAGAAAGCAAACAATGGAACAATTAAAAGGGTTCGAAAATGAAAGAACTTGTCTTAATTGGTTTTGCCCTTATATTTTTCGGAGTGCTTGCAATCATTGCTGGAACAATGCTCAGTGCAGAGAACAGCAAAGTTGAAAGCGCTGGAATAATAATGATCGGGCCAATTCCAGTAATGTTCGGCAACAAGCGCCTGCTTCTCCCCCTTGCAATACTGGCAATAATCTTGATTGGCTTTTACACCCTTCTCTGGAAGCAATAAGATGAAATACTTGGTTTTAGCAGACATTCACTCCAACCTCGAAGCCCTAAATGCCTGCTTTAAGGATGCAAATAGGAGATACAAGAGAATCCTTTGCTTGGGGGACATTGTGGGTTATGGGGCAAACCCAAACGAGTGCATAGAAATTTTGAGAAAGAAAAAAGCAATTTGTTTGCTTGGCAACCATGATGCTGCAACAGTTGGATTGCTGCAAAGAGATTGGTTTAATGAAGCAGCCAGAAAAGCAATAGAATGGACTGAAAAAGAATTAACAAGAAAAAACAAGGCTTTTTTGAAAAAACTGCCAGAGTTTTTCTCCTGCAAGTTTTTGCTTGCAGTGCACGGCTCGCCACGCAATCCCCTTCGCGAATACATGGATGGAAAAACTGCAGAGCAGACGCTCAGGCTTGTAATGGAAGACTTTGTGCTGTGTGGTCACACGCACATTCCATTCAAGTTCGAGGAAAGAAAAGAAACAAGAATGTTATATGAAAACAACGAAATTGAATTCAAGGGCAAGCGAATGGTTTTAAGCATGCCCTCTGTTGGACAGCCACGAGATGGCAATTCCAAAGCAGGCTATGGATTGCTTGACTTTGAGGAAAAAAATATTGAGATTAAAAGAATTAATTATGATGTTGAGAGTGCTTCGGAAAAAAATACTGAAAGCTGGATTGCCTGAATTCCTTGCAACGAGGCTAAAGAAGGGAATTTAAGCCAGCTATTCAATCAAGCTCTCTTGCAAGCCAAGCACTTCAACAAGCCCCATTCTCGAAAGCCTTTATTCCACTGCCCTAAATGAAATGAGGGTTGAGAGAAAGGCAAGAGGAAAAGCGCTGATTTAGCCTTTTAACCTTATTTCCCCACTATCCCTCTATGCCAATCTCTTTTCAGGAAGAAAAACACTCTGACTCTGAGATATTCAAGAGCCTCAACCCCCTTCTGGCAGCGTGGTTCAAGCACGAGTTTGGTTCTTTCACCGAGCCACAGAGGTATGCAATCCTAAACATCCATAATTTAGAGAACACACTGATTACTGCTCCAACCGGCACAGGGAAAACGCTGTCTGCATTCGCTGCAATCCTGAACGAGCTCATAACATTATCTGAAGCGGGACAGCTTGAGGAGAGGGTTTACTGCCTTTACATTTCTCCACTGCGCGCGCTGAGCAACGACATTGAAAAAAACCTGAAAGAGCCACTGCAAGCAATAAGGGAAGTTGGCAAGAAACTGGGAAAAAAGATAAACGTAAGAGTTGCCGTGAGAACAGGTGACACTCCGCAGTCTGAAAGGGCAAAGATGCTGAGAAAACCCCCGCACATCCTGATTACCACACCAGAGACAACGGCCATACTCCTCAACTCGCCAAAGTTCAAGGAAAACTTCAGGAAAACAAAATGGCTGATAGTTGACGAAATACACTCCCTTGCCTCAAACAAAAGAGGAGTGCACCTCTCGCTCTCAATGGAGAGGCTCCAGCGCTTGAATCCAGAGATTTGCAGGATTGGGCTGAGTGCAACAATTTCACCATTGGAGGAAGTGGCAAAGTTCCTGGTTGGAATGAAAAACGAAAAAGAGGAAAGGGACTGCAAGATTGTGAACGTGCAGTTCCTGAAAAAGCTGGACTTAAAAGTAGTAAGCCCAATTGCAGACTTGGTTAACACCTCACAGGAAGAAATATCCGAAAAACTCTACAGAAAACTCGACGAACTAATACAAAAGCATAAGACAACGCTTGTCTTTACAAACACCCGCTCTGCAACCGAGAGGGTTGTAAACCACTTAAAAGAAAAATTTCCCGGAAGATACGAGGGAAAGATTGGCGCACACCATTCATCCGTGAGCAGGGCAAAGAGGCTGAGCATTGAAAACAGGCTGAAAAAAGGCGAGCTCAAAGCAGTTGTGTGCTCTACAAGCCTTGAGTTAGGCATTGACATTGGCTACATTGACCTCGTTGTGTTACTGGGAAGCCCGAAGAGCATTTCTCGAGCACTTCAGAGGATTGGAAGAAGTGGCCACAGGCTGCACGACACCGTTAAAGGCAGGGTCATTGTCCTGGACCGCGATGACCTCGTGGAGTGCTCCGTGCTGCTGAAAAACGCAAAGGAACAAAAGCTGGACAGGATTCAGCTTCCAAGAAACTGCCTGGACGTGCTGGCGCAACAGATTTACGGCATTGCAATCGCGGAAAGAATACATGAAAGAGAATTGTTTAAATTAGTGAAAAAAAGCTATTGTTACAGCACACTTTCAAAAAAAGACTTCAATGACGTTTTGGACTACTTGAGTGGGGAGTACACCTCGCTTGAAACAAGGCACGTGTATGGAAAAATCTGGTTTGACAAGGAAACAGGAATGATTGGCCGCAGGGGAAAAATGGCGCGCGTTATATACATGACAAACATTGGGACAATTCCAGACGAAGCACGCGTGAAAGTCAAGATTGGAAATGAAACAATCGGCCACATTGACGAAGCATTCCTTGAAAGAATGAAGAAAGGGGATGTATTCGTGCTCGGAGGAGAAAAATACAGGTTCCTCTACTCGCGGGGCATGACAATTCAAGTCAGAGCAGAGGAATTCAGACCGCCCACGATTCCAAGCTGGGTCTCAGAGATGCTGCCTTTAAGCTTTGACCTGGCAAACGAGATACAAGACTTCAGGCTTTTAATGGAAGAAAAACTCACAGCACGCAAAAAGAAAGAAATCGTTGAATTCCTGCAAAAATACTTGTACTGTGACAAAAATGCAGCAATGGCAATCTTCAATTACTTCAATGAACAATTCAGGTATGCAAAAATTCCCCACTCGAAAAGACTGCTGGTTGAGCAAGTGAAGCAAGGCCATGAGAACTCGCTAGTGTTCCACTCGCTTTATGGAAGGCGAGTAAACGATGCGCTGAGCAGGGCGCTGGCGTGGGCTTTTTCAAAGCTTATTCACTCGGATGTAATGGTGAGCATTAACGACAACGGCTTTGTGCTGACAACGAACAGGAAAATGCCGTTCGAAGCAGCTTTCAGGGTACTGCAAAAAAATGACCTGGAAGTAGTGCTAAAAAAAGCAATTGAGGACTCCCAGGTCCTGAAGAGAAGGTTCAGGCACTGCGCAACGCGTGCTTTGATGATCCTGAGGAATTACAAGGGAAGACAGAAGAGCGTTGGAAGGCAACAGATGAGCTCGCGCTTGCTGTTAAGCGCAGTGAAACGCATTGACTCAGAGTTCCCGGTTCTAAGAGAAGCGCGCCGCGAAGTAATGCAGGACTTAATGGACTTAGAGAACGCAAAACTTGTCCTCGAATGGATAAAAAAAGGCCAAATCAGGGTGGAAAAAACTGTCCTTGAAACACCAAGCCCTTTTGCGTTCAACATCTATGCAATGGGGCGCTCGGACATAGTGAAAATGGAGTCAAGGCTCGAATTCATTAGAAGGATGCATGAAAGAGTGCTCAGGGAAATAAGCGAAAAATAGAACAGGAAAAACTATTCTTCAGCTCCATCGAGTGTTTCGATCGTAATCCTTGCCTTTCTCTTCACTCCGGCTTCTGGAACAAGCCCGGCAAGCAATTCACCGAACCTGTTTTTCTCGTCCCTGAAACCCAGGTGCTCAACTTTCTTGCCTCCAAGCACTTCAATTTCATGAAACAAGAAGCCCTCAATTGTCTTCCTTGCCATTTAAAGCCTCCACCCATCCCTTGCCATAGCCAAAAACTTCTCCCTTTCCTCTTCGTTCATCTCGCTGGTTTTTATTTCAATCTTTAGGTTTTTGCCCAGTTTTTTGATGGACTCCCTTACAAGCCTTTCCAAATCCTCTTTAATCGGAACATGAAGAAAGGGAAGCACTAGGTTAAGCGAAACAGTCGAATCCTTCACCTTTACAGCCCTTACCATTCCAAGTTTTATCAGGCTATAGCTTATCTCCGGGTGCATTGCCTTTGACAAGGCAGTTTCAACCTCTTTAACTGAAAGCTTTTCCATTTTTCAACACCCCCTCAACTCAAAAACATGCTTGCATTACCCGCTATTTGCCAGCCAGCCCCAAAATGCCCCCAATTTCCTTTATGCGCTCTCCAAGCTTTTTCGCTGCTTCTATTGCTTCAGCATCCTTCAATATCTCCCCCTCCCCAAATGCAATGCCACAAACACCCCTGTTTGCCGGAATCATCTCATGCTTTAAAAAAAACGCGTTAATCGCAGTAATAGCACTCTCCAGGCCATACCTTCGACCTACGACGACTGCCCCACCAACCTTGTTGCCGAGCTTTCCCCTAATGCACCAGGTTCTATCGATAAATGCCTTGAGCTGGGCTGAAACGTTGTTGAAAAAAACCGGGCTGCCGACAACAATTCCATCACTCTCAAACAGGAGAGGCATGATAATTTCACTCATGTCATCCTTGATCACACACTCGCCTGTGCCCTGACAGGCCCTACAGGAAGCACAAGGTGCAATTTTGTAATCAACAAGCTTGATTAATTTTCCGCCAGTCACCGAGCGCACTGCTTCCAATAAGACATCAGTGTTGCTGTTTTTCCTTGGACTCCCAGAGACATAAAGTACTTTCATACCATCACCCAAAGTTTAAAAAAAACCAAAAACAAAACCAAACCACAAACAAAAAAATACAATTCAAACTTAAAAGCACAGGTAAAAAAATTATCGAATCCTGCTTAGTGCTTCCTGGGCTGCTGTTATAAGCGGGTAAACCGTTGGCGCTGCTGTGAGCAACGGGTGAGTAGAAATTTGCAGGGTGTCAAAGTCGTAAACGGTCATTTCCTGCTGAATAGCCAGGGCAAGGGTGTTTATCATTTCAGACACGCTTATTGGACCAACTACCTGTGCGCCCATTAGCGTGCCAGATTGCCTGGAGAAAACAAGCTTGACCAGGATAACTCCAGTGCCAGGCAGGCTACCTGGGTGATGATTCAAGCACTTGCTTGACCCAACAACAATGTCAATTCCTTCTCTCCTGGCCCTGCTTTCAGTCAAGCCGGTCACTCCAAAAACTGTTCCATTAATACAAGTTGAAAAGGAGCCCAGCGTTCCCTTGTTTTCCCGCAGAATTCTTAGCTGGTACAAGTTAGCCCCAGCAATCCTGGCTTCTGCTGCAGCAGTGGAAGCAAGCATTACTGGAACATGCTTGCCCGTGAAAAAATCCCTTGTTTCAGCGCAGTCACCAACAGCAAAGATGTCCGGAACACTCGTTCTCATGTACTCGTCAACCCATATGCCGTTATAGTCCCCTACCCTGATGCCAGCATCTTTGGCAAGACCTGCATTAATCCTTGCTCCAACCGACAGTATAACAAGGTCCGCGCGAATGCTTTTACCAGTGCTCAGCTTCAAGTGCTCTGCTCCGTTTTTCCGAGAGATCTCTTCCACCACTGTATTCGTGTAAATCCTTACACCTGCCTGCTTCAATCTCTTTTCTGCGAGCAATGCAATGTCCTTGTCAAAGGTTGTTATAAGGCAATGACCTAATCTTTCAACAATGCTGACCTTCAGCCCCTTAATGTTGCTCAGCTCCTCTGCCAGCTCAACACCAATAAAACCCCCGCCAATAATCACCACTTTTTTCGAATTCAGGACAGCGCGGCGCAGTTTTTTCAGGTAAGCAAAGTCCTTCCTTATCCGCCAAACACCCCTTCCCTCAGCACCCTTTATTGGAACAAGGGCTGGCTCAGAACCGGTTGCAAGGATTAGCTTCTCATAGCTCACTTTCCTGCCATCGCTGAAGAAAACTGTTTTCTTTGACGGGCTGATTTTAACTGCCCTGCCGACAACCAGACTGATTTTGTTAAGCTTCAGTGAGCTGTCAGGCATAATATTTTTACCAGCCGAACTCAAGCGCTTAAAAATGTACGGAATCCCGCAAGGGATAACTGCCACCTTGCTCTCTCGTGCGAGAACAATCTTTTTTGAAGGGTTATTTTTCCTGGCATTAACTGCAGCAACAACACCAGCCGGACCCCCGCCAATAACCAAGATATCCGCATTAATCATCTCTTTCACTCCACAGACTTAACTGCACAGTTATTAAAAAAATAATCTACGCGAAAAGAACCAGAAAAACTGCTTTCACATTGCCAAACACCCGTTTCACGCAAGCATTCTTCCAATAACAGCAAAGTCTTCAAGCAAAGTTCCCATCAAGCCCGGGTTGTAAACAGCAGCAGGGCCACCTAATTGATTTTGTGGCCGTAGTCAGCGATTGGACTTAACCGTGTTAGCAGACCCGAATGTAATGAGAGCAAGGAAGCGAAGCTTCTGCAGAGTTGTCGTGCCAATAATAATTAATAGGGGAGACCACCCCTTTGTTTCTATAAGACAGTTCATACATATAAAATTTATATATCGTTGTGTTCATATCAATAATCATGGCTAAAAGAAACTATATTGTGGATATAGAAAAAATACTTAAAGGGAGAAAAAAACCAATAGAGCTGTTGAATGTTATCCTTGGATTTCTCAACTTCAAACCAATAGAAATTAGAATTTATAACACATTATTGAAATCTTCATTGACCATAAAACAAATTGAAAAGCAACTAAATCTTTCAGAGCGGACAGTACGAAAGTATATTAAAAGACTGGAACAAGAAGGATTCATAAATAAAAGAGTTAAGCAGGACAAAAGGCTTAAGTATATTTACAATGCTGTTCCAATTCAAGAAGCATGGAAAAATGTTAGAAATAAAATACAGAGAATTTTAGAAGAAATCACAAAAACCATTGAAAAGGAAGCTATGTTTTTTTAGCTTACCAATATGCATCTTCCAAAGTTCCCACTCCCTTGCCCGTATTATCCAGGGTAATTGTTCTGTCTTTGGTTTTCAGGTTGAATTCTTTAGGTATAACTGCGTATTCAATGTAAACCTGTGAACCACCCCCCTTCATAACATATCGCTTCGTTGCATAAGTTTCTAGAATCATTTTAAGAGTTTTGTCAATGTCACTTCCCTCAACAATCCAGTTATTTCCCATTTTTAATATTTTCAATTTTGAATTATCAAATCTGATAACTCTCTTGTTTTCAATATCATGAAATATTAAAGATCTGCGAAAATATGTTTTTGAATTCTTTCCTGTTTTAAGACAGAAAAATGAAGTTGAAGAACCGTTTTGAAAAACAAGCCTTCCCCAGTGGAATGGCCCGAATATCGTAACCCCAAAAACTTTCTGCAAGTGCCCTGTTCCTTTAAATTTTTTTCCCAGTACAACACCTTCAACACTTGAAAAAATATCAATCCACGACATACCAAACGGGGGCAAAAATACGCCACTTGCAGCTTTATCTTCCAGATAGTTCCCTTTTGTTATTTTCAAATTAATTAGATCACCAACAATCAGCTTATAATCTGGAAAACTACCACCAAGTATCATTTTTTGACCAGAAATCTCGGAAACAATCTTTTTACCCTGAATTTCTACAACAGCATTTGTGTCCCCCAAGTCACAGAGTTCTTTCCCATCATATATCCAGCCACTAGTAACAGCTTGGAATTTATTTTTTTCCATTTCATTCAATACCATTGTTTTATCATTAAACAGCATCTTTCCCCCATATTTTCTGAATATTAGCAGCATAAATTGAATTGGTTTCTCACCATTTTGACCAAAGAAAAGAAACCACCAGTATTCCTTCCCTAAAGGCGGCAAGGTCTCAAAATTGTACATCACATGATCTAATAATGTTTTACTTGCACTCGAATTGTTTATAGAAGAAAGTATCCGCATAAGCTTATACGTTTTCCAAATCCTTTTAATTTTACCAATATCAATTATTTTAATCACCACAATATGCCTGTACTGTGCTCAGCATTTCCTATACCATCGCCCAAATCTGAAAGTGTTAAATTTGTTTTCGGGCCGTTGAATTTAAACCTTGTTATTCTCGCTGGATACTGCCTGTAATTGAAGTTTAGAGGAATAAGACCAAGCTTTCTCTTTCTGAATTTCCATGTTGTTTTCGAATAAGTCTTAACTAAAAATTCTATTGTCTTTTCCCTATTTCTTGCCGTTATGTGAAAAGTCGGTAAGAATCCTCCAGTTTTTTTAATTGTGATATCATTGAATCTGTGGGGTGTTTCTCCATCATAAAAAGAGACATCCTTTTTTATGGATTTGCCTAAAAGATGAGGATTGAAATATGATAAACATGCACAATCTTTAAAATGGAAAATTCCCCAGCACCAAGGAACCGCAGGGCCCTTTAAGAAAACTTTTTGAAAATAGGCGCTCCCTTCTGAAATTTCTCCATTGACTGAGGCTTTCAGCCTGAGTCTGTTTATTCCTATCATCTCATAACCCAGTCCAGAATATTTATGCCCTTTTTCCCAGGGAGATATAAACTTGTTTGTGTCATTCAGCAGGGTAGCTTCAAATTTCATCTTATCTCCCACAGTTATCTGAAAAACACCTTCGTTAAATTGAAACGATGTATTGGGTGAAGATGTAGTTATGCCAAATTGATCCCGATTTATTTTTACTCTGCTCAACAGAAGATTATCGTACATTTTTGATCCATCAAAATACCACGCGGCTACACCTCCATCCAGCGAGTCGTCTTCCTTTAGTATTTTTTTCGTGCCCATTCTCAGTCCATTGCATTTTACAATGTCATTTCTCGCCGACCATAAAATTGCCACTTGCTTTGGCTCTTCCGGATTCGCCGGGTTTTCAAAGAAAAACAGCCAGAACCACCATATCCAATCATTTTTCCCAAAAGAAAGGTTTTTCAGATCAAATATTTTTTGAATAATTTTATCATCACCCATATTACCGACTCCTTTGCTCTAATCGATTTTAATGTATCTTTTTGAAAAGTCCATTATGCCATTCCATTTTCCGCCAATACCGCAATAATAATCTAACGTTCCAAGAACTCCCAATCTTTCTAATCTTCTCGAAGAAGCTATCGCATAAAAATTTGTGAAGTATTTAGTTCTGCCCAATTTATTAAGCTTATCAAAGAGGTTGACATCTTCAAGAAATATATTTTCAAAACCACCAACTTTTTCAAAAACAGATTTTGAAATGCAAAAAGCAAGACCTGGAATAATAGGGATAACAATTGAAATCGAGACCATTTCACTCACCGCAAATCCTTTATTATCTTCAATGTGCTTCCTATCAGTTCAAATTTCATTTTTTCATCTTATTGGTTATGCAGCCAGGATCTGGAGCCAAGTAGTCTCCAAAGTAATTGTAAGCCCTTGCCCGGCAACCTCCACAATAATAGCGATAATCACATTTTCCACAGTTTGGCTTTAACAAATCTTTATTTCTCAACTCTTGGAAAATTTTATTATTATCCCACAATTCTTCAAAATCATCATTTTTAATGTTCCCAACAGTCAAAGGAAAGAATACGCATGGCTCTATATTTCCCTGCGGCCTTATCGCGCAATAGAACCTCCCACAGCCACATCCCCCGATGAACTCCGCCAAATTTACCAGTTTCCCTTTCAATTTTAATGTATAAAAATGCGTGGGAATAATCTTCTCATCTCCAAATTCTCTTTGCAGAGCGATCCTGGCGAATTGCGGGGCAGTCGTTAAAACATTAACCTTGCTACTCTTTAGTTTCTCCCACAATATTTTCAGCAATTCTTCTCTTTCCTCTGCCGTTAAGTCGCTTTTTTTGATGGAGTCCCCCCTCCCAACTGGAACAAAATTATATGCCATGAACCAATTCACTCCCAATTCCTCGCAAAGGTCGATTATTTTTGGAATTTGCTTATAGTTGTAATGTGTGGCAGTCGTCGAAATATTTACAAAAAAACCTTGTTCTAAACAATTCTTTATTCCTTTAATCGTCCTATCAAATGCTCCTGGAACGCCCCTAAATCCATCGTGAGTTTTTGCATCAGCACCATCTAAAGAAATTTGAACGAATTGTATCCCTGATTTTTTCATTTTTTTCGCCATTTCTTTCGTTATCAAAGTCCCATTTGTAGCCATCGCCACATAAATTTCTTTATCAGCTGCATATCTGGATAATTCGAATATGTCAGGCCTGACCAAAGGC
>CAZGDN010000003.1:10734-39116 GCA_964525235.1 uncultured archaeon | reverse complement strand
GTTGTTCCAAGGAACTCGTCCAATGCTTTTTGGCATTCTTCTTTTGTTTCAAATGTTCTCAGCCCTTGGTACATGTATGCTCCGCAGAAGGATTTTAGCCCGCAGGCCCTGCTTGTTGAATCAAACCAGTAGAGTGTTTTGCACTCCTTTTCTGGGGCTGGTGTTTCTTCTGGCAACACTGTTTCGCTTTCTCTTAGGGCTTTTTGACATTCTTCTTTTGTTTCAAATGTTCTCAGCCCTTGGTACATATAAGCGCCACAAAAGGACTTTAAGCTGCATTTCCTTGTTTGGTTGTCAAACCAGTATAACTCCTTGCATCCGCCAATGCCGTGGTTTGTCTGCGAGCCTGGCAGGACTTGGTTTTGCGAGAAAGCAAACCCGGCAAACAAAACCATTGCCAGCATTATTAGGATAGGGATTAAAAAAAACCTGTTTTTCATTTTTTACCACCTTAAAAATTTTTAATGTTTTTTCTTTTATTGTTACTATTATCATATTACTCATATTTAAATGTTTTCATTTTTTCAGTTGTAGCTCTTTCTTGTTCTATTAGGTGTATTGTTGTATCGAGGCTGGTTTAATTTTTTCGAAAACGTTCGGTTTTAGCCGAGTGTTTTTTATTCTTTTTCAACAATCTTTTCATTGGTGAATGAAATGGCGAAAACATATAGCGAGATATTGGGCGAGCTTGCCCGCTGGGAATACCATGACTTGCTCGAGCAGCATTCCCTCCGTGAGCTAAGAGCTTTGAAGGAAAAGTTTGAGAAGCACAGGAAAGAACTCATCAGGGCACTGGAAGAAAAAGAGAGACTGGGTGAACTGGAATAATTTTTTAAGCAATGGTGATCTCACGGGAATTGCCTTGCTTAAACCCAGGTAACTTCCACTTCTTCAACCCTGAACCTTTGCCTCACCGTGCTTTTTTCTATTTCTGTTTTTTTTCCGTGCAAGAATTCAAGCAAGCCCTGCCAGGCAATCATTGCGCCGTTGTCAACGCAGTACTGCATTTCCGGCACGAAGAGCCTTGCCTTTCGTTCACTGCACATTTTTCCAAGCATGTGCCTCAATGCCTTGCTCGCAGCAACACCGCCAACAAGGAGAACCTCGTTTCTTTCAGTGTGGGCTAAAGCCCTCTCTGTTACCTCACACAACTCTGCAAAGGCGGTGTGCAACAGGCTGTAAGCCAGGTCTTTGTTGTCATGTTTTCCAATTTTTTCCCCAGCGGCTGTTTCAAGGCCGGAGAACACGAGGTCTGTTCCCTTGACCGAGTAAGGCAATTCAATGTATTTTTTTCCCTCAAAATACCATGCGTCAAGCGTTGGTCCAGCTGGAAAGCCAAGCCCGAGCTTTCTGCCAAAGGAATCCAGTAAATTGCCGATGCCAATGTCAAGGGTTTCGCCAAAGACTGCATACCTTTTTTCTTGGAATGCAATGATCTGGGTGTTGCCGCCACTGGCATAGACTATCACCGGCTTTTTTGCACCGGTTAAAAGCCTCCCAATTTCAATGTGGGCAATGCAGTGGTTAACTCCAACAAGAGGCTTATTATGTATAATTGAAAGTGTTCTTGCAGCGCTTGCACCTATCTTCAATGTTGGTCCAAGCCCTGGCCCCTGGGCAAAGGAGTAAATGTCAATGTCTTTGGCTTTTAGGCCGGATATCTCTAGGGCTCTTTTTATTGTTTGGAGCGCGTTTCTTGCATGGAAGTCTGCAGCTTCCTGTGGCTTGATGCCGCCTTTCTTTGTCTTGAAAGTTGAGCGCTCGTTTGCAAGAATTTTGCCTTTTTTGTTAACTATGCCGGCGCCGAATGTGTGAGCCGTGCTTTCAATTCCAAGACAGTTCACTTTGAAAGCGCCTCTTCAATTTCTTTCACTGGGATTTTTCCCTTTCTCAGTATTCTCTTGTGTTCGACATCGTATATCGTTGATGGTGTGTTGTAAGGCAAATCACCAGCGTCAATTATTAATCCAATTTTTCTTTCAAATGTCTTCATAACCTGCTTGATTTCATAGAACTGCCTTTCGCCTGAAATGTTCGCGCTTGTGCTAATAAGGGGCTCGCCTGCGAGCTTGCATAGCTTCCTTGCAGTTTCGTTGCCCGGCACCCTAATTCCAATTTTTTCCCCTGGGAACCACTCAGGCACGGTTCGCCTTCTGTCCAGCAATAGTGTGAGCGGCCCTGGCATGAACGCATTGAAGAGTTTTTCTGCCGCGCTTGTTACAACAGCGTATTTGTCCATCATTTCCAGGCTGGCAGCAATCACTGGCAGTGGATTGCTCCTTGGTCTTTTTTTGAGGTGGAAAATCCTGTCCACGCTTGCCCTTGATGAAATTATGCAGCCAATGCCGTAGCACGTTTCAGTGGGGTAAACGGCTATTTTGCCGCTTTTCATGGTTTTTTCTATCTCTGCAGCGTACTCTTCAACCTCGGTTTCCTTAATTGTAAGAGCCATTTTTATCGCCTTTTTTATTCAAATCTGTAATAATTATGGGGGTAATAGGAATAAATTATGCACTTCTGCTTTTTTTAAGCGCGCAATGCCCTAATACAGTTGTACAATATATAAATTAGGAATGGCGTTTCCGCCTTCCCTGGTCTGAGTTTACTAAAAGGTGTGGTGGAAGCCAGCATGCCATTAAAGAATTTGGTTTAAGTGTGGTGCTTTTTGGCTGGGTTATTTCCACTTGGTGTAAGAGCACTTTCCGCACACGAGCCTGTCTTTGTGTTCTGCCATGAAAACTCCCGGTCCGCACTTTGGGCATTGCTGTTTTTTTCTTTCCACCGAGTTTCCTTTTATTTCGTAGTAGTCGCTTTTCTTTTTTCTGACTGTTTTCTTGTGCTGTTTTTTCCCCTTTCTCTCGCTCTTTTTCTTTTTGCCCATTCAGCTCACTCCTTTTTCTCCGGTGTTTTTTCTTTTTCGCCTGTTCCCTTGTCCTCTTTTTCTTTTCCTTCTGTTTCTTTCTTTTTTTCTTTTGTTCCCCTCTTTGTGAGATACCCTGGCTCTGTTTGCTTGAGTGTTTTTGCATCTTTGTACACGAAAGCCAGCCCTGTTGCCCTGTGTTCTCCATAGCTCTGCTGTATTCTTACCACCGAGACGAGTTCTTCTTTTGAGTTTTTGAGTGCAGCTATTCTTTTCCTGATTTCTTTTCTTGAAGGAGTGTTCTTGGCTTCACACACCTCAAAGTTTATTTCTCTTCTTCCAAGAATCTTGTTTTCTTTCTCTTCCGCTATCCTGAAGTCCATTTCTTTCACCTGCTGAGTCTCAAAGCGTGCTTTCCGATTGTTGAAACGCCCATCTTTTTTGCAATGCCTGATTTCTCTGGGTCAAGTATTACCACATAGCCGCGCCAGAATGTTGTAAAGGAGGTGCTGCCACAAACCGGGCACACTTTTCCTTTTTCAATAACTTTCCTGCACTGCCTGCATGCCTTTCCCTTATTTACCACGCTTGCCACCTCTCTTTCCCTGTTTGGCTTTCACCTGTTTCTTTTTGGTCTTTCCCTTTCTCGAGTCTCTTATCTCCTGTTCTATCCAGCTGTCTTTTCCGAGGAAGGGCTGTCTCATTGTCAGGCCAAGCTTTGAATCGGAAAGGCTGCCCTTCAGGCTAATTGTAACAATCCTTGCAAGCACCTTGTCATCTACTTTGAGTTTTTTCTTGCTGTTTTTGCCAACAAACATGAGGTTTTTTGAGTCATAGTTAAGGTACTCGTCTATTATCTGGCTCACGTGCACAAGGCCCTCCATTGGGCCAACGCCAACAAATGCCCCGAATTCTGTTATCTCACTCACCTTTGCTTCAACGAGTTCGTGCATTTTTGGCTTGAACACAAGCAGGCCAATGTCTGTTTCGTAGTAGGCAGCACCGTCTCCTGGAACAACCTTGCCCTCGCCAGTCTTTTCAGCGCTTGTCACGGCTACAATGATTCCAAGATCCTCGTCTATTAACCCCTCGTATTCTTCTTGGGTTATGTTGACGAGTGATTCTTTCATTTTTTTCCCAAACTTTTCAGGCGGGACCCTTACAGTGTCCCTTATTTTCACAACTTCAAACATTTCCATCAACTCATTCGATTTCAATAAGTGTTCCTTTTTTTAAATAAATAATCCTTCCACCAAAGCCTTTAATTCTTTTCTTAAGGGCACTATCGTTTGTTGCCACGATAAACCCCTTGCGCGCGTGCTCTGCGAGGAATTCATCCGCGTTCAAGTTTTGGTCTTCAATTTCTCTAACCTTGTTTTCTTCAATCACCTTCCTTGCAATAATGTAGGCTTGCTTTTTGCCCTTCCTGCTTCCAACTATTTCAAGCTCTCGGGTAACGCTCGAGGGCACAAAGAATTCAACCTTTCCAAGCATTTTTTTTATGCCTTCAAACACTCTTGCCCTGTTTTCCTGAACTGCGAGCAGGATGCTTGTGTCAAGCAATACCTTACTCTGCTCGCCCAAAGGCAATCAGCCTCCACCTCATTTTTTCCTTCCTGCTGATAGCAATGCTTTGCCCTTTTTCAACAATTGCCGGGGAGCGAAGTGCTACTTTGATTTTTTTCTTCCTTGCTTCGGTTACCATGCCGATGGTTGTCATTGTGCCAATTGTTAGTACGAGTAGCTCGTTTGTTTTCACTTCCTTGGCTGTTTCAGTCACTTGTCTCTCCAAGAACTCGATTTCGAGTGCAAGGACCTGAGTTGGCTCTGGCAATGACCCAACAGCGCCAACAACCTGTCCCTTCATCTGGTCGTTCTGGGTGAGGCTTGGGTCCAGCGTTGTCTCAAGTGCTATTAGACCGCCAGGTCTTGCTTCTTTCAGTTTTCCCCCAGCGCATGAAATATCTTCAATCGTTGTAATAATTTTTTTTCCGGCTATGCCTGGGGCTATTTCCACCCTGTCGCCCAGTTTTATTTTTCCCTGTATAAGGGTTCCTCCAAGCACGCCTCCCTTGAGGCCAGCTGGCTTTGTTCCAGGCTTGTTCACATCAAATGACCTCCCACAATACATTTTCACCGGCTTTGATAGGTCGAAAGCAGGCCTTGGAATGGTTTTCACAATTGCCTCTATGAGTAGGTCAATGTTTGCCTTTGAGTGTGCGGCGACGGGCACGATTGGAGTGTTCTCGCAACCGTTTTCCTCCAAAAAAGTTTTTATTTCCCTGTAGCTTTCCATTGCTCTTTTTTTGTCAACCAGGTCAATCTTGTTCTGGGCAACAACTATTTTTTTGAGCCCAAGGACTCTTATGGCATTGAGGTGTTCAATTGTTTGGGCCTGGGGGCATTTTTCGTTTGCTGCAACAACGAGAACCGCGCCATGCATCATTGCTGCACCGCTCAGCATTGTTGTCATCAGTGTTTCGTGACCCGGAGCGTCCACAAAGGAAACTTTCCTGACAGGCTCCCCTTTCACCTTGCACTTCGGGCACTTCTCGCTGACAGAGAACAGCATTGAGCACTTTGGGCACTTATAAAATACTGCATCTGCATACCCAATTCTTATCGAAATCCCGCGCTTGAGTTCTTCACTGTGAGTGTCTGCCCATTTGCCTGTGAGCGCTTCAACAAGGCTTGTCTTGCCAGCATCAACATGCCCAATCAAGCCAATGTTGACTTCTGCCTGCAATGGCTCTTTTTTGTTTGACTTTGCTCCCTTCACCAAAAATCACTTTTTTTCCTGTTTCTATTTTTTCTCGCTCGGGTTTTCTTCTTTTACATCTTTTTCGCTTGGGGTCTTTTTTTCAGGTTGTTCTTCTTTGCCTTTTTCACCAGCTTCATTTCCGGCTTCCAGCTTTTCCCCATCCCCTTTCTTTCCAGTTTTTTCTTCCCCTGGTTTTCCAAGTATCTTTGAAAGCTTTTCTTTCCCATACCCTGTTATCTTAAGGTTTAACTGGTGAATGTCCTGCCCAACAGTGTTGCCCCTCACCCTCTTTCTCTGCCTTTCGCCTTTTCTCTTGCTCCTTATCCCAATCCCTTTTTTCATTAGCAGTTTTTTCCTTGCTTGTCCCTCGAGCGATGGTTTCATTGGAAAGCCATCCTTGTCGCTTCCACCAGTGATTACTGCTTTGTATCCTTTAAGGCCGATTGCGTCAAGCGTGACAGTTTCCCCTATTTTTCTTCCAACAAATAGGGCTTCTTCTGTTTTCTTGGAGTAGGCTTTCCCCTCTTTTGGATCGCTTATTACAATGTTCATTTAATCGCCTCCCGGTGTTTTGATTCTATGTCTTTTATTTCTTCAACTAGCCTTTTTTCTCCCTCGCTTAGTTCAAGCGAGTCAAGATCATTAAAGTGGCTCTCTGGAATAAATGTAAAGAGCACTTCGCCCTCTTTAACGTTCCTGTCCACGACTCCGTCATTCAATGAAATTGCAATTTCTTCGCCTTCACTGGCTTCTTGAACGTCCTTGCCATTGCACTGAATTCCTTCAATTTTTCCAATAATCTTTCCATTTTCGTTCATGGCCTTTGCCCCGGAGCGAAGCCTTCCTTTCAATACCTTCACGCCAAATACTGCGGGCTTGCTGCGCCTAAAAACGTATCCCTTGAGGAACTTGAACTTGGCTGGCAGCACGGTCCTTTTTTCTTTTTCTTTTCTGGCATTTTCCTTTTCCTTTTCTACAAATTTTTCGAACTCGTCCAATAGGGCGTAAATGACGTTGCCGGTGAAGATTTTCACGCACGCTTTTTTTGCTTCTACTGCAGCGTGCTCCTCCACTTCAACCCCAAAACCAATTACGACGCCGTGCAAGCGGTCTTTTCTCTTCACTGACTCTGCTTCTATTACGTCGTGCTTTGTGATGTTGCCAATATCTGCACTTTTTATCGGGTGCCCTTTTTCTGAAAGCATTCTCGTAAGCGCCTCAAGCGAGCCAAGGGTGTCAGCCTTGATTACCACGCCGGTTTTTCCCCTCACTTTCACTGATTCAATTTCTTTCAGGATTCTCTCCCCTGCCTCGTTGTCTGTTGCTAGCACAACTGGCGAGCCAGGCAGGGCTTCGTCAAGGCATGGGGCTGCGACTTTCACACCACAGGCCGCTATTGCCTCACTAACCCTTTCAAACTTTTTCTTTGTGTCCCGCATTTCTTCCAATGGCTTTGGCTTGAGCAGGGCACGAACCCTTGTTTTTATCAAGCCATGCTTTCCGCCAAGCAGTATTTCGTCCCCCGTTCTAAGTTTGCCGGTGTAAAGTATTATGTCAATCGTTGCCCCAAACCCAGTTTCTTCCCTTACTTCCAGGACTGTTGCATTCATTGCCTCGTTGTCCGAGACTGTGAGGTCTTTTTTTAAAAATTTCTGGCTGAGACCCGCGAGCAGCATTAGGGTTTCAGGAATGCCCTCGCCCGAAACACTTGAGACTGGCACTATCGGAACCTGTTTTGTAAAGTCCTCGCAGCGGTCAAAGCGCTCGGAGGCAAAGCCCTGCTTGTGCAAGGCACTGACAATCAAGTAAATCTTTTCATCGAGCTCTTTTTTTCCCTCGGCTGATTGCTGCTTGAGGTTTTCAAGAAAAGAGCCTTCAACGGAATTCCAGTTCTGCAGCTTGTCTATCTTGGATGCAACCAAAACAAAGGGCGTCTTATAAGAGCGCAGGATTTCTATTGCTTCGATTGTTTGGGGCTGAAAACCCTGGTTTACGTCAACCACCAGCACTGCAAGGTCAGCGATTGAGCCACCGCGCTTTCTGAGGTTGGTGAATGCCTCGTGCCCCGGCGTGTCAATAAACAGCAAGCCTGGAATGCTAAGCGAGAAACCAAACCTTTCAAGCAGCTTTCCGCTCAATTCCTTTATTACGCCAACCGGCACCTCGGTTGCACCAATGTGTTGTGTTATTCTGCCAGCCTCTCGCTCTGCAACCATTGAGCCCCTTATCTTGTCCAAAAAAAGGGTTTTTCCATGGTCGACATGACCCAGGACAGAAATAATTGGCTTTCTAATCACTGCACTCACACTCTCCCCAAAAGCACGCTTTCACCCCAGCCCGGTTGAGCCAAAGCCCCCCTCGTTTCGCTTTGTTTCATCAAGCTCGCTTACTTCCGCTATTTCTGGGCATTCCACTCTTGCAAACACTATTTGTGCAATTTTTTTTCCCTTTTCCACTTTGTACTCTTGCTCTCCAAGGTTCACAAGGATTACCTTTATTTCCCCCCTGTAACCAGAGTCAATTGTGCCAGGCGTGTTCAAAACCGAGATGCCGTGCTTTAATGCAAGCCCACTCTTTGGCCTCACCTGCGCCTCGAATCCAGCAGGCAAGCTGACTTTTATGCCTGTTGGCACAAGCTTTCTCTCCCCTGGCTTTAACGAAACTGTCTCGCTTGCAAACAAGTCAAAGCCAGAGTCACCAGGATGCGCCATCTCCGGCATTCTGGCACTGCCGTCAATTCTTTGGATTCTCACCTTCACTTTTTCACCTGCTGTTTTTTCCCGCTCAGTTTTTCCTTTTCAGAGTGGTGGAGAGCAGTCCACTTGGTTGCAGCGGGTTTTCTCTTTAGCTTGAACTGGTTTTTCTCGCACTTCCTGGAGCAAAAGTAATACTTTTTTCCAGTCTTTAAGACATAAATGATTCCAGTTCCCTGCTTTATGGTGCGACCACAAAAAGAACACTTCACTTTCTTTTCACCTCTTGAACTTTAATCCAGCTCACTGGGCTTTGATTTCACTGGCCTCTCTCTCAGTGTTCAGGAGAACAACCACGTCGCCTTTTTGGACGTTTCCCTTGACATTTCTCCTCTTAACCCTTCCTTTCTCGGGACCGTCCATTATTTCAAGCATTACCTGGACAATTTCTCCCTGTACCCCTGTTCTCTTGATTATTTCAACCACTTTGGCCGGCGTTCCTTGCTCCATGCGATCACTCCTTTTTTGCTCCCTTGAGCTCAGAGAGCTTCTTTGCAAGCTCGCCAAGCTCTTTCTTTGCAGTGCCAGCGTCAGTGACTGCAACGCAACTCGTTCCCACTTCAATGCCTGCTTTTTCGCCGAGCTCTTTCTTGGTTTTGACAGGGCAGTACGGGACCTTTTTTTCGTCACAGAGCAGCGGAATGTGCATGACAATCTCTTTGGGGTCAACGTCTCCGGCTATAAGAACAAGCTTTGCAACCTCTCGTTCAACGGCCTTTGTTGTCTCGTTCACGCCAATGCGAATCTTTCCCTTCTGCCTGCTCTTCGCAAGCACCTCAAGCGCTTCGTTCATTACCCCTTCGGGTACGCTGAAATCCATTAAATTACACCTCCAAGAAAACCCAACAAGGGTTTTTTCAGTCATCGGTTTGAAAAAAAAGCGATGAACAGTCGAATACTAAAATCTTCCCCCGAAAGCTTTTAAAAGGCAATTATTACAAAAATTTGGTTTTCAAGGGAACTAGCACTCTGCTCCCAACAGCATTCTCACTAAAAAACTTGGCGTGGCGAACGCTTCCCGCATCGGCGTGGAGCTGAAGCCTTGTTTATGGTGAAAGGGAACGCCTTGGCTTTAAAACCAAGTTTTTTACCTGTGGGCAAACCAGGCAAGCACTTTTTTTGCCTCTCTGCTGTCAACCCTGCAGTAGCCAAAGTGGTCGATGAAAATAATCTCGCCGGGCTTTTTCTTTAATACTGTTGAGTCCACGATTTTTTTCTCTTTTGTTGCATCAGGCATCGTTATTTCAATCTCTGCCTCTTCGCTGATCCAGGGGATAACTGGCTCTGTTTTCTTGTCACCAGCAAACTCTGCAATTGCATACAACTCGCTTACCTTTTTCACTTTTACATTGTAGGCATTTCTGAGCCTGAGTACCATCCCAGTGCTTCTCTCAATGGCTTGCTTTTCCACAAAGAAGTCCTGCAGCCCCTCCTGTAATACAACCACGCGCCCCCCACAGCTAACCTTTTTTGCTGGTCCGCCTTTTACCACTAGTTTGAATGGCTCATTAAGAGCGCTTACCTTTTCAGCTTTTCCCTCCAAAAGCCTGCGGTTTTCAGAGGCAAGGTAGTCCCATTCAATTGTTGTATCGTTTGGTTTCGTGCCAATCGCAAGGATGATCTTCCGAATTGTTTCTGGCTGGAAGCCGCGCCTTCGCAGAGCAGCAATTGTTCCAAGCCTTGGGTCGCTCCAGCCAATGTAAACGCCTTTTTCTATTCCTTCCCTGATTTTCGAGGTTGAAAGAACAGCTTTTTCAAGCATCACCCGCCCTGTATAAATAGAGTGAGGGTACTCCCAGCCAAAGTAGTTGTACAAAAACAACTGCTTTGTTTCATTTTGCTGGTGCTCTTGGCCGCGGATTATGAGGGTCACGCCAAGCTCGTGGTCGTCTATTGCTGAGGCAAAGTTGTAGCTGGGCCAGAGGTGCTGTTCCACACTCGCCCTTGGGTGCACTGGGTTGTCAACGACCTTTGCAACCCACCAGTCTCTCACGCTTGGGTCCTTGTGCGAAAGCGAAGTCTTTATTCTTAGCACTGCTTTCCCTTCCTTGAACTTGTGGTCGCGCATTTTTTTGAAGCGCTCCAACTGCTTTTTTGGTGGGAGCTCGCGGCACTTGCATGCTTTTTCCTTTCTTATCTTTGCCCTCCATTCGTCTGGGGTGCAAGTGCACACATAAGCATGGCCTGCTTTCAGGAGTTTTTCCATGTATGACTCGTATACTTGGAGCCTGTCAGAGGCAAAAAACACTCGGTCAACCTTGCAGCCAAGCCAGCCAAGCTCGTCCAAGAAAACGCTTTCCGGATCCTTGATTGGCTTTTTTACCTTGGGGTCAGTGTCATCAAACCTCAAAAGAAACTTTCCATGGTACTTTCTGGCGTACTCGTGGCTTAGTATTGCTGCTCGCGCTGAACCCAGGTGCATTGGGCCATTGGGGTTTGGAGCATAGCGTGTTACAACCTTGCCTTTTTCAGCCCACTCAAGTTCCGGCAAGCCCTCTTTTTTTGGCTTTGGTTTCAACTCAAAGCCCTCTGCTTCAAAGCGCTTGTATTCTGCTTCAAGCTTTTCTGTGGAAAGGGAGCTGACCTCTTTCACTGCTGCTTGGGCTATAGGAAACAGTTCTCCTGCTTCCATGTCTGGGTTAAGTGCTTTGAGTTTTCCAACAACCGCGCTCGCACTCGCTTTGCCGTTGTGCAAAAAGGCATTTTTTACAGCGTACTTGTACGCTTGTTCTTTTGCGTTCATGAAAACCAGCCACGACCTAAAGCGTTCAGCTTGAATCAATAAAGATTAAACAGAAATGTTAAAAAAAGGCTTTTTTTTGATTAATTGGTGGCTTCCCAGAGTTTTGAGAAATGGTCTCTTAGTGGTTGAATAATTGGTGAGTCGTTCCAGATTGCAAAGTTGTACTCTGGCTGGGGCTTTTTGAAGTCACTCAATCCAAGAACAAGTTTCTTGTTATCAATAATGAATGCTTCTATGCCGTGCTGTGATTTTTTCAATTCAACCCCAAGCCCCTTTATTCTGTCAAACTCGCCTTCCTCTGCTTCGTGCAACACTTTCACTTTGACATTTCTTGAAGTGGCTTCTGCCAAGGCGTTCCTCAGCACAGAATGCTTTGGAGCGAGTTCTGTGAATGCAAGCACTGAGTCTCTTGCCTTTGAAATCTCTTGAGCGAGTATTCTCACAAAGTCCTGTTTTTCCTTTACTTTCAGTACTTTTTCGCCTGTTTCTTCTTCATCAGCTCCAGTGTTAAACTTGGTTCTCAGCTCGCTTGTTTCTTTCTCCAGAGTTTTCAACTCGCGTTTTTTTGCACTCAAGAGCTCCAGGAATACCTTTTCTGGTGGTCTTGCCCTGTACCTCTTGGGTCTTCCCTGTATCTCTATAACCAGGTCGCGTTCAACGAGCTTGTCGAGCACGTCATAAACGCGGGTCTTTGGCACTTGGGCTGCCCTGCTTATATCTGGAGCCTTTGCTTCGTTTAAGCGAAGCAGGCTTGTCAGGGTCTTTGACTCATACTCTGTTAACCCAAGCCTTGAAAGAATGCCCTGTATTTCCCTTAAGTCCATTTTAAAACAACCAAAAATATTCAATATAATAACATCATTCTCATTTATATACCTTACATATAACATTATTGAGTTAATTTTATTTAAACCTACCCTTTGAGGGGGCTTTAGTGCAATAGTTACTGGAAGATAACTAGTTTGCTCTAAACCCTGTTATCTCGCCAAAGTCGCTTTAGTGCAATAATTATTGGAAGATAACGCTCGCATAGCCCACAACGCTGCTCTTGTCTCCTGTTGTTTCCGCTGAAGTGGTGTACTCGAGGAGTTTGCCTTTTTTCATCCCCTTTCTCTTGCAGTACTCTAACAGGGTGGTGAAGGGTGAAACGCCGCAAATGCTGAGGTTTTTTTCCAATACGAGCGAGTGAAATTCCTCGGCTTTGAGTTCTTTGATTAATTCCAAGGCTTCGTGGTCTTTTCTTTCTGCTGTGCTCTTGGGCACGTAGTGGGAGAAGTCACCTGAAGCAATCACTGCAATGCTTCCCTCTTGGCTTGCGAGGGTTCTCCCCAGTTCAAGCAATTCGGCAGTTTCCTGGCTTGCAATTGTTATCGGCACTATGCTGAATGCCCTGAACAGGAATTGAAGGAATGGAATTTCAACCTCCACTGCGTGTTCTCCGGCGTGTGCTAGCTCGTCAAACTCCGCGCTTGAATTTTTCACAATTTCCATTGCGACTGCCCTGTTAACCGGCACGCTTCCAAGTGGTGTTTTCCACAAGTCATGCGGTGAAACGGAAATGGGGGTGCCAAGGCCTGTGTGGTTTGGGCTCAGGATAATGAATGTTTGTGCTTTAACAAGTCTTGAAGTGCTTAACGCGCTAATGCGTCCGCTGTAAGCGTAGCCAGCGTGGGGGCAAATGACCGCGTTTGAAACTGGCTCGATTTTTGTTTTTGAAAAAAAGCCTTCAAGTGTTCTCTCCAGCTCAATTGAACGAGCTGGGTAAAACTGTCCGGCTGCCACTGCCTCTCTTGCATTCATAAAAATAGCACGGGTGAAAGTTTTTAATCCTTTTTCAGATTTCACTTTCTCTTTTTTCTCCTTGGCCGCCTTCTTTTGTCCAACTGTGCTTTTTTTGCCCTCTGGCTTTTTTCGTCAATGACAAATTCGAACTCGGATGTTTTTGCAGTGAAGTCTTTTTCTGTTTTAACCTTTCCCCATTTTCTGAGAATTTCCCTTGCAAGCAGCCAATAGGCAAGAGCGAGGCTTTTTCTTCCCTTGTTGTTGATTGGAATTATTAAGTCGACGTTTTTTGTCTGGTTGTCAGTGCTGCACATTGCAACCACCGGAATTCTCATTTTTTTTGCTTCTTTTATTGCCTGCTTGTCACTGTTGGGGTCTGTTACCAGTAGCACGCTTGGTTCAACGAAAAGCTTTGAATTCGGGTTTGTGAAGGCGCCTGGCACAAACCTCCCCAGCAGGCTTTTGACGCCGGTGAGTTCTGCGAACTTTTTTGCCGGGGTCTGACCGTATTCTTTTTGGGACACGACAACGATTTTCTCTGGCTCGAATGATGCAAGAAACCCTGCTGCGATCCTTATCCTTTCATCTATGGTGCCAACATCAAGCACTTTTAGTTTGTCTTTTCTGCTCTTGTAAACAAACTTGCGCATTCCCTCGCTTTTAAACTTTGCCCCGATGTGGGCTCCTGTTTGAAGATAGTCCTTGGCTGGAACGAGTGTTTTTTCAACCATGTAATCACTTTCCGTACCTCATTATCTCATCGATGAGGTCAACATGCCCTAATAGCATTCTCCTGCAGCAATACCTCTTCACTCCAAGTTCGTCAAGCACCTTGTCTGGTTTTTTTCCATCTTTTACTTCTTTTGCGAATTTTTCGTAGAGGTCCCCTATGACCCTTCCGCAACTGAAACAACGCACAGGAACTATCACAATCTCACCTCTTACTGCTCTGCTTCTTTGCTCTTGCTCCCCTTCCAAGGGGTTTTTTTGGCTCTTTCTTTCTTGAATCGTCAACTATGAGTGTTCTGTCATATTCGATCATTTTTTTCTTTAGTTCTTTTGAGCGCGTGAACCTCACAAGCGCTTTTGCTATTGCGCCACGCGCGCTTGCTGCTTGCCCCATGAAGCCACCACCCTTAACCCTTACTTCAATATCCACGCTTTTTGCGGTGTCTCCAGCTATCACGAGTGGTTCTTCAATGAAGCGCTTTAGGTAGCGTGGCTTAATGCATTCAAGGCTTAGCTTGTTTACCTTGACTTTTCCGCTTCCCTTTCTTATCACTGCTCTTGCACTGGCTGTCTTCTTTTTTGCCTTTGAAGTAATCCCTTTCTTTTTTGTCATTTCACCACTTCCATCCAAGCGACTTGCTTACCTCGCCGAGTCTGACAGCGTCTTCTTTGCCGTTGTAGAGTGCTATTTTGATTTTCTCTGTTTCTTTTCCCTCGAGTTCTCTTGGCACTCCAACATATGCTCTTACTCTTTTAAGTGCGGTTCGCCCGCGTTCCTTGTCGAATGGCAGCATTCCTCTGATTGCTCTTTTCATTATTTTTTCGGGCGTTTTTGAGAACTTGGGTCCTTTTTCCGGGTTTCCTTTTCCCTTCATTGACAGCCTTGTCCTGTACTTGCTGGTTATTGCTTTTTTATGGCCAATTATGACCGCTTTCTCCGCGTTCACTATGTCTATTTTTTCTCCCTTGAGAGCTCGCTCGGCAACAATGCTTGCCAGCCTGCCGAACACAGTGTTTGTTGCATCTATTACTGCCATTTTCTCCCTCATAAAACAATTACTATATTTTCAGCTTTTTCTCCTGATTCAACCAGTTCCCTTAAGCTTATAGCCTTTCCTTTTCGGGCGAGTTTTTCCCTTGCCTTGTCACTGAAAGCCAGGGCGCTCACAGTTGCCTCTGTTTCGAGTTCTCCACTGCCCAGAACCTTTCCTGGCACGACAAGCGTTTTTCCCTTGTTTTTGGCTGCCATCCTTGAAATTTTTCCAATGTTGACTCTTGCCATTTGCCTCGATGGCTTTGACAAGCGCGAGGCAATGTCTTTCCAGGTTTTTTCTTTTCGTTCCCTGGAGGCCTTTCTTAGCTCCCGCACTAGCTCTTTTGTGCCCTGCTTTTTCTTAAGTTCTTTCATTGAAACCACTTTCATCAATTCTCATTTTTTTTATCTCAGTTTTTTTTTTCACAATTTTTTTCTTTTTTCGAATGTTTGCAGCTTGCCTTTTCCATGTTATCCTGGCTTGGTTTTCTTTGACAAATGCAGCCTTTCTTTTTTCTAAAAAGAAAGGGGAAATGCAGGAGGGAGGATTCGAACCCCCGAAGGCACTAAGCCACAGGATTTCTCAATCCAAGCTTTTTGTGTTCTGCAATGAGGCAAGCCTCTTTTTTTTGCAGAGTGGGTGCCGTGTGAGCATTTTCTTAAGTCCTGCCCCTTTGGCCGCTTGGGTACTCCTGCTTTTTTTTCAATCCTTTCCCTTGATTTTAGGGAAAGTCATTTTTTTAATTTTGAGAGCTCTGACTGGAATTCTGTTGCTTTTTCTTTTATTATTTCAGAGGCCTCGATCAGTATTTCTCTTGGTTTTTTTTGCCCCATGCTTTCAACCCTGATAACAAAAGCGCTCTGGCTTGTTGAGAGTTCTATTTGTCCACTGCTCATGTCTTCACAGTAACCGCAGAGCGTGCAATCATACGGGTTTTTGAGGATGAGTTTACCTGCTTTTATTTCAAGGGCTTTTTTTGGGCAACTGTCTGCTATTTTTTGGGCGTTTTTGGGTTTTTCCACGAGGTTTTTTATTTCTGGCACTTCGTTGTATGCAATTATGCCCGGCTGCCACTTTGTGTGCTCTTTCCCTGTTGACACTATTGCTTCCATTTCGAGTTTTAGGGCTTGCCCTTCTTTGAGTTTTACTATTGGGGTTTCCTTGTTTATTACTTCCACATCTGGGTTTTTTGAATCAATGTCTTTTCCGTATACTGTTTTTGGCCCCTTGGCGTTTAGTATGAGCTTGATTTTTTCTCCTTTTTTAACCGGTCTCTTGAGTTTTAGGGGAAGCGAGCCCAGCCTGCTTGCAATGTATTCATCGAACAGGACCGAGTCATTCTTGTAAATGGCAATGTTTTCGATTGCAATTGTTGGAACAGAGTTCATTGCGGTTCTTCTAAGCGCGTTTACAAACTCTGCATGTGTTCCTGTCACCAAGAGTTCAAGGTTGTTGCCTTCCATGCTTATCTTTTTAACGTTCATCCATTCACCTTTTTGTCCTGTATTTTTTCCTCTTCCTGCACCCGTTGTGTGGTACAGGGGTGACGTTTTCTATGTATTTAATCCTTATGCCATTCCTTGTCAGGCTTCGGATTGCTGCTTCGCTTCCTTTTCCCGGAGAAGAGGACTTGTTTCCGCCCGGTCCCCTTACTTTAACTATTACCTGGGTGATTCCACGCTCTCTTGCTTTTCCTGCCATTATTTCTGCAATTTTCATTGCAGTGTATGGAGAGCCTTGTTTGTGTTGGGATTTTTCCACTATGCCGCCGCTGCACTTTGCAAGGGTTTCACTGCCAGTGATGTCTGTCAGTAAAAGGATTGTGTTGTTGTGCGAGGCGTAGATGTGAATTATTCCCTCTTTTTGCTCGCTCACTTCTCTTCACCCTTTTCTTTTTTTCCTTTTTTGGCTTCTTCTTTGCTTTTGGCCGAGTGTGGTTCTTTTTTTCCCGCAGTTTTTTTTAATTTCGTATCCTTCTTGTTTTCTTTTTCTGTTTCTTTTTTCTCCTGTGTTCCTGTTCCCTTTTCTTTTTTAGCCTGAGCTTCTCCTTCTTTTTTGTTCTCTTCTTTGAATGTTTCTTTTTTCACAATTTTTTTAACTTCTTTTTTTTGGTGCATTGCTTTCTTGATCTTTGCTCCGAGTGCTGCGTCCTTGAAGCCAATTCTTGACTCTTCCCTTTTTTTCACCAGGTAGCCCGGCGTGCTCACTTTTTTGCCGTTTACTGTTATGTGGCCGTGTGTTATAAGCTGCCTTGCTTGTTTCATTGTTGCAGCCATGCCGTTTCTCACCACAATACTCTGGAGCCTTCGGTCCAAGAGTGCTTCGACCTTGAGGCTTAAGACGTCATCAAGGGAAGAGTTTTTTTCCAGCACTCCAAGGCTTTCGAGGCTGTCAAGCAGCTCTTTTTCTCTTTTTTTTCTTTCCTCTGATGAAAGGGCTAACAGTTTTCTTGCACTCTGCCTCTTCTTTCTCAGTGTTGTTTCAGCCTTCCAGATTTCTCTTTTGTTTTTCAATCCATAAAGGGTTGTAAGCTGTCTCCTGGTTTCAACCCCTGATTTCTCCCACATCTTTTTTGGGGTTTCAAATTTTTTCTTTGGTTTCCTTGGGTCTCCCATTTACATCCCTGGCCTTTTCACTTTTTTGCGTCCTTTTTTATGACTCCAACAACCGGGCCTTTGCCCCTGTGAGTGCTCTTTGTTCTCTGGCCTCTTACAGTGAGCCCCCAGCTGTGCCTCAAGCCACGGTAGCTCTTTATAATATTCAGCCTCTTGTAGTCTTCCCTGAGGGCAAAATCAAGCTCGCCCATGATTAACTGGGTGCTTTTTCCAGTTGAGTAATCCTTTCTCCTGTTGAGTGTCCACTCTGGCACGCCGTGCTTTTCTGGCTCGCTTACTATTGCTTCCAGGGTTTTATCCTTGTCTTCGGGGATTAGCCCAAGCTTTGAGTCAAACGGTATGCCTGTTTCTTTTTCAAAGGTTTTAGCAGCAATTCTCGCAATCCTGTGACTGACGCCCTTTATTTGCATTAGTGCCACGAATATTGGCTTGTTGCCATCGAGGTCCTTGCCGGCTATCCTGACAATGTATCTTAATTCTTCTTTTTCCTTTTTTTGCTTGCCTGTGTTCTCTTTATTATCATCCATCTAATTCACTTTTCCTTTTTTTTGGGCTCTTTTCTTTCTGTCGTTGTTTTCTCCAGTTTTGAAACGTCAACGATTTCGCTGGTTGGAAAAAGGTGCCTTATACTGCACTTTTTTTTCTTTCCATCAACAATAATTGTGGCAATGTTTTCGTTTACTTCACTTATGACTGCCTTTTTTCCGGTTCTTCGCCCTCTTGAGATAAAACACACTCTCCCTCTTTCAATTGCAGGCATTTACTTCAACCTCGCGTTTTTCAAGTATTTCAGTATAACGGCGGCAACCCCATCCATGCCGACTTTGTCCGCATTTACCACGAGGTCAAATGATTTGAGGTCATGAGTGTTAACGCCGAGGAGGTGCAAAAACTCGCTCCTCTGCTCTTCTTCCTGTTCTTCTATTTCTTTTTTGGCTTCAATGAATGGCACTTTTTTCACCTTTGTAAGCTTTTTTGCTCTTTCTTTTTTCTTGGATAACACGAAAACCCTGAGGTCGGCTTCGCTTAAAACCCAAGCAGCAAGCCCCCAGTCGATTATGACATGGTCCTGTTTTGCTTCTTTGAACACAAAGCCCTTTAGTTTTTCCACGAATTCTTCGCTCATTGCAATGTCTTCGGTTTCCTTTTTTGTCTTTTTTTCCTCCAATGCAATTTTTTCAATGATTTTCTCCCTTGGGAGATACTTTACCCCCAACTGCAACGCCAGTCTTTTGCACAGGTTCCTGGTGTCAGTGCCAGGCAGCCCTGTTAGAGTCAAAATCATTTCCCTGTTTTCACCCTTCAACCTTTTTAACCGCTTTTTTCACGTACTCCCTAGTCACGAGTTCCACTTCTGTTATTTTCTTAAAGCCGGTTTTTACCTTGAATGCTTCCTCAAACACCCTTGCCCTGCACGCATTGCATAGTTCGCCTGCAAAGGGCGCAGAGGGTCTTTTCTTGCTCAGGCTAGCTTTTGCTTCCTTTCTGGACAAGAGTGTTCCACTCACTGGCTTGGAGCAAAGCGCGCACTTTTTCCTCGAGCCACGCTTTTTCACGCTTACCTTTTTGGTCCTGCCACTCGGAATTCTCTTGAACTTCTTCTTTTTCCTGCGTTCACCTGGGCTTGCCATCTGAATCACTCTTTCCCTGCCTGCTTTTTTTCCATATCCTTTTTGCAACCGCGAACGAAATTGAAAGCACTATGTTTACAATGAAAAGGAACCAAATCCAGCTCGGTGTTTTGTTAACCAAGGGCAGTGCAACATGGAGTGTGAGTGGAAAGCTCTCATCAGGGTAAACGTTGTTCAGGGGCCAGATTACCAAAACCAAGACCGCGAATGATACCAGCATTAAGGGCATTGTCCCCCGCATCACTTTAAAATTTAGCTCCATGACCTCCTGTTGTGTTTCCTCTGCCTTTTTCTTGTTGTTGTTTTTTAAGTGTTCCCTCCACTCCTTTTGTTTTTCTTTGAGTTTTTCCTGGGCTTCTTGGTCGATGAGTTTTTGCCTCAATCCTTGGGATAGTGCGAAAATCGCTGTTGCTACCAATGCAACTTCGATAAGCGGGTTAGTAAACACCATAAAATCACCAGAAAAACCGAAAAAAGCCATTATGGCTTTGTTCTGCTTATATAAACATTCAATACATGGTTATAAAATCTTTTCCCCCTATCCTAAGAGCTTCTTCAAAAGCGAGTGAGATTCCTTTAATTGTGCTCTTGCAATTTGCTCGTATAGCTTGTAAACTATTCCAACAGTTAGCAGGATTCCAGTGCCAGAGCTAAGCGTGCCAAGCGCCATGTTTCCAATTCCTGCAAGCAATCCCACAAATATCGAGCCAATAATCACAATGGGTGGAATATACCTGTTTAGTATTTTTTCTATTATCCTCTTGTCTCTTCTAAAGCCGGGAATATACATGCCGGAGCTTTCAAGCTGGTTTGCGATGTCCTCTGGGCTCTGTCCCCCCATTTTAACCCAAAACTTTCCAAACAAGACACATGAAGCAGAGAGCACAACAAGATAGATAAGCCCCTGTAATAAATATAGCTGGATGTCGCTTCTTCCGAGAATGGTGAAACCACTTGCCCCAAGCTGTCCAATGATGTAATTGAATAGGTTGTAAATGCTGTGATCAAAGCCCGGTCCCCAGTCTGGAACAGCATTCCCAGTAACCCAGGTCAAGCCCCGCATTACAGTTCCAAGAACCGGTATGCCTGCAGTCATTGCCCCCCACATCCTGATGTTTGCAAACAATGCAACTGATAAGATAACAGGCAATACGTTAACGTACAACAGGTTGACAGGGTACCTGCCGCCAAAGCCACGCCTTCCCATTGTAATCGGTATGTTCACATGGATTGCATTTGCGTATGTCACCACGAGATAAATTATCACTGCAACAATTACCGGCAATAGCATGGCATAGTTTGGCGCGCCCTGTGTCATATTTCCAAAGAACCGAAAGATTAACCCGCCTGCTGGCTGCTGGATTGCAACACCAGGAGGCATTAGAATCTGCCAGAAGAACCTTACAGCCACGCCCCCGGCAATGAACAAACCAATCCCCGAGCCAATGCCGTACTTGCTTACAACCTCGTCAAGGTATAAGAGAATGATTGAACCGATTGCGATCTGGGTTCCAAGCACGAGGACGTTGAACGGACCAGAGCTTGGCACCATTCCGCTCATTGGATAGATTATTCCCTCAAAGAAGCACATTATTATTGCGAATAGTTTTTGCATGCCCTGAAACTTTGCCTTACCCCTTGGGTCAGTAAGATCAACATCAATTATTTTGCCGCCCACGAGCAACTGGAGTATGATTGAAGCAAACACGATTGGGCCAATGCCTGCCGAGAGCAGTGTTCCCATGCGGCTTGCAAGTATTTCCTGGAATGCTGCCAGGGGGTTTGCTGCATTGGCTGCCTGTGGTGGCAGCCCCAGCAGTGAAATCCTGCCAAGAACAAAAAACAGCAAGAGGACAACGCCACTCCACATGAGTTTGCGTTTAAGCGGTGGCTCCACCTCTGGCATTTTTACAGAAGGAATAACCGAATAAACGGGCTCAAGTATTTCAACAAGACCCATTATTCTGCAGCCTCCCCTTGCTTCTCACCGCTTTGAACACTGCTGCCTTCCTGTGACTTGGCCTCGTTCCTCTCATTGGTTTTTACAACGCCAGCATCTTTTCCTCCTTGGTTTTTTGCTTGTATGCTTTCCGCTATTGTTCCACCGGCTTTAACTATTTTTTCAGTTGCCTTGCGACTGGCTTTAATATTTTTCAGCACCAGCCTTTTTTTAATTATGCCCCTTGAAAGAATCTTTGAAATGCCGGCTTTCTTTCCATCAATGAATATTTTTCCGTCTCTCTCCTCGGCTTTTTTCCTGCTGACAAGCACTTCAACCAGGTTTTCGAGCTCTGAGAGATTAATGGCTTTTCCTTTTTTCGCTGGCTTCATGGCTTTTTTTCCACCAAAGTCAGCGTAATACTTGCTGTACTTGTGCTTGTGCGAACCGGCTCGCCCCCGGCCTCCCCTTGAACCAGCTCCACGGCTGTTCTTTGTGTTTCCTTTTCCGTGCGTGCGCATTCCACGCTGCTTGTCTTTTTTTCTCCTTTTTCTAACGCTCATTTCTTCACCTAAAGCATTCTTTTAATTAGTGCATTAATGTTTTTTCCCCTGTAGCCAAGACCCCCTCCCATTGAATAGGATTTTTTCACGCCCTTTCTTTCAAAGCCCTTGCTTGGCGGCTTCAGTGCAAGGAATGGTTTTAAGCCCAGGGCTTTGAGGGTAGAGCCTTTTTCTATTCTCTCCACTAGTTCCTCGAACGACTTGAGGTTTTTTTCCTTTAAGAATTTTTCCGAAATGCCTTCCTTCAGGCTTGTTCTCCCGCGCTTTTTCAGGGCCTCGAGCAGTGTTTCCCTGTCCAGTTCGCCCCACGTCACATAGCTTTCGACTTTTTTCAGCATCTTCTTGTAAGATTCGTTTTCTGGAACAACTGTAAACCTGTTAACCCTGTTCAAGCCAAGCAGTGCAAGGGTTCTCTTAATTTCTTCTCTAACATGAACGCTTCCCCTCACCCTTACAACTCCGAACACAAAATCACCTCTTGTCCTGTGCTAGTTTTTTCTCCATTGCTTCCGAGAACTTTGCACTTGATGCTTTTGCCAGTGCGTCGATGGTTGCACGGGCAAAGTTAAGTGTTGTGTCTGTTGCACCGCGTGTCTTACTCCACACATCCTTTATTCCCGCGAACTCAAGCACTGCTTTGATGTTGTCACCAGCGACAAGCCCAACTCCCTTGGGGGCAGGGTAAAGTGTTACTCTCACAGATGCATTTTTTCCCTCTACCTTGTATGGCACTGAGTGCGGTTCCTTGCATGGGCACTGCCAGCTTCCACACCCCCTCTTAACAAGCACGAGGTTGAGCTTGGCGTTCTTTGCAGCTTTTCTCACTGCTGGCCACCTTTCCTTGTCTTTTGCAGTGCCAATTCCAATGATTCCATTCCTGTTTCCAACCAGCACTGTTGCTCTGAACGAAAACTTTCTTCCAGCCCTTACAACGCGAGTGGTTTTTTGAACACCAATGGTTTTTTCCTCCATGCTTTCAAGGTAGTCAACGATTTGTGGTTCGAGGATTGGGGTATTGCTTTTGAGTATTTCCTCCAGCGATTTTACCTCGCCGTTCAAAACCTTTCTGCCAAGTTCTGTTTTTGGAACCCATTCTTCCAGCTCTTTTGCTTTTCTCTCCTCGTCCTTTGCCTTCATTTTTTCCGCTCTTGTCGCCATGCCCTCACCCTTTTCTTGCTTTCTCCCTGTTGTCAATACTTTCTTTTGCTTTCATTAACAGTTCCCTCGATTCTTTTTTTTCAATTCTCTCCAGCTTGGGAAAGGCTTCCTCGCTGAACGGTATTTTCAGACCTGCTTCAACCAGCCCCTTTAATGCGGCGAAAACGCGCCCGCCGTGCACTGGTGTAAGGCGTCCAATGTCAAAGACTGCTTCTTTCACCCCGAGGCCAAGGGCCATTTTTCCAAGCCAGTAGCCAGTCAGGTAAGCCGATGGAATATTGCACTTTCCATTCCAGCCAAACCTTTTCAATTGCTCCGAGGAAGCGCTTGCTAGTGTTATGTCGCCCTTGCTCTTGAATTCCACGAGTTGCAGGAGCACTCTTTTGTTGGAGCGCCTGAAGACAACCCTCTTTTTTTCGCTCTTAAGCAAAGCAAGCCTTTTAGAGTAATCTGTTTTGCCCTTTGCCCTTCTCTTAAATGAGAGCCTTGTTGTTTTCTTTGTCATTTCCCTGCACCCTCTTCTTTCACATAGCTTTCAAGATAGCGTTTTCCCCTAAAATAATTCCCTTTAATCATTCTGTAGAGCTTGCTATAACCGGCTTTTTCAACAGACTGCTTGTTCTTTGCCCTGAGTTCCCTGAGTCTTTTTCTCTGTGCTCTCACGTTCTTTATCCAGGTCTTTTTCTTTTCACTTCTGTTTTTTTCCGTTGTTTTCTTTTTTCCAGGGCCGTGCTTTCTTCCACGGCGCTTTTTTTCCTTTAACAGTCTTGCCCTTGCCTTGCTCTGTGACGGCAGCTTGCTTTTCTTTATAGTGCCGTTTTTTATGAGTTCCCGTATGTCTTCCCTGGTAATTGCGTCCTTTAATGCCTCGGCTTCCTCTGGGTCAACCCACACTTTCTTCTTTGAGGTGTTGAGGATTTCCGCTGCAACCCTTTTGGCTTTTTCTCCCTTCATCAAACACACCTAGTTCAATATTTTAATGTTAAGCTCGTTTGCTTTCTTTACAATTTCGTTCCTTTTCTTCTTTCCAACCCTGCTGCTAATCCTTGCAGCCATTGTTTCTCTTTCAATTGCTTTGAGCTGTTCCGGGTTTTGAACAAGCACTTCCCTGTAACCACTGGGGTGAATCCCTCTTGCCTTTTTGGGAGCCCTGTAACCGCTCTTTGGAGTTTTTCCATACTGCCCTGTTTTGTCAAGGTCTTTTCCCCTTGGAACGCGCCACTTCATCCACTTGGGCTTGTTTTTTCTCCTTATCGAGTTCTTGCCAAAGCGCCCCCTGAACTGTGGCTTTTTTGGCTTTAATTTAACCAGTTTTTTGGCTTCTCTTGCTTTTCCGCTTTTTTTTGGGCTTCCCTTTTGGGTCTTTGCCTTAATCATTCTCTTCTTTTTCTCTTCCTTGCCCTCTTTTTTTTCACTCACTGCTTTTTTCTCCTTTCGCTGTAACCTGCCTTTTTCTGCCGGCTTTTCCTTCTCCACAGCTTCTGTTTTTTCCGCGCTTTTCTTTTTCTCTTCAGGCATTCTGTGCACCTTCCTCTTTTTCCACAATTCCCTTGCGTACAAGGTAAATGCCGTCCTGGAACACCCTCAGGTCCTTTTTCTTCATTTTTGTGGTTTTTTCAATGTTTGCCGCGGTCTGTCCGACGTGCTCTCTGTTTGTGCCAGTTATGATTATTTCCTTGCCTTTCACTTGCACCTTGGTGTTATCTCCCACAATAACCGCTTTTCTTGGCTTTTTTTCACCAGCAAAGTTGTTTATTACAACATGCTTTCCTGAAACCTGTATGTTCATTGGAAAGTGTGAGAAAACAACCTTCATTTTGTACTCATAACCCTGGTTCAAGCCAATTAATATGTTGTCCAGTTTTTTTTGCACTGTGCGCATTATGGAGTTTGTTTTCTTTTTATCATTGTGTCCCTCGAGCACGAGAGAGTTGCCTTCAAGCGAGAAAGTAACATCCTTGCACCTGAACGCCTCGCTCTCGCTTATGTCACCCTTTGAAAGTGTTACCTTTTGTCCCTCTAGGGAAACCTTGACCGGTTCCTTGAAGTCAATTTTCATCTTCATTGTCATCTGTCCCTCAGTAAACGTATGCCAGGAGCCTTCCCCCTGTTTTTTTCTCTATTGCTTCCTTGTGTGAAAGAACGCCGAGTGGCGTGCTAACTATCAGTATGCCAATATCCTTTGCTGGCAAAAACCTCTTCTCAAATCTTTCAAACTCGTCCTTTTTCACCGTGTAACGTGGCCTTATGGCCCTGCACTCGTTTATTCTTCCTGCAAGCTTTATCCTGAACTGTCCACTCTTGTTATCCTCAATGAATTCGTAGTCCTCTATGTACTTCTCTTTTTTCATTACCCTGAGAATGTTTCCAAGGAGTTTCGAGCCAGGGCTAAAAACGCACTCCTTTTTTGCCACTCTCTCACAATTCTTCATTGAGATAAGTGCATCTGATATCGGGTCAGTTAAAGTCATTTCATTCACCTAATCATATTTTTTGAATCCAAGCCTTTCCGCGTTTTCCTTGAAGCATCTCCTGCACATGTTCAATCCATACTTTCTTATAACGCCATCCCTGGCTCCACAAAACCTGCACTTGGGTTTTTGCTTCTTTTTTTTCTTTTCCATTATTCCACGCTCACTCCAAGTTTTTCCCTTACAAATGCAATCGCTTCGCTCTTTGAAACCACGTGTTTTTTTCCAATGCTCCTGCTTTTCAGTTTTCTTCTCTTAACCCTGTAACCGCGCCTTTCAAGTGACACCAGTACATCGAATCCCTTTATTCCAAGCTTTGGGTCGTATTTTACGCCGGGCATTTCAATGTGTTCTTTTACTCCAAACCCAAAATTGCCCTTTTCGTCAAAGTTTTTCCTTGAAAGCGTGTTGTCGTTCGCGGCAAGCGCATTTTTGAGGAACTCTTCGGCTTTTGTTCCACGCAGGGTTGTCTTAACACCAATCTCGAGCCCTGGCCTGATATTCCACTTGGGCTGTTTTACTTTCGCCCTGGTTCTCACAGTTTTTGCACCAGTGACCTGGGCAACTATTTTTTCGCCCTTTTTGAGCTCTTCACCGCTCTCGCCAACGCCCATGTTGACAACAACCTTTCCAATGAATATTTCCCTCATTTTGTTCAATTCTCTTCACCTGTCACAAAAACATTTTCAGCTGTTGTTTCAAACTCTTTTGAGCCGGCTTTTAGCTTAACAAGCCTTGGGGACTCAAGAGAACCAGGCTTTATCTCGCGGATTACGCTCTTCTCGCCTGCGTGTTTTCCGCCCACAATGAATGCCTTGGCTCCTTTTTCCATTTTAAGTGTTCTGAGAATTTTCTGGGATGGCAGTTCTATTTCAATGGAATCGCCGGCCTTGAGGTCAATTTTTTTTTCAACAAAAATGCTTCTCCCGTCATTGGTGACAAGCTGCATTCTTCCCTTGCTTGTAGTTTTTTTGTTTTCCACCCTGCACAGTTTTGATTTCTTTTTCTTTTTTTCAATCTCCTTGGCTTCAAGCCTTCCATGGAGGTCAAACACCAGCCTGTAATCTTTCTCCATGCCCTCGATTGAAACAACGTCAAAGAACCCAATGGGAAACCTGTAATCCTTTCTCACCCTGCCGTTGACTGAAACAAGCCCCTTGCCAAGTGCAACCTTTGCCTCGCGGGCATTTCTTCCAACGCCAAGCAAGTCCCTTAAAAGGAAACCCAGCGGAATGCTGTTTTTCTTACTGAAAGGCCCTGGAATAGAGCGAATCGCCCACTTTCCCTCTTTCACTTTTTGCTTTCTCACCCTCGGTGTTGCAAACCGCTTCTGGTTCTTTTTCCCGCCTTTTGAAGCCATTTTATTTCTCCCCCTTTTCTTCACTTTTTCGAGCTTGGTTTTTTTCCACGGGCTTTTCTTTTTTCTCTGGCTTGACTCTGTCCTTTCCCTTTTTTTTAATGCGCTTGAACCTTTTCTCGTCACTCTTATCAAGTGATTCGATTAAAAGATTCGAGGCCCTGAATGGCACCATTGCCTCTGTGCCGTCTGCTTTTTTTCTGGTGATTTTTTCCACGAAAACGCGCATTTTTGTAACACTAACGCTTGAAACCTTTCCGGTTCTGCCCTTAAAGCTTCCCCTCAATACTCTCACGGTGTCGCCTTTTCTGACCGGGAGGGCTCTCACTCCAAGCTCTTCCCTTATTCTCTTGTGCAAGTGTGCGGAAAGCGATTTTTGCTTTCTGTGAAGCGGCATTTCATGGAATGCCCTTCTCTGCTTCTTGGGTTTTTTTGATTTCACCATCACACCACCTGCTGCGCTAAACCAGCAATCTTTGGCCAGCGCTCTGCGGCTTCTTTTGCCACAACACCCTTTATCTCGCTTGCTTTTGGAATGCCTTTGTCGTCCACGAGCACAACCGCGTTGTCCTCGAACTTGATGCGCATGCCATCAGCTCTCTTGTACTCCTTTTTTGTCCTCACAATAACTGCCCTTTCAACTTTCTTTCTTATCTCCGGCTTGCCCTTTTTCACCACAACGTTAACCATGTCAGCAATGCCAGCCTTTGGGTTCATTCTCTTTCTTCCCTTGTGCCCCTTAACACTTATTACTTCAACCTCTTTTGCACCCGAGTTATCAGTGCAGAAAAGCCTTGTTTTCAGCGTAATGCACTTTGTTTGCGAAGCACTTATTGCCTTCATTTCTCTTCACTCAACACCTTTAATACCGCAAAGCTCTTTGTCTTCGAGAGCCTCCTGGTTTCTCCAACCAGCACAAGGTCACCCTCTCTTGCATTAATGCAGCTCGGGTTGTGGGCGTGCACTCTCGACCTCTTCTTTTTGTAGCGCTCGTACTTGGGCACAAACTCGATAAGTGTTCTTTCAACAGTAACTGTCCTGGATGGCTTTGCACTGACCACCCTGCCCTTGAACGTCTGACCCCTTACTTTTACAGGGCCATGAATCGGGCACTTGCTGTCATTGCATTCAGTCATATTGCTTTCCTCCAATACTCCTTGACTCTATCCTCTGGCCTGAAGCACAGTTTTTCTCCACTCACTCTAACAATGCTCCCATGGAGCGCGAAGCCAAAAACGCACTCTTTTTTTGGCAACACTTTTTCTTTTCCCTCACATTCCACTTTGAGCGTGTTCTTTGTTTCATCAATGACTCTTCCTTTAATTCCTTTTCTTGTTTTATCCGTTGAATCCATTACTTCAACCTTTAACCCGATGAGTTCGTGGGCTAAAAGGTTTTGATTGTTTACTGTGAAATTTTTACCTGCAACCATGCAATCACCATTCAGGCATCAATTAACTCTTCTCTGAAGCCTTGTTTTAACAGCAGTTCCTTGACTTTTTCCTTGTGTTCTCCCTGCAGTTCTATTACACCGTTTTTTACTGTCCCGCCACAGGCAAGCTTTCTCTTGAGTTCCTTGTTTAGCTCCTCAAGGTCAATGCTCTTGTCAAGACCGCTTATCACTGTCATGTGCTTGCCGAACCTGCGCTGCACTGTTCTCACGCGGATTTTTTGGGCTTCTTTTGCCATTTCGCCGCAGACACAGAGTTCTATTGGTTGACCGCAAACAGGGCATACTTTACCCATTTCTATTTCTTCACCTCTTTTCCTTTCAGTTTTTCTTTCTCGTTAAGTATTGTCAGGATTCTTGCAATATCCTTTCTAATAGAGCGAACCTTGCCTGGGTTCTCTGGTCTAGTGCCAGAAGCAATAACTGCCCGCTGCTTCGCGAGTTCTTTTCTCAGTGCTGCGAGCTTTTCCCTTGCTTCATCTGCCCCCAAGTCCCTTACTTCCCCTGCTTTCACTCAAATCACTTCTTTTCAGCAG
>CAZGDN010000003.1:1275-10634 GCA_964525235.1 uncultured archaeon | reverse complement strand
CCTGTTTCCTCTTCGTCCTCGGGTTTTTTTTCTTCGCTTTTTTCGCCCTTCAAGCCCTTTATTATTTCCCCTATCCCTATCTTGTCCGGGAACACTGTACCGGGGCGTATTATTCTGAGTTTTACGCCAATTGCCCCGGCTTTTGGGTAAGCATCGCCTTTCGCGTAGTCAACAAGTCCTGCTAGGCCGCCGGACTTTTTCATGTAACCCTTTGCGGTCCTCTCCTTTCTCTTCCTGCCCCCCTTGCCAGCAAGCTTTCCCTTTAACACCAGTTCAACCCCTTGGGCTCCTGCGTTCATTATATCTTCAACGCTCCTGAATGCAACGCTCCTCCACGAATAACCCCTTGACAACAGCATGGTGATCTTGTCAACCATTGCCTTGGCGTCAAGCTCTGGTTTTTCAATTTGCTGGATTTCAATCTGGGGGTTTTCAATGCCAAACCTTTTGGCTATATCTTCAGTGAGTGTCCTTATAGTCTTGCCTTTTTTGCCGATTGCAAGACCAGGCCTTGCAACGTGCAGCACGATTCTTGTAACAAGCGGGGTCTTGTTGATTTTCATGCCGGTAAGGCCTGCCCTTCCAAGCTCCTTCTTTAGGTATTCCTCCAGGCGAATGTTTTTCATTCCCTGTTCAATGAACACGCGTTCAATCATAGTGATGCAACCTCCTGGACAATTATTTCCAGGTGCACTGACTTTTGTCTCCTGCGCTTGCCTGCAACCCTGCCCTTTGGCTGTGCCTTGTTCCTTCGAAAGCCACAGCTTGCAAAGCAGTGCCTCACAAGGAGCTTTTCAGTGTCCAGACCCTTGTTTTCAGCGTTTGCTTTCGCGTTTGCAATCAATTCAAGAAATGCCTTGCATGTTTTGACCGGAAAACGCCCGGATTTCACGCCAGCAACACTCGCGCCCTTTCTGTGAGCTACTTTTTTGTTGTATCGCTTGAGTGGCAGGAATTCTTTTCCTTCAACCACCCTGTTCAAGAATGCTTCTGCTTTCGCCAGCGGCTTTCCCCTGATTTCCCTGCAGATTTCGGTTGAATACTTCAGGCTAGCGGGCTTGTTTTTAGCCATTGCCTTTGCTGTAATGTCATCCTTCCCTGCTTTTTCCTGGTAGTTCTTCTTAACCATTTTATCCTCTCGCTGTTATTGCAGTGCTGGACTTTGTTGCTCCAATGCCGGCCTTGCCGTGCTTGAGCTTTTTCCTTGTAAGCACGAACTCGCCGAGCCTGTGCCCCAGCATTTCCTTTTGTATTTCCACAACCTGGAATTCCTTGCCGGAGTGAATGCCGAACTTTAATCCAATCATTTTTGGCGTGACAATTGCATCGCGCCGGTGAGTGCGAATGATTTTTCCCTTATCATTTGCCTTGAGTGCCTCTCCAACCTTTTTGTCCACTTCGCGGTTTACCCCGTGGAGAAGAGAACGCTTCTGCCTTGAAGGCAACAGCTTTGCGAAATCCGCATTGCTCATGCTCTTTAGTTCTCCAAGGGTTTTACCTTTGTATGAAAATTCCCTTTTTGCCATTCACTCACTTCCTTTTTCTCCTGCCGGTTCTCTTCGAGGCAATCTGGCCAACCTTTCTTCCAGGCGGAGCGCCTCTTGCCACGCTCTTGCTCTTTCCAGCGTGGTGTTGTTCGCCCCCAAATGGGTGGTCAGAAGCATTCATTGCAACGCCTCTCACAATCGGCCAGGGCCTGCTCTTTGCCTTCATGAAGTAATACTTGTTTCCTGCTTTCACGAGCGGTTTCTCGGTTCGCTCGCCACAGGCAGCATTCCCCACCATTGCCCTGCACTCCAGTGAAAGCGCCTTGTTTTTTCCAGACGGCAACCTAATGGTTGCAGTCTTTGCGGTCTTTGAAACAACCAGCGAGTAGCTCCCGGTTGAGCGCACGAGCCTGCCTCCATCACCTGGCTGCATTTCCACGTTGAAAACAGGGCAGCCCTCTGGGATTCTTGAGAGCGGCATGATGCTGCCAACCTTGAGATCAGCTTTTTCGCCGATTTCAATATCTTGACCCACAAACATTCCCTCTGCTGCTATTACTGCAAACTCCTCCTTTTTGTCTGTGAGAATCCTGGCCAGGAGACCATTCCTGCCTGGCTTTTTTTCAAATCCAAGCACTTGACCAGCAATGGTTTTGGACTTCTCTACTGGCGGGTAACTGGATTTCCCTGCCTTCTTTGTTGCCCTGAAAGTCGGGCCTCCTTTTCCTCTCCTTTGTGACTTGAGCCTTCTACCCATTGTTTCACCTTTAGATTACGCCAAGCTTCATTGCAATATCGTTTGCCTTGAACTTCTTGTTTATGCGGACTATTGCGCGCTTCCTTCCCTTTAAGTCATTCACTGTGTTTACCTTGTCAACCTTTACCTTGAACTTTTTTTCAACCTCTTCCCTTATCTCTTTCTTTGTAGCACTTCTTGCAACCACAAAAGCAATCTTGTTCTCTTTTTCAATTGCATCAACTGCCTTTTCTGTTATAAGTGGAAACATGATGATTTCCCTGTGCTTTTCCATTTTTTACCACTTCTCCAGCTCTGCAATAGCGCTTTCAGTGAACACTGCCAGCCTTCCGGGAACACCACCCGGGGCGAGCATGTCAGCATTCAGCTCTTTAAGTGTTGTAATGTTCACTCCGGTGAGGTTCCTTGCAGCCTTGTACACTGGCTTTTTTTCAACTGTAACAATTAACACGCTCTTTTTTTTCTTTTTGCTCCTGCCACGCCTCTTTCCCTTGCCGGATTTTTTCTTGGTTTTTTTCTTCGCATTCTCAAGGTCAGGAGCAATGCCCACTGCCTTGAACGCCTTTAATACATCCTTTGTCCTGGAGAGTTCCCCAAAGTCATCCTCTACCACAACCGGCACCGGCATGTCCCTTTCAACCACGTGCCGTGCCAGCACCAGTTTTTTGAGTGCAGTTGCAGCCAGCGCGCTTTTCAATGCCTTTCTTTTCTCTTTCTTGTTTATTTTTTCAACTATTTTTTTCTCTGACTTTGGAGGGTGCGCCTTTGGGCCGCCAACAGCCCTGGGAATGCCTGCAACCCTGCCAGAAATGTGCAAGCGCCTGTTTTTAAGGCGCGGCAGCCTTGCTCTTCCAATGTTAATGCCTCGGTCAACTGTTGGCAGAGCCCTCACCGCGCGGTACTCTGCAGTGTTGTCCCTTCCAGCCCTTGGCTTTGTTCCCTGCCTCTGCTTTGCTGCGGACTGGATTGAGAGCACGGCTCTCTCAATGAGCTCTGGCTCCAGCTGCTCGCTGAAAACCCTTGGCAGCTTTACTTCTTTTTTCTTGGAGCCGTCAAGGCCGTAAACCGGAACTCTTAAATCACTGCTTTGAGGCAATGAACTCAACTCCTTCAATAACGTGCTTTTCAAGTGGTGCTGGTCTGATGCCCTTTCGCAGTCCAATGCACCTCTTCACTGGCCCTGGCACAGAGCCCTCGACAACCAGGTAATCGTTTTTTATAACGCCATAGTTCTTAAAGCCGGATTTTGGGTTTATTGACAGGTCAGAGCCGATGACAAGAACCTTTTTGTTGAACTCTGTTCGCGAGTGATAGCCAAGCTGCCCTGGTCTTGCAACAGTGAACATTACAGTGGCAGGATGCCATGGCCCAATGCTTCCAACAACCCTTGCTTTTTTGCCCTTTCTTGTTTGAAGCTTTACACCGGCTCTCTTCACTGCCCCGGAAAAGCCCTTGCCCTTTGTTACAGCGCACACGTCAAGGAAGTCTCTTTCCTTGAACACGTCCTTTGCAAGAAGCTCTTTTCCAAGGAAGTTCTGGGCAAACTCGAACTGTTTTTCAACACTGCCGTCAACAAATATTTCGACAACCTCCGGCTTTTTCTTGCCAATGCCGGTGAGCGATGGCTGCAGGCACCCAATAAGCCTGATTTCTGAGACTTTTTCCAGGTTCTCCTTGATTTTGTCAACGCCCCTCTTCTTCTTGACTTCACCAGCCTCCTCAGGGTCCTTTTTTTTCTTTTTGCCAATGCCCGCAATGGTCCTGCTGATTTCCTTTGGCAGATCCCTTGCCCATTCCTCACTAAAAGCAGCCAGGCCATGCGGTCCCTTGGTGTAAGCGCGAAAGCCAACAACCTTTATTGGCGGGCACTCAATCAGTGTAACCGGCACCTGCACTTTCTGGCCATAGGTTGTGCTCTTCTTGTGCTGGTCGGTTGAAATAATGTGGGTCATTCCAGCCTTATAACCATAAAAATTCAAAGCCCTTGCTTCAGTGCCCTCTCTTTTAACCGACGCAATTCTTGGTTTTTCAGAGCGAGCTCTCTTCTTTGGATAAAACGCAAGCGAACCGCTCCTTGGCTTGTGCTTTTTTGCCACGCCATTCAGCCTCTGCTAATAATTTAACCAACAGAGAAACGGCAATTGAGTTCTTGGATTGCATTCAATGAATGCAATAAAAAAAGAAATCAATGCCAGCATTTATGCTCTTTTCCCTCTAAAAGTTCTCCTGTCACACTATTTTCAAACTGTTAAGAGCACAGTCTACTCTGCAATTAATATAATACTCCTGCAATGGTTTAAAAGCCTTTTGCCAGCGTTTTTCAAACCATTTCCTGCAATTCGTTCTCATTCAAGCCTTGCGGCAAGCCAACTGCTTCCAGTGCGGTGGTAATAACGCGAGTAAGTGTTCCTGCTTGAAGTTTTCACTGCAGGCCTTTGCATGGAGTAATATGTGTAATGCCTGACTGCTGTTTGGCTTCTCGTCCCGGAATAATGTGAGTAGTGCCTTGTGCTTGTTTGGCTTCTTGGCGTTAAATAGCCTGCATGGCTTGCCGTGGTTGCGTTCGCATAATGCCTCACAGTTCTTGGCCTTAAATAACTTGCCTGGTTTGCTGCAGTTGCATCTGCGTGCCTGGGGCTTTCTGTGCCTGAATAGCCAATTCTGCTCGCGCTTGAGTGATAACCAGGGCTTGAATTGCTTGCGTTATGCGAGGTTGTCAAATACGGGTAGTGCCTTGTTCTTGTCTGCTTTGGACTATAAACATGCTGGTAAGTGTATTGGCCAGTATTGCGGGTGCCATTGCCTGCTGCAAATTCGATCCACTGCTTGCCCTCAACTGCAACCCTTTTAACAGCAACACTCTTTACTCCCCCATAAACCCTCAGAATTCCAATTAGCTTTACCTGCGGGTTTTCAGAATACATGGAAGGGTTTGCGTAAACCGGAAAGCTAAGCCAAAGCAGGCATTCTCTTTCATGGTTGAATAAATAATAGCCAGGGGAATAGCACCCCTCCCTGTTTAGTGCGAGAGCCAGGTCTATTCTTTCACCCAGGCTTTCCGCGTTCACGTTCCAGCTGGCTGGCAGGAGCATTTTTCCAGTGTCCCCCGCCATTGTTAACGTTACTGTCGGCGCGTATGCGCCAACCTGGACCAAAATTAAAGCCAGTGCAACGACCAATAATGTTCTTTTCATTTTTTCGCCTCCACCCATGGCTCAAGCTCCTGCCTTGTCGGGCCAGCTCCAAGCAGCACAACAAACACAGCGATCACAACTATGAGGCCAATCACTATTGCAGCAGGCCCAAGCACTGCCATTGCAGTTGCAACTGCATTAACACTGCTCTTGCTTTTCTCCACTTTGAGTTCTATGTCCTGTGCCTCGCTCACCCCATCGTGGTTGAACATGACAGTAGCAGTGCGCGAGCCAGTGAAACCAGCTGGCGGAACAATTCTGATATCCGCCTTTATCTCGGTGTGTGCTGGGATGTCCGCAAGACCAGTACCGGCAACAAGCCAGCCCTCTGGGGCCAGCACGTTGAGTTCTCCTGAAACAGGCTCGCTGTTCGGGTTGTAAACCGAAACCTCAACCAAGAAGCCGTTTTCGTCCCTCGAAGCAGCGGCAGACACTTCAATGTTTCTTGTTTCCTCAGGTGTTGGCTGTGGTGTTGGTTCAACTGGTGTGTTTTCGTAGGCGCTTGAGTAAACGATTGTTTTCCTGTTTGGGATGCCACAGTCGCTTAATTCAACATTGTAAGTGAGTTCAGCTCGCCACGAGCTTGCTTGCAGTTGAACGCTAAAATTTTTTTCCTCGCCCGCCGGCACGTAAAACATGTCATCGCTTAAGCCAAGGTCAGGGCTTTCCAGTTTTATCACTGCAGGGTAGTTGCTCTTGTTGTCAGCCACGAAGTCAAGTTCTCCAGTGTTTCCGATTCTCTTTTCTTTCAGTGTGTAAAGGGAAAAGCCCTCGCACCTTGATTCAACCCTGTGCACTGGTTCTTTTACAACGTTCACCTTAAAGCTTGCGTGAACGCTGTTATAACCGCACTCTGTTCCTCCGAGAAAGTGACCGTGCAATTCAACGCTTGCAGTCCTCTCTCCCTCTGCAGCGTTCTTCTCGGCTTCAATTGAAACGCGCACTGCCGCGCTTTGCTGGCTTAACGCAACGCTCTGCCAGGACTGCTCTTCGGTGCGAATGCCCTGCTCGAAGTCAAAGGCATTAACCTTGTCAATGTAAAACCTCTCAGGGGCATAATTCTCAACCAGAAAAGTAACAGTCTTGCTCGAGCCAGCCTGCACTTCAACATCATAGGTTTTGATGTCCAGCATGTTGCAGTTAACAGCAAACGCATAGCTAGAAAAAAGCAGCATGAAAAGCATGCTGGAAAAAATTAACGCATTCCTCAAACCAATCACCCATAAATAAAAGCACAATACAAGTATTTAAATATTTCCTTTGTTAAGTTAACCAGTTAAACTCTTCTTTTGTTTTATGATGGCGGTTAGTGGCATTCCTGGCCTTAAATCGAACTCTATTACCTCGTATCCCTTCAAGCCCTTGGTTGCACTTTCTTCCGTGCCCCTGTCCACTATTACTGCATCAAAACCGTGAACAAAACCAGCTGTTTTAAACGCGTCCTTTGAGTAATACTCTGTTTTCTTTGCCCTTAAAAGCCAGGGAATGGGCCAGGGCGAACCGTTTTCTATGTCTACTGCAATTCTTCCATTTACCCCAAGCACTTTTTGCAGTACCTCTTTTGCCTGCATTGTGGTTTGCACGTATGAAAACCTGTTTTTGCCTCCAGCTGGAGCACTCACGTTCACATGGCCAGCAATCACAATCATTAAGCCAAGGGCAACTGCAATAACCAAAAAACCCGCTTTTTGAGTATTTTTCATTAACTGTTTGGCGAAAAACCCTGAGAGCAGTGCAAGCGGCGGCAGCAGGTTTATCACAATCCACGGCGTCTTGTATGGAACGAGCGAAATGCCAACGAACAACAGCAAAAAGAAAACCCCGAGCAATGAAAACAGCCTGTTTTTCTTCCACAGTGCGAGAGCAAGTCCTGCAATTCCCAGCAAAAGCAGGGGTAATTCATATTCAGCCAGCAGTTCTCCATAGTATGAGAACGGCTTGTCATGCCCTTTCTCTGTTACCACGCGGGGCCCCCATAACCCAACTGACCTGACAGAATCACTTAAGCCATTTGGGTTTGAGTAAAACGAAGTGAACAGCATTGAATAAATCAAGGCAAACACCAGCAAGGCCAGCACTGCCCGCTTTCTCCAGCGCCAGATTTTTTTGAAAAAACTTTTCAACCCAAAACCCTGTTTTTCAATCAAAAAGCCATATATTGCTGCAAGCAACACAATGAATGGCCCTATTGCAAACGATGCTTCCTTTGTGGTGAACAGCAGCGCCAAACTTGCACTTCCGGCATAAAGAAACAAACTTTTTTTTCCTTCAGCAAACTTGAGGAAAAGCGCAAGTGAAGCAATCGAGAAAAAAGCAAACAGTGTTTCGTGTATTGCAAACATCGAATAGTAGAGCAGGGCAGGAGAAAAAGCAAGCGCGAAGCAGCTCACTGCAACCCCTCTCAACCCAAGCCTTTCCCTGAAGAGAAACGGCACCAAAACCATCAGCGAGCCAAAAACTATTGGAACAATTCTCAGCGCGAAAACACTCTGACCAAATACAAGAAAAGAAAGTGCAGTTATGTAGAAGAAACTTGGACCGTGGTAGTTCTGTGGGTCATAATTCCATCCTCTTCCCTCAACAATGTTGCTCACAAAATACCCGTTCACGCCCTCGTCATGGTGCAACGGCCTTATTCCCGTGAGTGCGAGCCTGACGCCAATTGCAAGGAAGAAGAACACCAGGACAATCAGTAACTCCCTGTGTTCAAAGAGCCAGCTTGCCTGTTTTGGTTTTTCCCTCAAAAATCCTTCTTTCATTCTCCAGTGCCTTCTTTTATCCCTTGATTGTAATAACAGGCCTTAGCCTCGCAACTGCCCTGTTCACTCCTGTTTTGTCCATTACCCTCACAACGCTGTCAATGTCCTTGTACGCCAGCGGGGCTTCCTCTGCTGCACCCCTCCAGGAATGCGTTTTCACAATTATTCCCTTGCCAGCCAGCTCTCCCGCGATTGCCTTGCCGTTAAACTGTTTTATTGCAGCGTGCCTGCTCATCTTTCTGCCGGCGCCATGCACTCCCGAACCAAACGTTTCAGTCATTCCCTTCTCGGTGCCACGCAGTATATAACTTGCGGTGCCCATGGTCCCGCCAACCAGTACAGGCTGCCCTGCTTTCCTGTACCTCTTTGGCACTTCTTTCCTGTTCGGGCCAAAGGCGCGAGTGGAACCCTTCCTGTGCACTAATAGTTTCTTTTTCTTGCCCTCCACCAAGTGCTCTTCGATTTTTGCAGTGTTGTGCCCAACATCGTAAAGCGTCCTTATTGCTTTTTCTCCAACACCAAGCACCCTTGAGAAGCTCTCCCTTGCAAGGTGTGCCAGCACCTGCCTGTTTGCGAACGCGCAGTTCATGCCAGCGTTCACTGCAGAGAAATACCTTTGCCCTTCCTCGCTTGCAATTGGAGCAGAAACAAGCTCTTTATCCGGCAAGTCAATTCCGTACTTTTCGCTTGCTTTCATTAACTCGCTCAAATAGTCCATGCCAATCTGGTGGCCCAGGGCCCGCGATCCACAGTGAATGCTTACAAGTATTTGTCCCTCGAATAACCCGAAGGCCTTTGCGCTTTCTTCTTCTAGTATTTTTTCAACCAACTGCACTTCAAGGTAGTGGTTGCCGGAGCCAAGCGTTCCAACCTGTTTGAACTGCCTTTGCTTTGCCTTGCGTGAAACGTTCCCTGGTTTTGCGCCCTCTGCCCTGCCGTTCATTTCAATGAATTCAAGGTCTTCCCTGTAACCATAACCTTTTTCCACTGCATACTTCGCGCCCTTAACCAGCACTTCGTCTATTTCGCTTTCCTTTAATTCCAGTTTGCCTTTCACTCCAAGCCCTGCTGGTATGCGTGAAAACAGTTCTTCCGCGAGCTCTTTTTTTTTGCCTTCGATGTCCTCCCTTGCCAAATCTGTTGCAAGCGTTCTCACGCCGCA
>CAZGDN010000003.1:0-1175 GCA_964525235.1 uncultured archaeon | reverse complement strand
TAATGTGTTTTAATTGAGTGTTCTCTTTCCCTTGAATAAATTTTCGAGGCCTTTAAGCCCAGTCTTCCAAAGTCTTGCCTGATTTCCTCCAAGCCTTCTCTTTCCCCGTAGAACCATGCCTGGGCGCGCTCCTTTTTTGTGAAAAACAGTTGTCCACCTCCAAGCATATACCCGAATAATTTGATGAGATACGGGAGTTTTTCACTGTTCATTCTCAATGGCAACAGCTCTCTTTTTTCAAGCTCGTCAATTGATTGCATTATGTTCTTTTTAAACGGCAGTTTTTCAATGTCTTCCCTGGAAACAATAACCTCATTGCTTGGCTTTTCATATTCAACTCCCTCAAATGGATTAATGGCTATTCTTTCATGGCCCAGATATCTTAGTTCAACCATGCCCCTTGGTGTTAAAAAAGGGTGGTCGGCTGTGGCAATTATCTCTCTACTGTTCTCTGTTTTAACCCTGTAAACCCTGTTTTTTGGCTTTAATACCAAGAATTTTTCAATTTCTGTATTCCTGATTCCCTGCCTTGGATTGTAACACTTTATCCTTTCCTCTTCCCAGCCTTTTTCAAAATCTTTAATTTTCTTGGTGTAACCAAGCTCGTGTAATATTTTTGTGTTGCCATCAAGGCAGTTGATATCAAAGCCAATGGAACCAAACGTTATAACCCCTTTCTCCAGGTCCATCGCTGCAATGCCGCCAATTGGCGCCCCGTAACCAGGGTGGCAGTCCGCGAGCGCCAATGCCTTCCCCTGAATGCCCGGCAGCGCTGCAATGTTCCTGAGCTGCCTGAGCGTGCTCCACTCGCTCTTTTCCTCGCGCTCCAGCTCCGCAGCCATTCCCTCGTCTATGTAAAGCCTTACAGGCACCCTCATCCTTCCCTCCCTCGGCACACCCCAAACAAACTCTTCAATCCTTTCAAGAGCCACTTTAACACCAACCAAATGTACACACTAACTATATGTAAAAGTAAAAGGATTTAAAGAATTAAAAACCAGTAAGTCAAAACTTGTAGACCAATGCGTGTTTTTTTCTTCCTGCTTGTGGTTGCTGGTATTGTTGTTGGTGTCATTTATTGCCTTAGTTGATGGTGTTGTTTTGTGTTTTGTAAATGCGTTGGTTGTTTTTGGTTTTCTGCTGGGCTAGTGTTGTTTTGTATTTTTTTGTGTTTT
>CAZGDN010000002.1:22316-43432 GCA_964525235.1 uncultured archaeon | reverse complement strand
TACAACAAAATTTTACCCCTGCCTTAAGGCAGGGGCTTCGGGCGTGAGAGTGTGAAAAGCAAAGTTTTCTTCACACTAGGGCTATTTTGTTTTGCTGAGGTATGAAACAAGCTCGGTTCTGGCTTGCATCTCGGGCGTTATCTTGCCACGAATTGTTGAAAAATAAACGTTTACTTTGACTGCGTCCCCTGGCTTTGAACCAGGTTTTGCTCTCAAAGGCATTTCCTGCTGCCCCTCTGGCACGGAAAAATTGCCGTCTGTTGCAGGCAAGAAATTAGCATCAAAGAAAGTGTTTTGCCAAATAACTGGTTTGAGCCCAAATAACTGGAAGACCACGTGGGAGTTCTTGGCGATTTCTTCAGCACTTGCATCAGCAGAAAAACCAACGCTTCCCTGAATACTGGCTTTTGGGTCAACGAATTCAAAGTTTGAATCCGGAAAGGTACTTTTAAGAGCCTTGAGCGCACCAGATCTCACTGTTGCATATGCCTCTTGCTTGAAAGCAGCGTGCGCTGAAAGCTTGTTTTCATCCAAGGCAAAGGACACCTTTTCCACACCAGGCAAGGGCAAAAGAACAGCGTTTAAATCCTTCTTCAGCTTGTTTGCATCCTCGCTGCCAGAGAGCGGCATTTTTACTTCAAACGAGCTTTCCCTTAACAATAGCTTAAAATCAGCCGTTTCAACGCCGTTAACGTCCAGCAGTGACTGCTTTAAATTGTTCCTGTCAAAGCCGTTGTAGGGAAACAATTCCTCAAAGCCAAGATAGTTTTCAACCCTTGCAATACTTGTCTCAAACTCTGCCTTGTGATATTTTGGCTGCATTGAAAGGTCTTCTTCCATGCTACTCTGCAATGTTTCCTTTAAAACCCTTTGACCGGCCATTTGCAGGTAAAGGGTTACTTTTAACTGGTCTCCCACAAGAGCATTTGTTACAACAATGCAGGACGCAAAGGGCTCCTCAAGGCTTACATCCCTTGAAAGATTTAAGTCTTGCTTGAGAGACTTCACTTTAATATGCACTGGCAGTTTAACTATTGCCTTCCTGAAAGCAACAACGTCGGAGAGAATGGAGTTTTCCACAAGCTCTCTTTTCACTTCCTCAATGTTGGAGTCTCGCGATGGCACGATTTCCGCAGAAAAGGGCATGAACCTTTCCCTTCCCCTTTCTGGGTTTCCAAATTTTGGGTTCAATACCCTTGAAACGCTCTCAAGGCGCTGTATTGACTCAATCATGGTTGCAAGGTTTGTTTTATCAGTATAGCCCTGCAGTGGGTACACCTGGCTGAGCTCTTGGATATTAGCATCAACGCCCTGGGCAAAAAACGCAACCTTTGAATTATCAGCTGGTGTCTCACCCGGCACAGGCGTCTCAGAGGGTGTAGTGTGGTTGCCAGCTGGCTTTAAAGCATGGGTCACCCAAGGCACAACCATAGAGCCAACTATGAGAACAATGAGCACCAGGGGCCCAACAAGCTTTTTATCCATCTATGAAAACCCCTTATTAAACTTTCTGTTTTTTTCACTCATTTTTTTTCTCCTGCCTGTTAGCAACATCCGCCTATTCGTGCATCAATGCCCCCCGGTAAGCATGATGTTCATTTAAAACAGAGAAGCCAGAAAGAATTAAAAGATTAGTACTCCCTAAAATCGTATTGCACTCGTTCTGTTATACGTGGCAAATGCATGACAAATTCAAGAGAGTTATGCTGTTGTTAAACAAAGGTGAATTGTAATGGTTTTAAAGGAAGGCGACATAGTAAAAGTTGAATACACCGGAATGGATGAAAAGGGGGAAATCTTTGACACAACCTTGGAGAAAAAAGCAATTGAAGCAGGCATATACAACGAGAAAAGGAAATACAAGCCCATTGTTGCAGTGATAGGCGAAAAAAACTTCTTCGACAAGGTAGACGAAGAGATAAAAAAGAGCGAAAAAGGAAAAAAGTTCACTGTTGAACTAGAGCCAAAAGAAGCGTTCGGTGAAAGGAATACTGAGTTCATTCGCATGGTGCCAATGCGCGACTTTAAGGCAAGAAAACTCACACCCTACCCAGGCATGCCAGTGGAAATAAACAACATGCAAGGCAGAGTCCAAACAGTAAGCGGTGGCCGCGTGAGAGTTGACTTCAACCACCCCCTGGCAGGAAAAAAAGTAAAGTACGAGATCGAAATAAAAGAAACAATCATTAACAAAGAAGAAAAAATAAAAGCCCTGCTCGAAAGATACTTCCCATTTGTTGAAACCTCAATCAACTATAACCTGAAAGGCGACGAGCTGGGAATAACACTGCCAGAACAAGCACAAAACTCAAAACCAATCCGAAAAGCCTTCGCCGAAAGCGCATTAAAAAATGCAAGCCTGAAAAAAGTGCGCTTCATCGAAGAATACTCAAAACAGGAAAAAGAAACAAACAAAACACCAACACCAGAACAAAAAAAGACAGAAAAACCAGAAACACAAGAAAAAAAAGAAACAAAACAAGAAAAGACGAAAACAACAGAAGAAACAAATGCAAACAAAACATCAGAAGAAAAGGGATAAAGCCACATAGTTACCCTTTTAAATATTGTGCTGGGGAATTTGATTAGGCTCGTGCTGATTTTAAAAAGGGCTAATTGTCTATTTTATAAAGGTGAATTGATTGGAAGCTGGAAGCCAAGAACTAAAAACCGGTACTACAACAGTCGGCGTGATAACAAAAGACGCAGTAGTGCTCGCTGCTGACAAGCAAGCAACACTCGGAAACCTTGGCTATGACCTGGAAGCCAAAAAGTTGTACAAGATAACAAACAACATCGCAGTGACAAACGCGGGCTCGGTTGGAGACTCGCTTACAATAATAAGATTCCTAAGGTCAAAAGCAAAACTTTACGAAACAGACCGGGAAACCAGGATAACACCAAGGGCACTCACCACGTTCCTCTCAAACGTGTTGAATGCAAACCGCTACTTTCCATACTCAGTGCAATTCATAATAGGTGGCATTGCAGAAAAACCCCAGCTCTTTGAAATAACGCCATACGGGGGCGTGCTTGAGAGGAACCAGTATGCAACAAGCGGCTCTGGAACCCAGCTGGCGCTTGCAACGCTCGACCAAAACTACAAAAAGAACATGTTGGAAAAAGAAGGGATAAAACTCGCAGTAAAAGCAATAACAGTAAGCAAAAAGCGAGACATATACACTGGTGGAAGAACAATCTCAGTAATGGTAATAAACAGCAACGGCATAAGAGAACTCCCAAAGAGAGAAGTCGAAAAGTACATTTCAGGGAAATGATTAATTCTAAAAACTGCCTTCAAGAGAGTTGAAGAGGATTTTAATGAGCAGAATAGATGAAATAAAGGAAGCTGTAAAGACAACCATGCCCCCAACAGCCCAAGTTACAAAAATCGAATTAGAAGGGCCAGAGGTTGCAGTCTACACCAAAAACCCACGCGCGTTCTTTGAAAACGAAAACATTGTGGCAAAAGCAGCATTCGAGCTCAAAAAAATGCTCAACGTTCGAACAGACAAATCACTACTCACAGAACACGACCAGGCGAGGGAAAAAATAGAACAGATAGTGCCAGAAGAAGCAGGCATAAAAGAAATAGAATTCGAAGACTCATTCTCACAAGTAGTAATAGAAGCCCTCAAGCCCGGCCTGGTAATCGGAAAAGAAGGCTCAACCTCAAAAAGGATAATAATGGAAACAGGCTGGACACCAAGAATACTCAGAGCCCCAACCCAAAAATCAGACATTCTAAGAGGAATAAGGCACCACATGCACAAGCACCACAAGGAAAGAAAACAAATACTCAAAAGCGTCGCAGAACGCATCTACAGGGAAATGCCAGAAAACCGCAATGGCTGGATGCGCCTCATATTCCTCGGCGGCTTCAAACAGGTTGGAAGAAGCTGCATTCTTGCAGAAACAAACGAAACAAGATTCCTGCTGGATTGTGGCATAAACGTGGCATCAAACCACGAGCCATACCCATACCTTGACGCCCTGCACTTTCCGCTCAGCGAAATCGACGGCGTTGTAGTAACACACGCGCACCTCGACCACAGCGGCTTTGTTCCATACTTATTCAAATCAGGGTACCGGGGGCCAGTCTACTGCACTGAGCCAACACGCGACCTCATGGCCCTGTTACAATTTGACTATATCGACGTACTGGTAAAAGAAGGAAAAGAACCCCCATACACTGAAAGAGACGTGAAAGAAATGCTCAAATACTGCATTCCACGAGACTACAGAAAAGTAACAGACATTGCTCCAGACATGCGCCTAACCCTCTACAACGCAGCCCACATACTTGGCTCTGCATCAGTTCACTTGCACATTGGGCAAGGAGCACACAACCTTGTTTACACTGGAGACATAAAGTTCGGCTTCACCCGCCTATTCGACAGGATAGACATAAGCTTTCCAAGGCTCGAAACACTCCTCATTGAAAGCACGTACGGCGGAAAAATGGACATCCAGCCAAACAGGCAAAAGTCAGAGGAACGCCTCCTCCAGGTGCTGCAGGAAACCATGGCACAAGGAGGCAATGTACTCATACCAGTATTTGCAGTTGGAAGAGGGCAGGAAATAATGCTCGTGCTGGAGAACTTTTACAGGAGAAATGTGCTCAACACAAAGTGCTATGTTGATGGAATGACAATAGAGGCATCAGCAATCCACACAGCATACCCTGAATACCTCAGGGAAGGCGTGCGAAGAAGAATACTCCAGAATGACTCGCCCTTCACCTCAGAAATATTCAAAGAAGTAAAAGACACAGAACGCGAAGAAATAATCAGGCAAGGCGGGGCAATAATAATTGCAAGCAGCGGAATGCTCACAGGCGGCCCAAGCCTGGAATACTTCAAGCAAATGGCAGAAGACCCAAAAAACACCCTTATCTTCGTTGGCTACCAAGGGGAGGGCTCACTGGGAAGAAAAATACAAAATGGCCCAAGCATCCTGCCAATAACTGGAAGCAATGGCAAAACAAAGGCTCTAAACATTAGAATGAGAATAGAAAGCATAGAGGGTTTTTCAGGCCACAGTGACAGAAACCAGCTCACAGCATACCTCAAACGCCTCAAGCCAAAACCAAAACTAGTTCTAACAGGGCACGGCGACAAGTCAAAAACAGCAAGCCTCAGCAGGTTTGTCAGCAGAAAAATGAGAATAAACAGTTCCTCGCCGCAAAACCTGGACGCAATACGCCTAGTCTGATTAGAAACAAAGTTTTTCTTTTGGAAAAAAATTATTCCAAAAATGCATAAGTATACATAACAGTGTTTTTTTGAATTTTTCGAAAATAAAAAAAGGCTTAAAAAAAGCCAAATATACATAAGCAAAAAGCCCGTATTGAGCTGCATTTTTTGAATAAATTGTTATAAAAGCCTTATACATAAAAAAAAGCCCAAACTGGGGTTTTTGCAACGTTAGATTTTTAAATTGGTGGCACATATTATTCTACGCTAGCAGGGGGTTAAAATGCTGGAAGAAAACTGCGGTTCACAGCAAAAAAAACAAACCATGAGCGAAGAGCTGGCGAGGACGCTGTGCCGAGAGCTTGAAAACGGGGGCACTACTCGGCCGGATAACTGCATTGCATTCCAAGGAAAAAAATAACTGTTTTGTTTTACCTCATCAACCACCCCTGCCAGCAATTTTTTAATTTATTCAGGAATTGACCAGCCGCCATATCCCCCCTTTTTAACCATTTTTTAGCCCTATTAGGCTATGAAGCTTGTTGTAACCGGCTCGCCTGGAACAGGCAAGACAACAATTGCAAAAAAGCTTGCCAAAAAACTCAAGTGCAAATACGTTAACGAATACGAACTCGCCCTGGAAAAAGGGTTTGGGAAATTCGACCACAAAAACTCGGAGTTGGTGCTTGCACTAAAAGACCTGAAAAAATACGCCTCGCAAGCCCTTGAGGAAAACAAAAACATAGTCCTCGAAGGCCACGTCCTCTGCGAGATACGCCTAAAAGTTGACGCAGTAATAGTGCTGCGGGTTCACCCAGAAATCCTAGAGGAAAGACTTGAGACACGCGGCTACAACGCAGAGAAAACCCAAGACAATGTCTTCTGTGAGGGAATTGATTACTGCAAAAAGCACGCGCTCAGAAAATACGGCAAGAAGAGGCTAATTGAAGTAAGGAATGAGAAAGAAATAAAAGAAACTCTCAACCTTATATTAAAGGAGCTGAGAGAGCGTGAAATTATCAAATGAGCGCCAAATGCACAAAGCACAGCATTCGCTTTTTGCATTATTGCTGGCAATGATGGTAATCCTGCCACTTGTCGCTGCAACGGAAAACCAGGTTTCCCTCAAAGAGCTCGGCTATAACAGCTTTGAATTAAAAGAAACTGAAAAAAAAGCGTGCACTGAGTTCCTCTTCTCAATACCAGACCCTGGGAAGGAGTTTTTTCCCATAATATCCATAAAAGCAGCATTTTTACCAAAAAAAGAAGGCAAGGCATCGGTCTCCCTTTACCTTAACAACGCCTTTCTTAAAAGCTTCAATGCCTCGGACTTCAAATGCGCAAGAGGGGAATGTTGGGCAAGAACCGAGACAGACCGGGAGCTGATAAAAAAAGAAAACACCCTAAAAGTCTGTGCCAGCACTGGAAGAAGCATCACAGGGATAACGATTTCAAACGACTCACTCATTGGCTATTATAAGAAACCACGCTTTAGGAAAAAAGACTTCAGGAAATGCATAATGCTGGAAAACAACAAATGCGTTGAAAGCTATAATGCCAGCACAGGAGAGGACTTAAACATAACGATTTTTTTGACTAACACTGGAACCGCGCTTTCAACAGTTGACTTCAACAACCGCGTTAGAGAAGCCGGGACCAGGCCATCCAGAAAAGAAATAGGGCAAACAAGCTTTTCTGGGATCATTTACCCCAACCAGACCAAGACCATCTCTTACACGATAAGAGTGAAAAAAGCTGTGCCAATGAGTCTGCCGCCAGCAATCGCGGTTTACAAAAACGCCTTCGGGGAAACAGAGACACTTTCATCTAACAGCATCTTCATCTACCCAAAACAAGGAGCTGAACTAACAAGCACTATCGGCATTGAAGCAATAAACCAGGAAAAAAAAGAGGCAATTCTTTCATTCACAATCTTTAACAAGGAAAAAGCACCAATTAAAAAAATAAAAGCTTTCCTGGAGCCAAGCACTGGCCTTGAAATCCTAAATGGAAACAGCAAAATAGAACTAGGCGAACTGGGAGCAAGACAGGCCTACACTCAAAAAATTACAGTGAGAGCAATATCACAAGGCAGCTACAGCATTGGCTGCACTTACTCAGCAAAAGATGTTCCAGAAAAAAAATGCGAAAAAGCACGACTATCATTCAAGGAAGAAAACCCAGTGCTGGTGATTGGGGCAATTGTTGTGCTCTCGGCAATCGCGGTAGTTATCTATTTTTATATTGCAACAAGGGAAGAGTATAAGGCATAGTTGCTATCGCTATTTTTTAACGTCAGCCCAAGGCAATGGCAGCCATACTATGGCTGTTGAATAGAATAAAACAAACTGCTAATGTGGCTGACTGTTTACCTTTTATTGCGTGGAGCGCCTCGTGCCCTGGACTTGTTATAACCCTTGCCGCCCTTTCTATGCCTGGGTGGGTTTTTGACTCTCACCCCGTGCCCTCTTTTCTTGGCTGTGGGCGGAATTCTCGCACTTGAATTCCTAAACGAAAGCGGCCTTGCTCTTCTCCTAGCCCGCCCTGAAAGAGACCATGCTCCACCATGAACCGAACCTCCAAGCGCGCTCACAGAAGAACCACTGGAGCGGCGCTTTGGACCAGCTGACTTACTTCTTCTGCCCGGTCTTGCCATTTATCTCACCTCAAAAAACCACAGAGATTACACGTTGAAAGAATTTAAAGCTTTCGATGACTATTTGTGCTACCAAGCAATGAAAAGAGAAAAAAATGATTTTTTCCTAAAAGTGCCTTGGGATGCGCTTGTAGAACTTGGTTGGCCCGCGTTTTGTTTTTTTGTAAGCACGCACAAAGGCAATTGACAGCACAACAAACAGCGGAAAGAGCAACACGCTCCAGTCTGCTCCTGGTTGTCTTTCCATAGAAGCAAGAGCTGCCCTGCTTAACACGAGTGATTTCAGGTAATTGTTCCTGCGGGCTTCTGAAACTGACTCTTCAAGAAGCCCGATGCCTTCCTTGTCCAATCCACCAAGTTTTTCCCTTGCACGTGAAAGCGATGAAAGAGCCTCTGACTTAATTGCATTATTAAGCGAGTTAACCAGGCGAGTTGTTTTGCTTGCTTTTTTCCTCACTGCTTCAAAGTCAGTGCCATTTGCCCTGGCTATAATCTCTGCATTCTTTCCGCTTCCAGCAAGTGCACCAAGCTCTTTGAAAAGCCCGGTATTGGTGGAACAGTTTTCTTCAAGTTCGCGCTCTACTTTTTGCAGGTCGTTGTCTCCAAGCGGAAGCATGATCCTTGCACTCACAAGTTGCTTTGGCTGCACAGAGACAAGCTCGCCCTTCAGTGCAGAAAGCCCTGCTCTCGCTGAAGCACACGCTTCCATTGCACTGTTAGCAAGTTCCATTATCTTGGCAGCCTCGCGCTCTGTTTCAGCAACAAACAAGGTTTTAGCTTTGGCAGACAGCCCCGTGAGGTTATCGAGCTCTTGTTTTGCACCAAGCAAGTCATTTCCTGAAATGCTTTTCTCAAGCGCGTCGCGTGATTTAACTGCCTGCTCACGAAGCAAAGCAAGGCTTGGCGGCTTGAGGTTGAGGGATTCAAGCCTTTGAATTGCAGAACTTACACCCCCAAAAGAAGCCTCTGCTTGGTCTTCAATTCCAGCGAGTGCTTTTTTTGAATCAAAGCCAGCGAGCTCGGAGTTTGCCTGTTGCAGTAAAAGGAAGGCTTTTTGCTTGTCAGAATTCTTTGCACTCTCAGCCCCTGCCAGTTTCTCACCGGCATTGGAAATAGCCACAGTTAAAGAGCGCGCATAGTCCGAGAAACCAAGCTCTTTTGCTTTACTGAGCTGTCTTTTAAACGCTGAAATTTTCTCCTCCGCCTGTTTTTTAAGGAAACCAATTTCCAAGCCAAGCTGCGAGTCAAGGCTCGCACTCTTTTCAAGGCTTACAACACGGTCAAAAAGCTCGCTTGCCTTTTTCTTGTTCTTCTCGAAGTTCAAGTCGCCAAGCGCGTTGAGTTCCGGGATATAGGAGCGTGCTTTTCTCGCTATTTCAGTGTTCTCGGAAAAGGAGAGAGTTTGTAGTTTTTGTTCTGTTTCCCTGACGAGGCGTGAAAAGAAAACAGCATCATCTTTAACCCAGACCAGGGCAGTAAAGTCCTTTCTCTGACCCGGGAGAAGAGAGCCTGCTTCAACCACGATGCTGTTCTCTTTGAGGAAAGCTTTTTTCTCCCCCTCCATTGAATCAGCGACCTCGATTTTTTCAATTCTCTCCCTGGCATGGGGAAAAGGAAAAACTGCCTTGAACTTGCTGAGGGAAAAAGAGAGCCTGTTTTCTGCTGTGAACCTGTACTCTTGCAGCGAGCTGTTTTCATCTATCCTGGTCGAGCTCAAGAGATGCTTTTCCAGCAATAAAGGCCCCGAGAGCTTGTAGTATATGAAGAGACTCTGCTCCGGCTTTGCGTTTTCAACGAGCAGGGTTGCGTTTCCTGAATTCAAAAAAACTGGAATGCTCGTTCCAGCATGCACTGCCCGCAACCCAAAGGCGTTCAGGTCAGGCGAGCTGAGGGGTGCTTCAACCCTAAGCCTTGAAACAACCGAACTGCCCTTGAAAACAATTTTTTTCTCAACCTCGGCATACTCTTCACTAAGCTGCACAATCCTTTCACTCTCTGAAAAGGGAACAACGCTGCGAGAAAAAACCTCGATAAAAGACGTGCCCCTTGGAAGCGAGGAAAACTCCACTAAGGCATTTTTACCCTTGACAGTAAAATCGCTCACATTGCCAGACTTTGCCTTTATTCCATCAAGGCATTGGGCAAGCCTCACTTGGGCAGAGAGAGGCAAGCTCCAGTCAAAAAAAGGGTTAAAGAATTCAACCCTTTTAATACTCTTAAATTCTTTGCCCAGCACAGCTTCATCAACCGGGACAGAAACAGTTACTGCCCTCTCTGAAACATAGTCTGATAAGAGCCCGCTTGTTTTCTCTGCGAGTTTTCTCTTCAGCTCTGACACGCGCCACGAAAGCGAAGGAAGCCTGTCAACTGCTCTAGTCAAATCAAGCTTGCTGTCTTTAAAGAACCCCGAGAGCTCTGATGCCTCTTTTTTCAAAGAAACAGTTGAAGAAGAGTTCTTGGCAGAGGGAATGCTGTCAGTCAAGAGCGAGAGCTTTTCAAGCAAGTCAATGGAGTCAGAAAAAGATTCTTCAATGCCTGAAACCCCAAACTCTTCCCTGATAGAACCCTCAGCCATTGAAAGGAGAGATTCGCAGGTTTCCTTGTAACTTGCATCAAACTCGCCAAAGCTGACCCTTTCCTTAAAACCCTGAATGGTTTCAGAAAGACCGGGGCTGTCCGCCAAAGCAGGCAAAAGCCCATCAAGCGAGTCAAGGCAGGAGCCAAGCTCTGCCCTCACATTCCTTCTCACATTCCTGTCATCTGCAACAGCTTGCTCCAGGGAATTAAGGGACAATAATGCTTCGTGGCAGTAATAGATTCTCTCACTTGGCGAGGTGGCTCTCTTGAAATATGAGAGCTTGTTGTCAACAGCGGATTTGTAGTAAAGCAGGCTGGGAGAAACCCCCGCATTGATAGTTTTCATTTTAGATTCAATTAAGGGAATGGCTTTCTTGCACTCAGCATCAATTCCGCCAATAAGAGAATCTTTAACATAGTCAAGGGACGCAATCAGTTCATCCAGCTTGCTGTTTATTCTCTTCAGGCCAGCAGCACGGGAACCAATTGAAATCATGCCGGCATCCTTCTCTGAAACCAAAGACTGAAAATCTAACTCTGCTTTTTCCAGTTCAGTGTTGCTTTTTCTCCAAGCTTCCCTCAAGCTCTCAAAATCAAACTCCCTGTAGGCAAGCCTTGTCTTTTCACCTGACAGCATGTAAAGAGATGAAAAAAAATTGCTGTCAACATAAGTGAATTCCTGCATCGGAATGCTGTCAATCTTCTCTCTTGCACTGGAAATTTTTTCACGGATCGAATCTTCCAGGCCAGTGCTTTCATGTTCAAGAAAGCGCCTGCTCAAACAGTCCTGTTTGAGGAGCGCAGAGAATTCTGCCAAAACCGAGTCTCTTTCCCCAAGAAAGTCAGAGTAAATTCCAAGGAACTCAAAAGCCGGCGAGCCCCGAAGCAATGAAAGAGACTGCTCCAGGTCTGCAGAGGACTCAAAAGCCGAGAGAAAAGAGGAAAAGGCTCTGCCCAGCAAGGGAAGGAAAAAAGCCCGCTCCCTGTTCTTTTTCACAAACGAAGAAGCAGCAGCATCAAAAAAAGGCAAAACCAAGTCATCCAAGCCAAACTGAGCCAGCACTATTTCCACAAAACCCTTCTCTTGGCTCATCTTGTTAAACTCTTTAACCTTCGCCAATATTTTTCCATAGTAAGTGCTATGAATAGTGCTCTCCGGGGAAAGCGAGTTAAGGTTGTTGTTCACCTTGACAAAAACATCAAATAATTCCTCCTCGCGGATCCTGTAAACGTCATCACCCTCAAGCCGCTTGGCTTCAAGGGCAAGAATGGAAAGGCTTTCAATGTCTGCCTTGTCCGCTTCATCAAACGAGACAAGAAGAAAATGGTTGAGTTCATTTGACAAACCAGCAAGTCGCTCAAAGCCCTTCCCAGACAAGCAGACAGAACGGATGCCCTCAACTCTCTTCAGGGCACGATTATAGTAAAGCCAGCTCCTCGCAACATGGTTCTTGTACTCAAATAGTTTTTGCCTTGTCTCATAGGCCAGTTCTTCATCTGAGAAACTGAAAAGCCCTTTCTCCAGCTTGGAAAAACACTCTTCCTGCGAGTCACACTCTGGAACACGAGCATAGGCTTGCGAGGTCAAGTCAATGCACTCAAAGCGAGCCTTGGTGAACTCTTTTTCGTCAACACAACCAGGGACAAAAAGGCCAGCCACAAGCAGGGCAAGAGCCACAATTCTCGCAAACTCTCTTAGCATTACAAAAGTAACGGGAAAAAATTATTAAAAAGGTAATTGCAGGAGTTTTAACCAAAAAGGCATGTCTAAATGCAATCCTCCAAATCAAACAACCAAAAACTCTTCCCTTGAAATGTCAACCAAGACAAACTTGGTTGTCAGGTTAAGGAACACTGCTTCTTCAATGAGAGATTTCAACTCTTCGAGAGAATAATTACGGGCCTTTGAAGATGTAATGATGACAGAGAAATCAGCTTGCACCGCCAATAGTGAAAAAATTGAAGCAATCATTTCTTCACGCGAGCCGAAACAAAAAGAAAATGCAACCAGTGGCTTTCCAGCATCAAGCCAAGCAAGCTCCACAGCTGGAAGTTTCGTGCCAGCAACCTCTGTTTCAAAACCCTTCCTGGCCTCAAAGCCAAGCTTCCTGCCAAGCCCAGCATAATAGCGCTTGGTGGAATCAAAAAGGTTTGATTCAGAGGACTGAACATAAACCTGCAACGACCCAAACTCGGTTATCTCACGAACCAGTGGCTCCATGCAATCACAATAAAGAATAAAAACATAAAACAGATAAAGGCTTGTATGGACGAAAAGCTGAGCTTAGGAGACGGGAAAAAACTTGTAAAGCTTGCAAGAAAAGCGATTGAATACTACTGTGCAAGCGGCTCGCTTTATAGTGAAAAACCACCAAGAGAAAAGTTCACGGAAAAAAGAGGAGTGTTTGTGACTCTTAACACACACCCGGAAAAAAAGCTCAGGGGCTGCATTGGGCTGCCATACCCAGTGAAAGAACTGTGGACCGCAGTGATAGAAGCAGCTGTTTCAGCAGCAGCACGTGACACGAGATTTCCAGCACTCTCCTCAAAAGAAGTGAAAAAAGTCACAGTTGAAGTTTCAGTTCTAACACCGCCAGTAAAGGCAAAAAAAAGCGAACTCCCAAAAAGCATAAAGATCGGAGAACACGGCATAATAGTCGAAAGGGGAAGTTACTCTGGATTGTTGCTCCCACAGGTTGCAACCGACTTCGGTTGGGGCAATGAAGCGTTCCTTGAACAAACCTGCCTAAAAGCAGGGCTGTTCCCAGATGCATGGAAATTGGATGACACTGTTGTAAAACTCTTCACTGCACAGGTCTTCTCAGAACAAGAACCAAACGGCAAAGTAGTAGAAGAAATGTAGCCAGAAAGCTGTCTCCCCAGCAGCCAGCTCCACGCACCACCCGGCAAACCAGACGAATCTGGAGAAATCACTTACAGGTTTGTTCGAGTGCAGCTTTTTCATCAATGCACTTCTTGAAGTTTTCTTCCATGAGCTTTAATTCGTTGGTTTTGGCTTGCAGCTTGCTTTTAAGCCCACTGGTAAAAAAGTGCTCCTCCACAAAAAAGTGCTCGATGATTGCACCGACAAGAATTCCAACCACGAGGAACAGGACAAAAACAATCCTTGCAGCGTTCCAAAAACGCTTTTTCTGTTCCTTTTCTCCCTTTTCCAAAAAAACACCTCAAACGTTATATTTAAATATAAGAAAAACCTAATAAACATTGGCTTACAAAAAAAACAACACGAGAGCAAAATAAAAAAACCAGGACAGGAGAGCAATACCAACAAAAACCCATTAAAGCCACAAGCAAGGCCATTATGTAGAAAGCCATGAGTTAGGTTTAAAAACAGGTAGAGTTTTACTTAATTAGGTGAAAAGATGTATAAGTACACCATTGCAAGGCAACTCGCTACAAAGAGAGTTATAACGAATAGGGGAGACGAAGTGGGAAAACTTTCGGACCTGCTAATTAACGAGAGAACCGGCGAAATTGAAAGGCTGTTAATCGAGCTGGATAGAAACAGCAAAATAGTGAAAAAGATAAACGCAAAGGACAAAATAATAGAAGTGCCCTACTCGGCAGTAACAGCAGTAAGTGACGTCTTCATAGTAGATGAAAGGGAACTTCTCGCCCACTGACTCATTCCTTGTCACCAACCACAAAGACAACACTCTTCTTTTTTAAATCTAAAGCTTTTACAGAAACAACTCCAGAAAGGAACTTATACATAATGTGTTCTTTTTTCTTGCCCTGAAGTGTTCTTATCTTGTTTACTGCCTGCACGAGGGCAGGGTAGTGGGCGTAAATGAGCTCTGCTTTTCTTCTGTTTTCTTTTTCTGCACGCTCGCTTGCCTCGAGTGCTTGCAGTTGCTCTCTCAGCGTTCTCTCAAGCTCTTGCTTTTTCCTGTTCTCTTTTGTAGCAGGCTTTAAAAAAGGGACAAGGAGAAGCTCGTTCAATGCATCGTTCAAGGAATCATACTGCGCCAACACCTCGAGCTTGTTTTTTGGCTTGAATGGAAGCAATACCCTCTTGCTTGAGTGAACGACAAGGCACGCGCACTCTCCTTCCAGGGCAGGCATTGAGTAAAGCTTTGAGATTTCAGAGTAAAGCGCTTTCACCTGCTTGGAGGAAAGAGTGCTTGCGCTTGCCTCTGTGGAAACCGGGGCACGGGTGAACACTTCTTCCGCGAGCACTGGCGGCATATTAACACCTGCAATCACAGCACGCACAGCGTTCCCTTCGCTTTCTCCAAGAAGGCTAATAAAGTCCTCAAGTTTCAGTTCGGCTGGACTGACACCACGCTTCGGTGGCAGCTGGTATGCCTCGCCCTTTGCAAGCGTGCGGGCACGCCAGCTCTCCCTCTTATAGGGCTTCAGAATTTTTCCATCAGAATCCAATAGCAGCAAGTTGCCTTTGCCGAAGAGCTCTGCAACGAGAGCAAAACCCTCAACGCTAAGTTTTACAATCCGCTCAGAGCCAAGCTGTTCAAGGGAAAGAATTTTTTTGCCCTGGATTCTCTTCCCGAGGAATGCACCAAAACCGGAGCTCTGCTGCCTGGCATCAACCCTGTAGTTTGCCACAAAGAAGCCCTTCGGCGAAAAAACAAGGTGCAGGGTGCCATTTTTCGAGCGCAGTCTCAGCTTGAACCAGTTTTTTTCAAGGTCCTGTGCTCTTTCAATGAATGCTCCAACCACCAAGGGTTCCAATTCCCTTAACAGGTAAGCAATTGAAAGGTTGGGCACCTCAAGCGGTAACTCTGGCAATTCCTCACCCATAAGAAAAGAATGATTTTAAAAGAATAAAAGGGTTGCCATGAGAATCAAAAAACTGAAAAAACCACACACCAACAAAAATTGGCTAATATAACTGCAACTCAATCAAAAAAACTAGCACAACAATTGATACTTGCTTTCAAGGATTGCCTCCAGTCAAAAACCTTAATACTGCAATGCAACAGTTGACTACTTGCTTTTCTTTCCCTTTCCTTGCTTTAAGTATTTGAGCATTAGCTTCATTAGGCCGGGTTTTCTTATCAGCTTTCTTGTAACAAGCTTTGCCGAGTCACCCAGCGAGCCACTCTGAAGGGTCATTATGTCCTTCCCGCTGAAATTTTCTGCAATCGCTTCAAAGTCCTTGTCCTTGAGGGACTCCAGCATGTAACGAATCTGGAGGACTTTTTCCAGCTTTCGCCCAGTCTTCTCCCACCATAACCTGTTATAAGCGTCAAGTGCTTTGCTCGAAAAATCATTCTTTTCAAACGCTTTCGCAGTAACAGACGCTGCAATGTCTGCGGCCTCCATTGCAAGAGCCATGCCTCCTCCATGGATTGGGTTAACCTGGTGGGCAGCATCACCCACAACCACGAGGTTGTCAGCTGTCATCTTTTCAAGCAAGCCACCAACAGGGATGACACCGGAGTTAACCTCAATGATGGAGCCCTTGGAAATGTTGGACCTGTCAGAAATCCATTTGTCAAGATAAAAGGAAGCCGGCTTTCCAATATGGGAGCCGATGCCAATGCCAACATTTGCATGGTCTTTGTCTTTTGGAAAGAGCCAGACATAGCCACGGGGGGCCACATTGCCTCCAAACCAGAGGTGGATCTTGTCAGGCTTCTCAAACTCAATGCCAGCCATCTCATACTGAATGCCAGAGTCAAGGTCTCTTGGGGAAATGGAAATCCTCAAGCCAAGCCTGTTTGCAACAACACTCGCAGGGCCGTCACAGGCAAAAACAACCCTGGCAAAGAACTCGCCTGGAAAAAAATCCTCCACTTTTACTATGACACCACCATTTTCCCTTTTCAATTCTGTTACATTGCTTCTGACCCTCACAACCGCGCCTGCCCTCGCAGCACGCTTTGCAAGGAATTTTTCAAAGCCCTTTCTCTCAAGAACATAGCCAACAGTCTTTCCAAAGTCCACTTCCACTGCCTTGCCGCTTGGCGCGTACAGCACAGCACCAGTCATTGGCGCAACAGCCCATTTTTTATCCGGCTTGATGCCAAGCCTTTCAAAGTGCCCAAGCCCAAGACCCTCTCCACACTGCTTTGGCACGCCAATTTCCTGCTTGCGGTCAAGGCACAACACGCTCAAGCCACGCTTTGCAAGCTGCTCTGCACTCCTCAAACCAGCAACGCTTGCTCCAACAACAATTACATCAAACTCTTCCATTGAAAAACAACCGCCTAGAATTATTTCAAAGTGAATAAAGTATTAAAAGCTACTCCTTTGAAATTCAAATGGCAAAGCATTTCAACACCATGGCAAAAAAATGAACGCTCAAAGCAAGAGCTTAAAACAAAACAATTGGCTAAAGGACTTCAACCCTATAACCTGGCAGGGAAAAAACTGCTTTCTGCTTTTTTGAATCAAACAACAGAATGCCCTCCCTTGAACCAAGACGCAGCCCAAGCTTTACCCCTGAAACGTGCGAGCCAAGCACCGGCTTTAGAGAAATTGACTTGGCCAGGGCATTCACCCTCAGCCCAAGAGCAAACTCTAAAAAGAGCCTTACAAGCATTGCATTCCCCCAGAGCTGGTTAGGGCAACCGGTCTGCTTCAGGGTAACAGGGTTCCAGCACTCGCCAATGCACCCAAGCGCGTCCTCTCTGGAGTCAGATGCAAGCAAGTTAAAAAAGCGCCATCCAAGCTCTGGCTTGCCGGCAAGAAACTCTGCGCCGGAAAGCCATGCATTTCCAAGAGACCACACCCTACCCTCATGGTAGGAGTCAGGGGAAAAACGAGAATCAAGCCTTGAAATAGAACAAACACCCTTTGCTGAAAGAAACTCGTCTGACTCAAATGCCCCAAGGACCTCGCTCTTTTCACTAACTCCAAGAAACAATGGAACAAGAGCGTTTACCCTGCGCGTTTTATCAGGATTGCCATCACAAATCCTGTCAGCAAAAAAGCCATCACAGAAAAACCTGTTCTCGAAAGTCTTTGATAACCGCAGGGCCTCTGTTTCAGCCCAGACAGCCTTTTCCCTCAGCTTTCGCCCAGCATCAATGAAAGAAACAAGCGAGGCAAAAGCCCTCAGAGCGCTTATGAGAAGAGCCTGGACCTCGACCGCTTTCTCATGCCTGTTAAGAGAATCCATCCAGGTCTCGCTTGCACTTGAGTCATGGCACACAAAGCCATCATTCTCATCCTGTCTTGACTCAAGAAATTCAACACACTTGAGGACAGTGCCAGAGAGTTCCCTGGCAAGAGCAGTATCCCCAGAGTGCCTCACATAGTGCTCTAATGCAATGAGAAACAAGGGCGTGGCATCAATGGAGTCAAGCGAGCGCTCTGCCCCAAACAAGTAGTTTGGAATCTGGCCGTTTACGGAAGCAGCAGCGAATAGTTTAAAGGAATTCCTGCACTCTTCGAACAAGCCAAGCTCGGTCATTGCTGGAATCGACCAAAACAGGTCACGCCCCCAGTACTGCTGAAACCAGGGCAAGCCAGCAACAAAACTCTTCCTAAAACGAAGCAATTCAATTGCGTTCACTGCAAACTCCAATGCCCTATTCAACTCCTGTGAGTCCGTAACAATCCTTGAAGCAGTCTTCGACACGCGCTTGTACTTGTGCAAGAGCTCGTTTTTTCTAAGAGGAAACGATTTTCCTGCAGAAAGCTGGATTACAATGCGCTTGCCTGAGAGGGAAAGCGAACCAGGCAAAAAATAGGACTGCTCCTCCCCGCTGGGAAAATGGCGCTTGTACTGGCATGTTTCCTCAAAAGAGTACTTTCCCTTAAGAACCGAGACTAAAAGCTTTCCGGCACTGCTTTCAATAGCCAAGCGCCTGCCCTTCTTCACCACATACTCTCTACCGTGAACGTTCTCAGAAGCAGAGCGAATGTTTACAGCTAGCTCGAAAACTGCTTCAATCTCTTTCTTGGACAAGAGCTCGACTACCATGAAGGGTTCTTGTCTGGGCAACCAAACCTTTTGGTTTACCCTCTGCCCCCCAGCCAGGGCATGGGAGTGGATTGCCTTGAGAAAATCATAATAAAGCGAGTCACAGTTCTGCTCGCCGAGGAACTCACCCCCAATGCGAAAATCAAAAAATTCAACAAATTTAGTGCCAGCACTCCAAAAACCAGTCCACTTGTTCTTAAAACCAGTGTCAGCAAACCGAAAAAAGAAGCTCCGCGGATTAGAAAGAAAGTAAGAATTGGCTCCAAAAGGGCGAGTTTTGCTTATCAATGAAACCACTCCAAAGGCAGTAGCATTAAATAAAAAGAGTATTTAACTATAATGCCAGCCGCGCACCCACAAGGTGCGAAAGAACTGGAAAGGGTTACAGTAAAAAAATAAAGGAAAGAAAACAGCAAGAGCAAATGGATAAATTTAAGTATTGTTTCACTTTTCAATGAGTTAGTGGTGTTGGGAATGGCTCGAGACATAATTGTTTTTGAAACATCTTTCGAAGTAGTCAACAAGGTTGGCGGAATTTACACTGTGCTATCCTCAAAAGCCAACTTTATGAAAAAGCACTTCAGGGACTACTTTGCCATCGGACCATACTTTGAAAGAAAAGCTGCAACAGACTTTGAAAACGAAAAACCAAGCCCTGAATTCCAGTCAGTGTTCGACGAACTCGAAAAAGAGCACGGAATAAAATGTTACTCCGGGCACTGGCTTGTAACCGGCAGACCAAAGTGCATCCTTGTTGACCCCGGTGACTTAAAGCACAAAACCAACGACATAAAAAGAGAGCTATGGGACTATTACAGGGTTGACTCACTCAACTCTGGTGCAGACTTTGACGAACCAATAGTCTGGGCAAAAGCCACTGGCCTACTTCTCCAAAAACTCATAAACAACGTGTTCTCAAAAGAGTTCAGCAAAGAGGGTTGCGTGGTACACTGCCATGAGTGGCTAAGCGGCGCTGCATTGCTGCACTTAAGGCACGAGGACCCAGAGATAAAAACAGTCTTCACAACGCACGCCACAATGCTTGGCAGAAGCATTGCCGAGTCAGGGCAAGACCTTCACAGGGAGATAAGCAATGGCCTCTCAAGAAACGAAACAGTGCCAGATGACCGGTGTTACCATTTCAACGTGCAAGCAAAGCACCTCACAGAAAAAGCCTGTGCCCACAACGCCCACATCTTTTCAACAGTGTCAGAGATTACTGCAAGAGAAGCAGAGTACATACTTGGAAAAAAGCCAGATGCAATACTCCCAAATGGATTAAACCTTGAAAAGTTCTATTTAATGGAGGAACTGTCAAACCTCCATGTCAAATACCGCAACAGCCTTAGAAAGTTTGTCATGGACTACTTCGCGCCATACTATTACCTGAATGTTGAAAACACCCTCTTTTACTTTATTTCAGGGCGCTACGAGTTCAGGAACAAGGGGATTGACCTCTTCATTGACGCGCTAGGGGAACTGAACAAGCGCTTAAGAGAAGAAGACTCAATGAAAAACGTTATTGCGTTTATCTGGGTGCCGGCAGAAAACAGGGGCAAAAACATCGAGCTCTTAAAACACATTGCCTTGTACGAAAGACTCGAGGACGAAATAGAAGAGGAAGTGAAAAAAATAAAGAACCGCCTCTACTACTCTGTTTCGAAGGGAGAGCCCCCAACATCAGCGCGGTTGCTTGACGACGAATTCCTTTACAACATCAAAAAAATGCTGTTCGAGTTAAAGCACGACAAGCATGACCTGCCGCCAGTTTGCGCCCTCGAACTCGACAGAGAGAACAGCATAACCCGCTCAATAAAGAAAAACAAGCTCCTGAACAAGGAAAGCGACAAGGTAAAAGTGATATACTATCCAACCTACCTCTCGCAAACAGATGGCCTTATTGGACTCGACTACTACCAAGCAACAATAGGCTGCCACCTGGGAGTATTTCCATCATACTACGAGCCATGGGGTTACACTCCGCTTGAAACAATGGCTCTCGCACTGCCCTCTGTTACATCGGACCTAAGCGGCTTTGGAAGGTATGTGCAAAGAAACATATTTGAAGGCAAAGAAGGCGAAGACAAAGCAATAAAGGTCATAAAAAGAGCTGACACAGACTACGAGAGCTCAAAAAAAGAACTAGCAGAACACATGTACGAAATGTTCCACCTGGGAAAAAGGCAACGCGGCGAAGCAAAAATCAAAGCAAAAGAAATCAGTTACAGGCTCGGGTGGAACAACCTAATAAAAGAATACGAAAAATGCTACGACAAACTATTCAAGTAAAAGCTTAAATACTGGAACAGCAAATTATTTTATTCAATTATGAGGTGATTCAATTGTTTGGGTTTGGAAGGGAAAAATTGAAGTATTCCTGGAAAAGTAACTTTAAGCCAGGGGAAACAATAAAGGGAAGGCTTAACCTAAAACTAAAAAAGCCCATCCAGGCAAGGCAGTTAAGGGTCTCGTTTTATGGCATCCAATCCTCAACCCAGACAGGCATTGGGTTAGCGCCAGCCAACACCCAACGCGGAAGTTCAGAGAACTACGTTTACAAGTTCGATATGCCATTAGATGGAGAAAAAGAATACCTCAAAGGAGAGTACAACTTTGAGATAGCCATGCCAGAGGACATCAACAAGCGCGGGGCAACGCCCGGAGGAGCACTTGGAACAGCACTGCAAGCAGCACAGCTTTTATCTGGAACAATCAGCAGAACACAGTGGTACGTTGAAGCAACGCTTGACATCCCCAAGGGAATAGATGTCAA
>CAZGDN010000002.1:0-22216 GCA_964525235.1 uncultured archaeon | reverse complement strand
GTGAATTTTTAAGAGAGCCTTGATTTTAGGTCAGTCAGCACGTTCATGTAATTAATGAATGCGTCATAAGGGCTCTCATAATGGTTAAAGTACTTGTGAACATCACCATCAGCAAACCACTTGGTGCACATGTAGTAAAAGTGGTCAGATGTCTGCAGCTTGCGCCAGTCCTCAAGAATGTTGCCCTTTGCCTTCCTTGCCTTGTTTTCAAGCCCGCGGAGCTCGGAAAAAGCCTGTTGCTGCATCTTGTTCTCAAGCCACGCAGTCAGGTCGCGGTCAACATCAGCCCAGGAAATAATGCCAGGCGAATCAAACTCGCCCCTAGGCGGGTGCTTTTCTATTATCTCCGAAGCAAGCGCGAATTCAAGACTGGAGTGCTTGAAGACCTCGCCTGGAAGGCTGGCTAAAAAACTGAAAATGCCAGTCTCTGACCACTGGTGCTCGCCAAAGGTCTCGTAGTCCATGAAAAGGTTGATGCAATCCCCGGGGCTCGAGGCAATCCAGTAAGCATACTTGTCAGCTGTGAGCGGAAACTCTTTCCAGCTATGCTCAGAGAACCTGAAGGCAACATCGTCACTTAGCTGAAAGTTCCTCAACAACACCCTAATATCAGAACCACTTGCTTTGTATACATAATTGGGGCTTTTCCAGCCCAGTATCCGCTGAAGCCCCTCACAGACTATGCCCTTAAAGCCAAGCTCGGTTGCAGCTCTTGCAATATCATTGGAGTACATCGCCTCGGTGTTCCTGAACACCTTCGGCTTGAGACCAAAGAGCTCTTTTATTTTTTTCCTGTGCATTTTAACCTGCTCGGAAAACTCCTCTTTTGAAATAAGCCATGAAAGCGAGTGGTAGTAGGTTTCATTGAACAACTCAACACAGCCAGTGTCAGTGAGCGCCTGAAAAGAGTCAATCACTTCTGGCACAAACTCTTCAAGCTGTTCAAGCAAAACTCCGGTAATGCTGTAATTCACCCTGAACCTGCCATTGTACTTATTTATGAGCTCGAGCATTAACTTGTTTGCCGGCAAGTAGCACTTTCTTGCAACCCGTTTAAGGTAAAACTTGTTGGCTTTCCTGTCAAAGTACTCTTTGCCTTTTCCAATGTCAAAGAAAGAAAACTTGCTCAAGCGCATGGGCTGGTGTACTTGAAAGTAGAGGCAAATATCGCTCACTCAACAACACCACCGCTTGCCTTCCATTCAAGGTATTCAAAGCCAGCCCGGTCAACAACAGGCTCAGTCAAGGGCACTTTTGCACCATGAGAGCAGCCAACCAAACCAGCTTCGAACACCTCACCACACTCAACCAATAACATCCCTGTACACCCGGATTGTCTCACTGGCAACATCCCTCCAGCTCCTGAACTGCTGGATCTCGTTAAACCCGCGTTCCCTGAGCTCTTCCATTAGAGAAGAATACTTCAAAACGCTGACAATCTTGGCAGCTAACTCCCTTGTATCCCAAAAGTCAACCTTGAGTACATTCCTGAGAACCTCGCTTACCCCACTCTGCCTGCTTATCAGAACAGGGGCCTTGCAGGCCATCGCTTCAACCGCAGTCAAGCCAAATGGCTCTGAAACAGACGGCATCACAAAAAGGTCAGCAATTGAATAATAAGCGCTTACATCCTCCTCATAGCCGGTAAAGGTAACCTTGTTGCTTATGCCGAGCTCAATGCTCTTGTTAATGAGGTCAAACAGGAGATCGCCGGTGCCAACAATCACAAAGCGCGTGTTCGGCTCCTCTTCCAAAACCCGCTTTGCCGCTTCAAGGAAGAACTCACAGCCCTTTTGAATCGTGAGCCGGCCAACAAACAACACGATCTTTTCAGCCAGTGGCTTTTGCACTTCCTTGCGTTTGTAGTGAGAGAGGTCAACAGCATTGTACACAACCCTTATCTTTTCTGGGCTGATGCCATACTTTTCAATGATTTGGTTTTTCATTAGCTTGCTTACAGTAATTATCCTGTCAGCTTCCACAAGGCCCTTTTTTTCAATCCCAGCAATTTGCTGGTTGGGAAAAAGCTGGCCGGTGCGGTCAAATTCAGTTGAATGAATCGTTACAACAAGGGGCTTTTTTAATATTCGTTTTAGTATTATTCCAGCAGGGAAAGTCATCCAGTCATGGCAGTGAATTGCATCACAAGAAATATCCTTCCCAATCCTAACGGCGTTCACGGTATAAGCCCTGACTTCCTGCATAAACTCAAGCCCTGCGAACTGGACCTGAAGCTGAAGGGTGCCATCTGGAAGCGAAACCGCATATGGGGTGAGTGTTGAGCGAATCCCTATTATCTCAGATGCAGGGCCAGCCTGGAGAATGTTGATAAAATCCTGCTTTAGATCCTTGCCCACACAGGGCATGATAAAGCTCAAGCTAACTCCAAGGCTGTGAAGTTCTCTTGTAAAGTGAAATAAGTAAGTTCCCAGCCCGCCTGACTTGAGGGGGGGAAACTCCCAGCCAAGCATCAATATCTTCATCCACATATCACTGATTAGTAAAAATGAGTTATTAGAGAATAGGGACAATCAAAAGAAAAAGCTAATGCCCGCTTTTTTCATTTAAGAGTGAAACTATTATTTGTGCTTAAAGCAACCAGTCCCGGGAGTTTTTCGCCTAAAAGGAATTCGAGGAGTGCCTTGCCTGCAAGACTCACATGGTTGAATTCCTTGTCCTTGAAACCGAGCCTTACAACCGCAGTAACAGTGTCACCACCACCAACAATCGTGTAAGCCCTTGTCCGGCAAAGCGCTTCCAAAATTTTTCTGGTACCATAGGCAAACTGGTATGACTCAAATCTGCCAAGCGGCCCATTGAATATCACAAGGTCTGCCTTGTTTATGAAGCTCTCATAGTTTTGGACTGTTATCTCGCCAACATCGTAAATCATTTCCTCAACCGGCAATTCCGCAAGAGAAATCTCTTCCCTCTGGCCCTTGCGCCTAATGGCAAGGTCAACAGGAAAACTCACCAAGCCATTAAACCTGCCCAGCAAGCGCTTCATCTCCTCCAACGAAGAAAGTATGCCCTTTTCCTCCAAGAACCTGTCTTTCTCTCCAAGAGTCGAACCCTTGGCGATTATGGCGAGCTCTCCCAGTGCACCGCCAAGAAGCACGCGTGAAACGCGCTTTTCTGAGAGCATTCTCTTCATTACCCTGAGGGAATCCTCTGGTTTCATGCCCCCAAGAATGAGCAGGCCATTGTCTTTTACTGTTTCAATTTTTCTCAGTGCCTCAAGCTCGCTGACAAGAACAGGACCAGCAAAACTCGGAAGCAAAACAGTAAAGCCAACAACGGTTGCATGTGACCTGTGAGCAACACTTAATGCATCAAGCACGAATAAGTCTGCCACACCAGCAAGGTCACGTATTACTGGCTCCCTGGCATGCTCTTCTGGTTTCCTGTTCTCTGCTTCAAACTCCAGAAAACGCGTGTTGTCGAGGAGTATTACGCTGCCGTCCTTCATTTTCTTTATTGCCGAGAGGTAGTCCTCATCCCACCTGAAAAACCCAACTTCGAGGTCCGTCAAGCGCTCAAGAGTCCTCTGGTGAGCGGAAAGGTCAATGAAGTCATCTCGTCCTTTGCGTCCCTGGTGAGACAAAACAATGACTCTCGCGCCCTCGCCTGCAAGATAACGAATCGTGCGGGCGTGCGCTGCCAACTTCGGGCTCTTTAGCAAGCGCCCATGCCTGTACTTTGGCTTATCACCCGCGCTTACAAGCTCCTGAGATGTCTTAACCGAGCTGTTGAGGTCAACTCTTAAAAGAATGGTCTTGCCCTTTACCTTTTCATCCTCAATCGAGCGAATGCTGTCAATCATTCAGCGCACCAAAAACTTCATCAGGTCAACAAGGCGCAGGCTATAACCAAACTCGTTATCGTACCAGCTCAGCACCTTAACCATGTTGCCACTAGCCATTGTCTTCCTTGAATCAAAAATACTCGAATGTGGGTTTCCAACAATGTCGCTGCTCACAAGCTCTTCCTCGCTGTATTCAAGAATGCCCTTCATCCTGCCCTCGGCATACTCTTTCACCTTGGCATTCACTTCCTCAACCGAAACCTCTCTTCCAAGCCACGCTACCAGGTCAGTAACTGAACCACAGGGAACTGGAACGCGTACTGCAATGCCATCCAGTTTTCCCTCAAGCTCTGGAATAACCCTTGTAACAGCCTTGGCTGCACCTGTTGTGGTGGGAATGATGTTAACTGCAGCAGCCCGCGCTCTCCTCAAGTCCTTGTGCGGTGCATCCACAAGCCTCTGGTCGCCGGTATAAGCATGAATTGTGGTAATAAAGCCCTTTTCAATGCCGAACTCTTCCTGTAATACCTTTGCAACAGGAGCAAGCGAGTTAGTGGTGCAAGAAGCATTGCTAACAATCCTGTCCTCTTCAAGGTTAAGAGTATCCTCGTTGACTCCAAGCACAATCTGCTTAATGCCCTCGGACTTTGGGGGCGCGCTGAGAACAACCCGTTTTGCCCCGGCCCTCAAGTGCTTTTCCGCGTCCTCTTTTCTCCTGAAAACACCAGTGCTCTCCAAGACAACATCAACCTCTAACTCACTCCAAGGAAGCTTTTCAGGGTCACGCTCTGAGAAAACCTTTATTGGACTGCCGTTGACAACAATTTCGCCCTCGCCAACGCTTACCTCCCCATCAAACCTTCCAAAAACAGAGTCATACTTTAAAAGGTGCGCCATTGTGCGCGCGTCACCCAAGTCATTCAAGGCAACAATTTCAATGTTGCTATCCTTGACAGCATGCCTCAAAAAAAGCCTACCAATGCGGCCAAAGCCATTGATTGCAACTTTCAAAAGGATCCCCCCAAGAGCAAGATATACCTATTTGTGCCCAACAATTTTAATAGATTTGCCTTTTTCGTCAAACAACGACTTAAGCACGTGGAAGACACCTCAAGCTGCTAAAAAATAAACTCAAAAGCCCGGCTTTGTCTTTGGAGAGAAAGACTCCATTGCCTTTCTCACAATGTTCTTTATCCTCTCAAGGCCCTCCTTGCTTGAAGACTCCATCCTGAGCACGAGTTTCGGGCTCGTATTGCTTGCCCTGATCAATGCCCAGCCATTCTCAAAGTTGACTCGGACGCCATCAATTGTGACAACATCATGGCGGGAAGAAAAGTAATCCTTTGCTCTCTCAACAATCTTCCACTTTTCCTCTTCAGTGCAGTTCACTCTAATCTCAGGCGTTGAATAGTATTCCGGGAGGGCTGCAGCAAGCTCGGAGAGCCTGCCCTTTTTAGAGACAAGCTCGCACAAGCGAGCCCCGGCGAAAAGAGCGTCATCAAACCCGAAATAGTTGTCTGCAAAAAACATGTGGCCAGACATTTCCCCAGCAAGGACTGCTGATTCCTCGCGCATTTTTTTCTTAATGAGCGAGTGGCCAGTTTTCCACATTATTGGAATGCCCCCGGCTTTTCTTACTGTGTCCTCCACAGCCCTCGAGCACTTTACCTCGAAAACAATTTTTGCGCCAGGCAATCTTTCAAGCACATCAAGCGCAAACAGGGACAATAGCCTGTCACCCCACAGAATGCTGCCCCTGTCGTCAATTACACCAAGCCTGTCAGCGTCTCCGTCAAAGGCAATTCCAAAATCAGCGTGCTCTTCCATCACCCTTTGCCTGAGGTCTCGCAGGTTCTCTGGCTTCACTGGGTCAGGGTGGTGGTTTGGGAAAGAGGAGTCAAGCGAGCAATAAAGAGGACTCACACTACAGCCAAGCGCCCTGAAAAGCTTTTCGGCAAGAAGCGAGCTAGTGCCGTTGCCGCAGTCAACCACAACCTTCAAGGACCTTTTAAGGCTTGTTCTTTGGATAATGCCTGCAAGGTAATCATTCAATATGCTCCTTTTCTCAATTGAACCATTGCCCTTTGGAAAAATTCCGCTCTCTGCTAGCTCCCGCAAGTGCTGAATCTGCTCTCCGGAGAGAGTCGCAGCATTTTTCTCCGCGCTCAACTTAAAGCCATTGAATTCTTTTCCAAGATGAGAGCCTGTAACCATTACCCCGCCATCTGTTCCAAGGGAAATAATCGAATAGTAGAGCGCGGGAATCGGAACAATTCCAAGGTCAATCACCCTAAGACCGGATTCTGCAAGCGCGTTTGCGAAAACTGTCTTGATTCTTTCACTGCTCTTCCTGTTATCCATACCAAGCGTGACAGTTTTACCACCCTTTTTAATCACAAGAGAGGCAAAAGCGCGTGCAATCAAGTCAACTGCCTTATTTGACAGGTCTCTCTCAGCGTGCCCCCTGATATCATACTCCCGAAAAATCTCGCGGTTCAATAAGCCGTGTTTCAGTGTATTATCCGCATTGCCCTCAGTTTGGTTCAATTCACTGCGCTTCAAGGTACTGCCCCCTTTTCAAATTGTTCCCTGTAAAAAGCCGCGCAAAACTCCGGCGAGTGAGTGTTCACAATGCAATCAGTTGCTTCCTCAAAACCAGCCCTGATTGTCATGCGTGGCATGATGCAAACATGCCAGTGAAAGTCCTCGGTGCCCTTCGGCGCGTTCTTGAAATAGAGATTGTAGTCCAGGCCAAGCACTTTAATTGCAGAGAGTGCCCTCTTCAGGATTTCTGCAAAGTCCCTTTTTTCCCGTTCATACATCTCCCTGAAGTCCCTGAAGTGCCTCTTTGGATAAATTGACAACTGGAACGGAACACGCGAAGCAAAGGGAGCAAAACAAGCAAAAGAGTCATTCTGCCAAACCCTCCTCTGCGAGTCCATTTCAATGCCAACAATCCGGCAGTAGGGACAGGCCTGGTTCTCCGCAACGAATGCACGGTATGCTTCGAGCTCGCGCTTGGTTCTCTCCGAGAGCTTGTTCAAGGCAATTATCTGAGTGTGAGAGTGAAGAATTGAAGCCCCAGCTTTTGGACCCTGGTTCTTGAACAAGACAATCTCTTCAATTCCGGGAAGAGCCTCAAGGGCATCAACTCTCTCAGCGTAAACGCCCACGACCTCCATTATTCTGGCAAGAGTAAAGTCAGCCATGCGCAGCCTGTGAACCGGCGTTTCAATTATTACCTCGTGTCTTCCAAAAGCTGTTTTAAGGAAACGAAATGGCAGTTCAAGCTTTTCGATTTCGCCAGCCTGTTCGACTGCTGGGAACTTGTTGGGAACAACACGAACGCGCCACTCGCCAGCAAGAGCCGGCACCCTCAATATTTCCGGAGGAGTTCTCTCCTCATTGCCTGGGCAAAAAGGGCAGTTCTCATCCACAGAGGGAAGCAACGTCTCTTCAACCTGCTTTGGTCTCTTCTCCCTGCCAGAAGCAATAATCACCCAGTCATCCAGCAAGTAGTCCTTTCTCAGTTCGTGCACCCGACTACCCCCACAATCGCTTCCGCTTCATGCGCTTCATGCGCCTGTACCTTAATAGAACTCGCTCGAGTCACCCATAGTCTGACTTGAAGGTTATTGTTCTGGTGCTCCCCTTTGGTCCAACAAGGAAGAATTGGCTTTATTTGGGTAACATCAGGCCTTTCAAGGCGGCGCAATTGGTGGGAAAAGGTTTTTCTAGCCAAGCACAACGCTTCTGTCTCCGTGAGCTGGCGTTGCCTGTGTCTTTCAAGAGTGCAGGGTGTAAGCACACAGGGTTTGCTGGGAGTGCCACGACCTGAAAAAAACCTTGACCTTAGCCCTATTGCAAAAGGATGGAAGGGCCGCCCATTGGAATTTTTCCCGGTCCTTCTTGCCAACGGCTTTTTGGGGCGAATTCTTCTAGCCATAAAACCAGTTATATTGTAAGCAGTCGAGTTATTTATTTTTTTGGTTCAGGTCGACATTCCGCGGCTGGAAATAGTTGTGTTGCCCAAGAAAAGAACGGGCTTTTTCAAGGAGCTTCTTAGTGTTGTCAAACGAGAGCCTCTCCAGTGCGGCATCATAAGAAAGCCACTTTGCCTCAGAGTGCTCAAAGGAAAGCCTTACATCCTGTTCTTCTGCCTTTACAAGGAAAAAAACGACCTCCTTGAATACTGCCACTGCACCCTGCCGGAAACTGTAACTGATTTCCTCCCTGAAGCCAGGCAAGACTTCAACGCGCGAAAGCCCTGTTTCCTCTTCGAGCTCGCGCTTCATTGTCTGCTCTTCGCTCTCGCCCTTTTCCATGTGGCCCTTTGGAAAACCCCAGTGCCCCTTGCCATAGTGAAGCAAGAGAAACTCAACAGGCTTGCCCTCCGAAAACACAATAGCCCCACAGCTCTTCTCCCTCTTAACTGCAACAAACACCCAAATCACACCTTGGCACAAACAATCAAGCAATCAAATCCAAGTAAACACCAATGCTCTCTTTAACACCAGCACAAAACAATCCAACACCAAAACATGCTCTCCAAATCCATAAGAGGCAATTCATTCTTCTTCAATAAAAGACCTGTACTCGTAGTTATTAAACTTGTAGAGGAGGCGCCTGATTTTCACGCCACGGTAAGAGTAATTCTTGAGAACCTGGGCTGTTTCGCCTGAGAAGTCTTCAAAGCCGTGGTCCTGCGTTGGGTCGAGAAAGAATGCTTTGCCATTGTAATCGAGGATAACAAAAGCGTGCGTTTTCAGGTCATCCATTTCAGCAATCACCACACTCGCTCCCTCGTGCCCAAGAGCTGAAAAAAGCGAGCACAGAAAAACCGCCTGGTCCTGGTCATCCGCAACCTTTTCAGTCATTATCTCAAGCGGGGAAAGAAAAAAATCAAGGTCAATATCCGCCTTGACGAAGTGAATTTCGCGTTTCACAAACTCAAAAGCCTTTTTAGCAGCCTTGAAAAAGCCCCTCTCAGGAACATAGTTTGGGTCCTTGAACTCTGAAACAATGCTCTGGATTGTCAAGTCATCGCCGTTAACAAGGCCCTTGACCTCGCCAATTGTTCTCTTCTCCTTTTCGTTGATTATGCCAGCATACTTCTTCAACAGCAGGCGGTAAAGCTTCAGCCGCAAGCCCTTCTCTGAGAACTCAAAGAGTGAACTTGCCCGCGCCCCGCTACTCTCACCATCGCTCCTGCACTTCCTCAGCTTTTCCTCAAGCTCGTTTATTCGCTCGATGAGCTCCTGCCTTGACAGCCCAGCCAACGGTTTCATGAAATAAATAGGGCTAAAAAGTGCTTAAAGCTTAATTATTGGATAAAAGAGAACGCTCTGCCCGAAAAACGCAAAGGAAAAGAATTAATATGTGAAAGTTTATATTCTCAAGGGGAAAAGATGCCAGGTGCAAAACACGAATACCTAAGGTTTGATTCAAGCAAAAAACACAAGCAGGGGGCATGGGATGCAAGGAAAAAAACAGAACTAGCAAAACTCAAAAAGAGAGCCAAAAAACTCTCAAGCACAAAGAAAAAAAGCCCGGGGCAAAAAGCACTCCTTGCCAGGGCAAAGAGAAAAATCAAAAGGCTTGAAGCACTAAGGCAAAAAAGCCGGAAAGAAAAAGAAAGAGCAAGGAGAAGGAAAAAGATCAGGGCAAAACTGGAACGCCTGCTCCTAGAATCAGAAAAAAGCAGAAAAAAAGCAAAGGAAGCAAAAAAACACGGTTTGCTGAGAGTTCAAGAGATTGAAACACTTGAAGGAAAGAAAAAACTCAAAACAGAAAAAAACACAACAACAGGCAAACCAATAAAACCAACAGAATTCTACATAACAATTGTTCCTGATGAAATTGCCCTAATCGAAAAAAGCAGGCGCATGAAACCAGGAAAAATTGTGCGGGCTCTCAGGAAAACGATTGAAAAAAACAACAGCCTCGAACTACTCGAAGCAAAACTCAGGGCAGTTGAAGAACAACTCAACGAACTACTCAGGGCATACGATGTGCAAAAGAGTGAGTTGAAAATGCCCAGCTGGAACCATCCGGCAGTAAGCCTCACCGAACTCGACAGAAGAATTACAAAAGAGTTAGCATACAAGCCAGTGAAGGAGGAACTCAGCAAGCAAAACTTTGAAAGCATGAGACAACGTGCAATTGAAATAGGGGAACAGACAATATTGCACAGGGCATTCTTTGAAGCTGCACGCATCTATACATTTATTCAAACAAAAGGCATTTCAGATCTAACAGAAATCTCCAAGAGTCTAAACCTCGAAACAAAAACCGTTAAAGAATGCAGTGAACTTCTCAAAAAACGCGGTCTTATTAAAATTGAAGAAAAAACCGGCGTGCTCCTCCTCAAAAAAGCAAAAAGCAGAAAAGGCTAACAGGGCTCGGTGCTTTGAGGAAAACCCTTGTCAAAAAGCAAAAAAACCTGTCAGCAACCCACTTCAAGTTTTAGAACTACCTGGAGGAAAACCTTTCCCTCAAGGCCTTTTTAACCGGCTCTGGAACACACTCGTCAAGGTCACCGCCAAACTCGGCTATTTCTTTTACAAGCGAGGAACTCACATAAAAATACTTCACACTAGTCATCACGAAAACAGTGTCAGCCTCGCGGTACAACTGCCTGTTGACCAAGGCCTGCTGGAACTCGTATTCGAAATCGCTTAATTCCCTCAAGCCACGCAGTATTACTGTTATCTTCTTTTTCCTCAAATAGTCCACGAGCAAGCCAGAAAAGGACTCAACTCTTACACCTTGAAAGCCTTCAAGCGAACTCTTTGCAAGCGCCACCCTCTCACCCAGAGAGAACAGCGGCTTCTTTCTTGGATTGGTTGTTATTGCCACAATAACCGAATCAAACATTTTAAGAGCACGCTTGATTACATCAATGTGACCCATTGTGATTGGGTCAAACGTCCCAGCATAAACAACGGCTTTCCCAGTCATACCAACAAACCTCAAACAACACAGCCCCACATTTCAGCCATGCCAATAACCTCAAACAGCCTTGTTATTTGTTAACTCTTTGAGCACAAACTCCAGCTGTTTCCTTGTTTCTTTAATGCTGCCACTATTATCAATGGTAAAATCTGCCTTTTTAACCTTTTCCCTCTCCGGGAGCTGGAACTGCATTCTCTTCAGGGCATCCTCTCTGCTCATTCCCCGCCTAACAAGACGCTCAAGCCGCTTTTCTCTCGGGGCAAAAACGGTTACAACAGCATCAAATTCTTTCTCGAGCCCTGCTTCAAACAGCAACGGCACCTCGACAAAAACAAATTCCTCTTGCTTAAGCCTTGAAAGCCTCTTCCTGAGTTCAGTCAGCGCACGCGGGTGCAACAGCTGTTCAAGTGCCTCTTTTTTTTCCACATGAGCAAAAGCCTGGTTTGCGATTTTGCCCCTATCCAAGGAACCAAACAACTCAACGATTCTTTTCCTAACACCTTTATCTTTATAAAGCAAGGAAACAATTGAATCCATGTCGATTACTGCAAAACCGTTTGCTGTTAGCATGCTTCCAACAAGCGACTTGCCGGAACCAATGCCACCAGTCAAAGCAATCCTCTTCATACCAAACTATTACACAATAAGAAACAAAAAAAGGAGCATTTAACAAAACTGCTTTTTTGAATACTCCAAGGTGCACGCCGCACAAATAACAAAAAAAAAAGGGTTCGAATAATTAAATTTGAAAAAAAAAGAGGTTTGAATTGTGAAAACAATAGAAATATCATTGAATTGGCTTATATATTTGAATGGTGTGATTGCAACTTGGAATAGAATTCTTCGGAATTTTGCTTCGGGTTGTTTTCACACCACTTGGCGTAATATCATTCCAAAACAGAACTTCGGTTTTGGGTTGGAGTGTGTTGCACCACTGGTGTGATTGCGACTGGAAGAAAGCTCTTCGGAATTTTTTTCCTGTCGCATTACACCGCTTTACACTCGCTTTCTAACACCATTCTTCCCCTAACTGCTATTGGCGTGCTTAAACTTGTTCTGGCGGAAACGTTGTTCAAGACAAGCAAGCGCTCTTCAAATTACTATTGGCGCACTTAACCCCCTAACACCCAAAACAGCAATTTGTGCCAGGAAAAGTTAATTCCTTAAATCCGCCAGACTTTAAACCCCAGGTTTTTAATTTCTGGAAATTCTAATCCAGACTTTAACCTGCTTGGTTCTTTGAACCATAATTGGGTTTCTCCGGTTTTGGTTCTTGTGCTTCTTCAACAATTTTTATTTTTTCGCCGGTGAGTTTTGAGAGAGCCCTTCCAAGAGCCTCCAGTGATTCTGCCTTTTTTGCCTTAAGAGCAGCAATTTTGACCGAGAGCTCGCGAACAGCATTGCTTGTCTGATTAAAATCGTGCTCTAACTCAACAACCCTGCGCTTTAGCTCGTCCACTTCCTTCTTGAGCTGCATTGAGGACTCTTTTGTGCTTATCTCGTTTAACTCTTTTTCCAGCTCGTTTTCTTTCCAGAAAAAGCTTGAAAAAAAGTCAAATTTCAAGAGCCTGTCTATTTCTGCGAGCTTTTTCTCCCTTTCCTTTTCCTTAAAGCCAAGCTTTTCGGAAACAATCGCGCCCTTGAGTTCCTTTAAGAGCGCCTTGAATTTCTCGCCCTTGGGATCCTGCCTGAAAAGCTTGATTGGGTCATCAAGGAAAAGCAAGAGCGCGTGCAATGATTCCCTGCCAAGAAAATACTTTTCCTTTGATACAAGATTCGAGAGCTTCCTGAGGGGTCTCCCTGCACCGGCGACAGTGTTTATAAGCTGGTTTCGCAACTCGAGCTTTTCAAGCATGAGCTTTTTCTTGCGTTCCTCGAGTGATTTTAATTCTGCTGCTGGAGCCGAGTTCAACAGCGTTTCAAGGGAGGTCGCGGCCTGAGACCTGGCTTTGGTTATTGCTTCAAGTGCCTTCTTGAGCTCCAATAGCTCTGACTCGCTCTTGTCAAGCTCGTTCATTTCCTCTTCAACACCGGAAACAAGCGAAAACAACCTTCCTTTTTCAAAAATAATGCTGTTGCGCTTTATGGTTTCAACAAGCTCGCTGAACAAATGCTCCAATGCCTCAATCTTGCTCCCGATCTCCCTCATGACATCCTTAAGCAGCGCGCTCGTGTAAGCAAGGCTCCTCGCACCAGAATGAATCTTTTGCCTTAACACCGAAAGGCTTTCAAAACAGTAATCCCTTACTGTTTCAGGCTCTGAAGAAAACGGAGGCTCTATTTTGTGCAGCACTGCATTGATTCTCTTGATCGAATCCCTCTTAGCAGTCCTTGCAGCCTTTCTAAACCTCTTATTCCCGGATTCTTCAATCTTTGCCTTGTCAAGGTCCTTGAGGAGCTCCCTTGTCTCGCGAATGAGATGCTTTATCTCAGAAAACTTTGCCGGCACCTCTTTTTCCATAACCGCTTTTTTTTCCCCTGCCCTTTCCTCAACAAAGGGCATTACTTCACCAATGCGGAGCTCGGTAATTTGCCCGGAGTCTGGCTTGCGAGCACGCAAAAAATCAAGGAAAGCCATGTAATAAGACAAGAGAAGAAAGAATAAAACACTATTCCAAGGGAAGCGAACTCCACAAAGGCATTAAAAAAGCGCGCAAAAAAGAGTTATTATATGAATGCACACGATGACTTCAAGCGAGAAGTGAAAGAAACAGCCAGAGCCCTCTCAGAAAAAGACAACATTGCAGTCATACACCACTACGACGCAGATGGCATGGCCGCTGCAGGAATAATTGGAAAAGCACTTGAAAGAGAAGGAAAAAAATCAAGCTTCAAAGCAATAAAACAGCTATACTCTGAAACGCTTGAAGAAATAAGAGGGCTTGGCTCATTCTATGTCTTTGCAGACTTCGGCTCTTCGTACCTCGAAGAAATCAAAAAAGCCTTTAAAGAAGAATTCGTCGTCATAGACCACCACCAGCCGAAAACCAGTGAGAGGGAGCCAAGACACTTAAATCCGCTATTATATGGAATAGATGGAAGCAGGGAAATAAGCGGGGCAGGCCTGTGTTTCCTCGTTTCAGAAGAGCTAAACAAAAAAAACCAGGACCTCAGCGCACTCGCCATAGTTGGAGCGGTTGGAGACATGCAAGACTCACGCGGAAAACTAGCAGGGTTAAACACCGAAATACTCGAAAAAGGAATAAAAAGAGGAGTGCTTGAAAAAAAGCAGGACCTGCGCTTCTATGGAAGAATCTCAAGACCGCTAACACAGTTCCTTGAATTTGCAACCACGCCAGTGCTGCCAGAATTAACAGCAAACAGGGAAAACTGCACTGCATTCCTTCAAGAACAAGGAATAAAACTAAAAGAAGCAGGGCAATGGAGAAGCTATGAAGACCTGAGCCTCGAAGAAAAAAAAACCCTGTCAACAGCCCTCATACTCCACTTAAGCAAGCACGGAGAACCGGAGTGGAAAATAAAATCCATGTTCGGCGAAGTCTACACGCTCCTAAAAGAAGACAGGAAAAGCCCATTAAGAGACGCCAAAGAATACGCCACACTGTTAAACGCAACAGGCCGCCATGGCAAAGCCGAAATAGGTCTGAAAGTCTGCCTTGGAGACCGCAATGAATACTACCAAAAAGCAAAAAAGCTGTTATTGGAGCACAGGAGAAAGCTCAGGGAAGGCATTGAACTCATGAAAAAAGAAGGCGTGCAAGAAAGAGAAGCCTATTATTACTTCGACGCTGGCTCGCACATCCAGGACTCGCTGGTTGGCATTGTGGCAGGAATGCTATACGGGAGCGGTACAATAAATTCAACCAAGCCCATAATAGCGCTGGCGAGACACGAAGATGGAAGCATAAAGGTAAGCGCAAGAGGCACAAGCGAGCTAGTGAAAAAAGGACTAAACCTTGGAAAAGCACTAAAAGAAAGCTGCGCTGAACTAAGTGAAAAATCAGAAGGAGGAGGACACACAATAGCAGCCGGCGCGCGCATCCAAGAAAAAGAACGCGAAAAATTTCTATCCATACTCGAGAAAAAAATAAAAAAACAGGGGAAGTATACATAACAATTTCTTTTTTTATTCTTTTGCTATGGAATTGTATTGACCCAAATGAACATAATGAAACTACTCAAGGAAAAAAAGCCACTCATCGAAAGAGAGATTGAAAGAGTGCTCCCAAAAAAAGCAAATGACAAGTGGCTGAAAAAAATTGCGGGAAAAGCTGATTACTCATATGACAGCACAACAATCTCAAGAGAATTCAACGCGCCGGTATGGGAGTTCCTTAACAGGGGAGGAAAACGCTGGCGTCCAACCCTCACACTCTCAGCTTGCAAGGCAGTTGGGGGAAGCGAGAAAAAAGCACTGCCCTTCACACCCATCCCTGAACTAATTCATGAAGGAACACTCATAGTAGACGATATTGAAGACAGTGCAGAAGTAAGACGGGGGAAAAAAGCAATGCACCTCGTTGCAGGAATCGATACAGCCATAAACAACGGCAACGCGCTATACTTTCTGCCACTCTCACTCCTCTACAAAAACAAGGCAGGGCTCGAAAAAGAAAAACTCCTCTCAATTTACAACCTTTACGCTGAAGAAATGCTCCGCTTGAGCCTCGGGCAAGCAATGGACATCCACTGGCACAAGGGCGGAGAAAACAGCATAAAAGAAAAAGACTACCTTCAAATGTGCGCCTTCAAAACAGGGGTTCTGGCAAGGCTGTCCGCAAAACTCGGGGGAATAATCGGCAACGGTTCAGGCAAACAAGTCAGTGCACTCGGCAAGTTCGCTGAATCCCTTGGGGTAAGCTTTCAAATACAGGACGACATACTAAACATCACCCCAGCAAGCAAGAAATGGGGAAAGGAAATAGGCGAGGATATAAGCGAGGGAAAACGAACACTGTTAGTGTTACACGCCATGTCAAACCTCGAAAAAAAAGAAAGAGAAAAACTCACCAGCATACTCGACTCACACACAAAAAACAAGGCAAAAATAAGAAAAGCAATTTCACTGATTGAAAAAGCGGGCTCAATTGACTACGCAAGAGAAAAAGCAAAAAGCATCGTTTCAAAGAGCTGGAACTCACTCAAAAACAAACTGCCAGAAAACCAGGGCAAGAAAGAATTGAAGGCATTTGCAGAATTCGCAGTGAACAGAAAAATTTAATGCCGGAGGAAACGATTCAAGGCTTGGCCTTTCTTGCAATTATCCTGAGAACATCCAATTCCCTGCACTCACACTCGTTTTCCAAAAGAGAAGAAATGCTCGGCTTTGTCCGCCCAGCATCCCCTGAAACAAGCTCCTTTATGTAAAGCCCAGACTCCGCCCTGACCCGAAGCACAAACTCTTTATCCGAGAGCCACTCAACTCTTTTAATTCTCGCAAGCCTCTCTCTCACAAGGTCAGCGCGCCTTCCCTTAACCCTGTTCGGAGTGCGCTGCTCAACCAACAACTCCCTGCCCAAAAGCAACGAAAGCTGCTCTTTTTTCACCCGCTTGCTGCACACAACCCGTGCCTCGTACAACTTGTCGCTCTTCTCCGCCTTTATTGCCACAACATCATCCTTGGAACAATACTTCAAGTTCCTTACCTCTATCTTTTCCTTTTCCGCGCGGTTTATTTCCCTTTCAAGCCTTTTCAAGCCAGCTCTTCTTTTCAGGGGTTCAAGCAGTTCCAGCACAAACTTCCGCCCAGAGCCCAGCATCCTGACATCCTTGTCCTCGCGGCCAGCACCATGAAACTTTGCACCCGAGGCCCCAAACAAAAGCAGGGCATGCTTTTCAACAAGCGACTGAACAGAGTCCTTTGTCAAAACACCAGTGTAACCACACTTACTGCAACCACGCCCCTTGCAAGCATAGCAATAGTGAACCGTCTGGGTTATCTCACGGGAAAACTTTTTATAGCGCCCACATATAAACACAGGCTTAATCGAAAAAAACACCAAGTCCTGGTTAAAGTTCACCAACATTTCAACTTCCGGTTTCTCAAAGTCCGCCTTTGCCCCGAGGGCCTTTTCAACTGCCCTCACCAGCACAGGCTGGAACTCTTTCTTCAACAAGAGCTTTGCCTCGTCACTGAGAGGATTCTGAAACGTGCAGCCAAGCAGGAAACGCGAAAACCTGAACGGCTTCAGGGCTTGGGCAATAACGCTGGCTATTTCATTGACTGTTTTCGTGTTAAAACCAGTGAAGCGGTATGTTACGGGCTTCATGGCAATTAATGGGAAGCAAAAGAGTTTTATCGTTGACCCAAGAGAAACACAATTCGCAGACAGGCTGAGTTTTATCGCTACCTCAATAGAAGCGCAGCCTGTGCTGCAGCAAGCCTTGCAATTGGCACCCTGAAAGGCGAGCAGCTCACATAGTCAAGCCCTGCCCTGTGACAAAACACAATCGAGCGGGGTTCACCGCCGTGCTCCCCGCAAATCCCAAGCCCGAGCTTCTTGTTCTGCTTCCTGCCAGCCTTGATTGCCATCTTCACAAGTTTTCCAACACCCTCTGCATCGAGCACCATAAAGGGATTGCTTGGCAGAACACCGTTGTCAACATAGTGCTCGAGGAACAAGACTTCAGCATCATCCCTTGAGATTCCAAGCGTTGTCTGAGTCAGGTCATTGGTTCCAAAAGAAAAAAAATCAGCATGCTTTGCAATTCTGCCCGCGGCAAGACACGCCCTTGGCAGTTCAATCATCGTGCCAACCTTGTAAGGAATTCTCCTACTGCACTTTTTCATCACGTTGTCGGCTGTTTTGACAACCAGGGAACGCATTTTCACAATCTCTGACTCATAGCCAACAAGGGGAATCATCACCCTCGGAATCACAGTATAACCCTGCTCCACTGCCCTGCACGCGGCCTCGAATATTGCCCTAACCTGCATTTCGTAAATTTCAGGAAACAAAATGCCAAGCCTGCAGCCCCTGAAGCCAAGCATCGGGTTCTTCTCACTCAGTTCAGAAACGCGCTTTGCCATTCTTTCAAGGAAATCTATCCTCTTCTTAGCAGCATGCTTGCGCTTGAGTTCTTCCATCTGCTTCTGAAGCTCAGAGTGGTCAGGCAAGAACTCGTGCAAGGGCGGGTCAAGCAGCCTGATAACAACAGGCAACCCATTCATTGCCTTGAAAATACCCAGGAAGTCAGAGCGCTGCATTGGCAATAGCTTTTTTAAAGCCAGCCTGCGCTCCCTGGAATCAGAAGCCATTATCATTCTCCTAACAACAGGCAAGCGCTCCTGCTGCATGAACATGTGTTCTGTCCTGCAAAGACCAATTCCCTCTGCACCAAAATTCCTCGCAGTAGCTGCATCCAAGGGATTGTCAGCGTTAGCCCTCACACCAAGGGCCCTAAAACGATCAGCCCACCTAAGCAAAGTTCTCATACTCTTGCTCATCTCAGGGTCAATTAGTTCTGCTTTTCCCTCCATTACCTCGCCACTAAGCCCATCAATTGTGAGAAAGTCTCCCTCGGAGTAACGCTTCCCATGAACAAGAATCTGACTTTTCTCAAGGTCAATCTTTATATCCTCGCAGCCAGCAACACAGGGCTTGCCCATGCCACGCGCTACAACCGCTGCATGCGAGGTGATCCCACCACGCGTTGTAAGCACGCCCTGGGCAGCAATAACACCATGGATGTCTTCAGGTGTTGTCTCAGGTCTTACAAGCAAAACACCCTTGCCAGCACGAGCCTGCTTCTCAGCATCATCAGCAGTAAAAGCCAGGCTGCCAAAAGCCGAGCCAGGAGAAGCTGGCAAGCCCCTTGCAATAACTCGCGGCTTGTTCTTCAAGTCAATGCGTTTGTGTAACAGTCTATCCAAGTGAGCTGGTTCAATTCTGAGAATCGCCTCGCGCTTTGAAATAATCCCCTCCTTCTGCATGTCAACAGCAATCCTAACAGCCGCCTCGGCAGTGCGCTTTCCAGTGCGCGTTTGAAGCATCCAAAGCTTGCCCTTTTCAATGGTGAACTCAAAGTCCTGCATGTCCGCGTAGTGCACTTCGAGTTTTTTTGAAATGCGCTTTATCTGCCTGTAAATTGAAGGAAACTCCCTTGCCATCTCACTCAACTGCTTTGGAGTCCTGCTCCCAGAAACAACATCCTCACCCTGCGCATTCACCAGGTATTCACCATAGAGCTTTTTCTCACCAGTTGCAGGGTTCCTTGTAAAGCCAACGCCAGTGGCAGAATCCATTCCAAGATTTCCAAAAACCATTGTCTGAATGTTCACAGCTGTTCCCATCGCGTCAGGTATCCTGTTTGCCTTCCTGTAAGTAATCGCACGCTTGTTATTCCAAGAGTCAAAAACAGCACCTATTGCCATGAAAAGCTGCTTCTTTGGATTTGACGGAAAAGAGGACTTTGTTCTCTGTCTATAAATTGCCTTAAACCTTTCAATTACCTCTTCAAGTGCCTCCTCGTCAAGCTCAAGATCGCTCTTTACTTTCTTGGAGCGCTTGACCTCGGATAGAACACGCTCGAACTCCTCGCTTGGAATGCCTCTGACCACGTTTCCAAACATTTGAATCAAGCGCCTGTAAGAGTCAAGTGCAAAGCGCCTGTTGCCACTCTGCTCAACTAAGCCTTGAAGGGTCTTCTCATTCAAGCCAAGGTTGAGAATCGTGTCCATCATGCCAGGCATTGAAACAGGGGCACCACTTCTGACAGAAATGAGCAGCGGGTTCTCCCTTCCACCAAACTCCTTGCCAGTCTTCCGCTCCACTGACAGCAGGGCACCTTCAATCTCCCTCATCAGAGCAGTGGGATAATGACCATGGGTTGACAAGTAATAGTTACAGGCCTTGGTGCTAATTGTAAAGCCCGGGGGAATGGGCAGTCCAATCAACGCCATCTCCGCAAGGTTGGCTCCCTTTCCACCAAGAAGGGCCTTGTTCTCCTTCCTGCCCTCTTCAAACAAAAAAACATACTTTTCCCTGGAAGCCATTTTCCACCACCGCACATAAAGACATAAAAAGCGTAAGATAAAGGTGAACGGTTAAAGCTTTATAACAATATTCATTCCACAGCAAAAAAATACGGCAATGCCCGAATTTTTCCAGATTATGGGAGGGCCTTTATCTTCACTCTGTGAAGCCAGAAGTTAAGCCTGTCAAGGAACGAATTCTCTTTTGACTGAAACTCTTCGCCCACAAGCAGGGCAGCAAGCCTTGAAATCTCGTTCCCAGCCCGAGAGTTGGGTCTGAAGTGAGTAACAGGAAAGTTGTAAGAAAAAGACTCGTGAACAGCGCGGTCCTCGCGAATCTCTGCGAGTACTGGCGCTTCAGCAATCTCTTCAATTTCCTTCACTGGAACCTGTGGCAGAGAAACATTCACCCTGTTCACAACAATGCCAAGCACCTTTTTCTTCATTGCACGAGCAAGCCTCACACAGCGAAGCGCGTCAATCACAGACGGCATCTCCGGGTTTGTTACAACCAGCACAAAATCACTAATATCAATCGCACTCCTTGCCTCCTCACCCAATCCAGCCCCGGCGTCAACAAGCACGAGGTCCGCTTTTTCCTTGAGCTTTCTTAGCATGGTGAAAGCCTTGTTATAGTTTGCTGCTAACTCGGGTAATGCAAGCGAGCAAGTTACAAGCTTAACCCCAGAATCATGCTCCAGTATGACTTCATCCAGCGCAAAATCCCCGTTTAAAACATTGTTGATTGTCCTGTGAGCAGGCATGTAACCAAGGTAAAGAGAAGCCGTTGGACTTGTCACATTGCCCTCAACCACAATAGACTCATAACCCATCTTCTTCAGAGCAGCAGCAACATTCAAAGCAATCGTTGTCTTGCCAACCCCGCCCTTGCCAGAAACAACTGAAACAATCTCACCCAATAAAAACACCAAAAAAATTCCAATAAAAATACACATTTCAGATTTTTATACTTAATGGTTAACAGTTATCAGAATTTCGATTGCTTTTACTTTCTGAAAAAAAGTTAGGCTTGTTTTGAACTTGGCGCTCAACTCAGGTCAGCTCTCAAGAATCTTGCAAGCAACGGGTGCTTTTCTTCTAATTCTTTAAAGCACAACCGGGCAATCCTTCTGTATGACTCGTGACCAGCCTTGCCAGAGCGAAGCCTGATGAAATGGTGAAGCTCACGAAGGTTCCAGGTGAAGAGAACGCGCTTCCTGTAAGCCAGTGGCACGCAGTACTGTGCCTCAAAAGGCATTTTCTCACGCAAAGAATCAAACAGTCTCTTGGCTGAATTCATCACCGTATCAAACTCTTTTTGCAGGCCACAGTCAATTATTTCCCTTGGTGTCTCATAGCCATGGTCTGTTGTTAACAATTGAGCTGTCTGGGTGCACATCCTGTGCCTCTGGATGTCACGGAACGCCCCGAAATCAACAAGAATGTCAAAAGAAAAATAGGAGTGCTCGAACTCGCGTGGCAGTTGGTTGTATTCAATGCCCTCAGTGAACTTGTCCAATACTCTTTGCTTTTCCTCGGTGCTCATTGCAGTGGCTTGCTCCAGGCACTGCTCGAACGAATGCTGAGAAAAACGGTACAATACCGCAGCAACAATTTTTTCCACTGCATTCGAGTCAGAGAAAACCAGCTCAACACTCTTCCTGTTCTCTGGCTTTAAGGCAAAAGATTCAGCAAAGGAAAGCATTCTCTGCTCTGTTTTATAAAGGTAATTATTCCTCTCAGCTGACTTCAGGAGCGTTGGCAGAAGCTTGCTGCACTCTTGCTTTAAAGCAGAAGCAATTTCATTTAGCTCAGTTAATGGGTGTGAGAAGAGTTTTACAATTATGTGCTCCAGCTCGCGGGCGTTCGCGGTCATGCCAATGTTTGTGAGGGTTGAAGCCGGAAGAACATAGCGGAGAACATCACAGGCGCGAGCCCTGGATAGAGACTCATAAAAACGTTCACTCATGGAATCAGGTTTTGGGTGAATGCTCTTAACAAACTCAAGCATTTTGGGAGTTGAATCAGTGTAAAAATCAAACAAGGAATTCATCACCTGCTCATACTCTTCTGCAAACTCCGAGGATATTATCATCTCTGGCTTATAGTACTTGGTTCTGTCAAACAGCTGGTAGCGAGTGCTCTTCTCAGTGAAAGCCGCAAGCCTCGAGTCCTCGATTACCTTGCTTGCAAGAATGCTCACATTCTCAAGCGCAACAGGGCAGACAGCGTGCTCTGCAACACTGTTATGCCCAAAGCCAACAACCCACTTCTCGTGGAACCTGGAAGCCTTCTCCTCTGCAGCAGAAAAATAGTCAGTTGCCTCAGTGAAAGGCTTTCCTGGCAACAAATCACCAGACCTGAGGAGCTTCAAGAGATTGTCACGGAAGGAAGCAGGAGAACGCGAAACATAAGCAAACAAAACAGAAACAACCTCAGGTGGCAGATTCTTCAAGGCATAAATGTCTTTGTCAAGGCTCGAAACATGCCTTGAAAGAATCTCCATATCCTCTTTAGAGTAA
>CAZGDN010000001.1:21152-47423 GCA_964525235.1 uncultured archaeon | reverse complement strand
CCAATCGGCCCAATAAAAGTAAAAGCAGCATACAAAGTCAGCGCAACAAACAAACCAAAAATCACACCAGCAATATTCACAATAAGCTAAAACAAAACAACACGCACCCAATAAACAAAAAAACAACACCTGCAACAAACCAAAAACACGCCTGCAAAAAAGAAGTGAACTGCAATGCAAAAAAATAATAATAAGAAAACACTAATGTAAAAGCATGGAGCACGACACTGTAAAGCTTGCTGTAATAGCAATAATCACATTCCTCCTCCTGTTACTATTCCTATCATACTTCGCCCCACTATACCTCTGGCCAGAAAAACCAGAACTCGTGATAAAAAAAGAGTTGAAAATTGCAGAAACAGACCTAGGACACTACCACCACCAAAAAACCCAATTCCCAAAAGAATTCACAGTAAAAGCCGAAGGATACGAAAACCAAAACAGAAGCGCAATCTTTAAATATAAGAACTGTATTTATTAATGTGAGTTTAATGAGGTGAAACAATGAAATTAATTGGAGAAAGAGGACAAGCATTCTCAACATTCAAGCTGCTAATCGCAGCAATCGTGGCAGTGGTTATTTTAATGATACTGCTCTCGATTCTTGGCTACATCAACTTCTCGCCAAGAAACCAGCCAATAGTAAGCGCAGCTGACTCGCTGAAAGCAGCATACCAAACACCCTCAGAGCTCGTGACAAGCCAGAAAGTAACATTCACGAAGAGCAACAACACGCTCTCAAGGCTCACAGTAGTTGAAAGGGCAAACATCGGAATCAGCCCAGAGCAGGTTTGCCTCTCGCTAGGAGACTTCGCTGGACTGGCAGGGCAAGGCGGCTTTGATGGAGGCGTTGACGGTGACTCCCCCAATGTGAACAGGATAATGTACAAAGGCGGTGGCTCGCGCGACGCAAAACTCTCAGTGCTTTGTTACACCGGCGCAAATTTACCGGATATCATTGGGGATGGAGAAGATGCGATTTATACCGAGATAGAAAAGAGCTGGGTTGACGGATGCGATTGCACTGATGAAAGCAACGACCTGTCAAAGCAAACCTGTTGCCTTATCGCACTAAGGGTTGCAACAAGGTAAAAACGTTGAAGGCAATGCGAAGGAAAAGCAGGATAGAAGGCATTGTGTTTCTTTTCACTGGTGCGAGAGCAAAGAGCGAGGCAAGGAAAGCATTTTGCTTTCTCTTCCTTGCCCTCTCCTCCTTGCTGATTCTGTTCCTTGCAACGAGCATTGTGCCACTCCAATGGTTTGAGTTGTTTGTGGCAAACACAGTGGCAAACGCGTACAACGCGCTTGGCGCCCAGGCAGCGGTTATCCCAGGAGAGCCAGTCGGAATAACCCTCGAAAACACAAGCATTGAGATTTCCTACCTTTGCACCGGCCTCCTGGAAGCAATAGTGCTGGCGAGCGTGATAGCTGCCTCTGCAGGCATCCCAATAAAGAAAAGAATAGTAGGCGCGTGCACAGGGGTTGCTTTTACTGTTGCAGTGAACCTTGCAAGGATTTTTGCAACGCTTCACTTTATTGCAAGCGCGGACTTGAGAACTGCTGACTTCATGCACAACATTTTCTTCAGGCTCACCCTCTTCGTTTCAATTTTTGTCTTCTACGGTGCATGGTTTCACTGGGCAACCAAACAGGAAAAAAGAGGGGAAAAAGAGAACAGGTTGAACAAAAAAAGAAAAAGCTGGAATCAAAACAGTGCAAAGGATTTAAACAAAAGAAAATTTGGCGAATAAGAAGAAAAGAGGGGGATTAAGCAAGGGAGGAGGACAGAGGGTTAGAGCCAACACAGAGAGGGGACGTGATTGGAAGAGAGGCAGGAATAGGGCGAAAAGTGAAGAAAAATAGGGATTAAACAAGAAGAAAAGGAAAAGTAAAAGAATAAGAGTGAGGAAGGAGCGAGTGAATGGATAACGGGTGGAGCGAGCAAGGCAGTGGGAAAAGTTAGGGATTTAAAAGTGTGAAAATTGTGGAATGCTGGAGAAATGAAAAGTATATAAATAAGAATGAATTATAATCTCTTTAATTGTGTTTAATGGCGGAGTTAACATGTTTTTTGACAAGCTCTCAGATGCGTATATTCGGGTTGAAGATGCCTGGTACAGATTCGTGGATGCTCTCTCGGCAAAGGGCATTCCGTTGTATGCTTACACTGATTTTCTTGACAAGCGCGGCATTCCAAGTTTTCCATTCAGTGTAGCACTTGCCATTCTTCTCTTAATTCTGCTCTTCCTGACTTTTTCCAGCACGGCAATGGATGTTTCAATCAGGTTCAGGTTTGCTGACGACGAAGGCAATCCACTCAATGGCGTGCGCGTTTCTTTTTTGAACTCGGATGAAAAAGAGTTTGCTCACAGCACGCTTTCAAGCGGCTCGGTTTACACCCTCAAAAACATGCCGTTTAATTCAACCATATACGTGGAAGCATCAAAGAGCGGCTTTGATTCTCCGCCAAGAAAAACCATAACAGTAAACAGTAAAGAGGAAAGCCTTACCTTCACCCTAGCCCGCCAGCGCACATATATTTCCGGCAGGCTAAGACTGCACGATGCTGAAAGCGGCACTGTCATCCTGAACGCAGAGTGCAGTGCAGTGCTGAGCGACAAGAGAACCGTGCGTGGAAGAAAAGAAAACGAGCTAGTCATACTGCCGAACATTCCCGCGGGTGAAAAGATAGAAGTGCAGTGCAGCGCAAACGGCTACGAGCGATTTGATGAGCTCTTGTCCTTTAACAAGGGCGAGGTGAGCGATGCAACAATGACAAGCAGTGTAACCGGCGAGCTTGCCGCTGGCGGAACAGTTGACGTGCTGGTGAGAGCACTTGACGCGGACTCGCTTGAACTAATCCCGAACATTCACGTAACCGTAATTAATTCAGAGAACCAGGACACTATTTACAGCGACACATCCGACAACGGCGAGTACATAGCCAAGCTGAACAAGGGAACAATTGCAAAGGTAACAATTGAAGCCAAGGGCTACATTACCCAGACAACCAAGCCATTCACCGTAGTAGAAGACCTCGCGCCAATCGAGCTCAAGCTCAAAAAAGGCGGGACAACTGTTACAGTGAGCGTGAAGTCCAAGACAGGCATTCCACTGCAGAACGTTGAACTTATGCTGTTTGACGAGGATGGCCGTTTTATCACCAGCAAGAAAACCAGCCCTGGTGCGCTTGGCGGCATTGCAATGTTTGAAAACCTTGACCCGAACAAGAGGTACTTTCTCACTGCATGGAAGCATGGCTTCCTCCCGTTCAGGTCAGAGTTTGTTCCAGGAGAAAAGTCAAGCTTTGACATTGAACTCGTGCCCTCAAGCCCTGACAACTCTGCAACCGCAAAGTTCACAGTGCTGGACTCAGAGGGCAAGCCCGCGAACAAGGCAAAAGTGCGATTTTACCAGGAGCTGGATGGAAAGAGGATGCCTCTTGGCATTCCGCCAATGGAAACAGACTCCCAGGGCGTCGTTCAGGCAGTGTTGCCAGAGGGCACTGTTGAGGTTGAAGCAGAAACAAGCCTTGACAGGAAATCAGTGGACGTTGAATCAAGGGCAGGGGACAGTATTGATGAAACAATTTCAATGGAGAGAAAGGCCTCGATTGTCGAGTTGAAGTTTGTTGACAACGAGGGAAACCCAATACAGGGCACCGTTAGGATACGCTCAAAGAGCGGCGAGCTGCTGTTCGAGGGCAGGCCTGACAAGTCTGGCTCTGTAGTGTTTGACTCAAAGGGAGAGAATTCGTTCGACACCGAGGTTGAAACAGACGATGGGAAAAAGTTCAAGGAAGAAGTGAGAATTGGCGGCGAGAAAGAGGCAAAGGTGACGCTTTACACTGTTGAGGAAAAAATGAAGCCATCCATTGACTTTGCTGGAGTGTTTGATGCAGCCGGCAAAGAGGTTGAGGGGGTTACAAGGGGAAAATACTACTGGCTCAAGTTTGTTGTTTCATGGACGGCAATTGACCAGGCAGGCGTTCAGGTGAGGCTCGGAGAGGACTCAAAGAACTACGCTGACTCAATGCAGTATGGCATCTACGGCTTTGATGCTGACGCGAAGAGGTTCTTTTATGGCACGAGCTACCAGCCCCCGCGCGGCACAAGAGAAGACAAGCTGAACAGGGGGAATGCCGGGAAAAAGAACAAGGTCTTAGAGCTCTACTTCAGAAAGCCAGCAGGCCAGGAAGTTGTAAAGGTCAAGGTGAAGGCACTTGAGGACTCCAAGGCAAAAGAAATGCTTGTTCACTACCGCGCGTGGGTGAAGGCAGGGGACAAGTTCTTCCGCGACCCAGAGGACAATGACCTCGGCACCGCTTCTTCCACGAGGTCAAAGTCTGGTTTTTATGCGGAGACAAAGACTGCAAGCGTGAAGATTTTCTCCAGTGCACCAAAGTGTTCCAGGGGGCTGTGCCTGGAGTTCGCGTTCTTTGACGAGAAGGGCTTTGAGTTCAAACCAAACGAGTTCAGACCGGTTGCAGGCAACAGGTTTGCACTCGAGGTAAGGGCAAGCGCTGATTCAAAAAAGGAAGTGCAGCTAACGGCTGAAACTGGAACCAAGTCTCAAACAATTCTTTTCTCGGGGTTCAGCGAGGACACTGCTTTTCCAGGCACTGGTTATGACAAGGCAAGCGTTTCACTGCCAAGCCTTAGCGTTTTCTCCCAAGAGGAAGCCAAGGCAAGGGTGTTCTTTGAAGCAAAAGACCAGGGCGCTGCATTCATTAAAGTTACAGCCAATAGCAACGGAGAGGAAGTTAGCAAAACTCTCTATTTTAATGTAACCGGTCCAAGGGAGATGAGTGTTGAGTTAACCAATGGCGGCAAAATAAAGCCAGGCGAAGAACTCCACATTTCCGTGAAAGACAGGGAGACAAGCGACGGAATCACTGACGCGCTTATCTCTTTCTTTCAGGGCGAGAGGCTGTTGTTTTCACAGACAGGTGATGGCACTGAAAACAATGGCTTGGAGGGAGACTACCTTGTGAATGCTGGCTCCCTTGACCCGGGAATTTATTCGGTTATGGTCTCGCGCAGGGACTACGTGGATTACAAGGGAGAGGTAACAGTTTCAGCTGGTGACATTCTTGGCATTGAACCAGAAAAAGAGGTTCTCATGGAGAGCGGCAAAGAGAAAACCATTGAAACAATAGAGCTGTGGAACAACCTTGCCAACGTGGGCATCGGGGGATTGCAGGCGCAGTTTTTCCCACGCTCGAACTGGAATAACAATTTCTCGATTGACATAAAGCTTCCTCAGAGCATAAGGGGCAATGGCAGGACAACTGCAACCCTGAACGTTTCCTTTGAGGGTGAAAAGGACTCGAGTGTTTACGCAGAGGGCGAGCTTGTTGTAAGCGGTGTGCTTGAGAATGGCTTGGAGGTGCAGGCCACTTCAACAATAAAGGCAAGCTACAACAAGCCTGTTCCAGTGGAATGCCTTGAAATCACTCCCAAAAAGAATGAAGTGAGGCTCCTTGGAGCCCAGGGTTCAAGCGAAAGCTTCGACTTATACATAAAATATCTTGAGTCTGATAAGTGCACCGACCCATTGAAGCTCGCTGTGAGAGCGGATAAAAAGGGAAAACCGGACGAGCACCTCAGGATCACTGCGCCCTCTCTCACCATTAACCCTGGCCAGCAGAAGACTCTTTCGGTGAGTGTCACAAACGCTCTTGAGAGGTTCACTGAGCCAGGCCAGAAGGAGGACTTCAGTTTAATAATTGAATCAGCAAGGGTTTCCAAGAGCGTTTCGCTGAGCGTTTACTTTGTTAACCCGTTCCTTTCCCTTCAAACAAACGACAACATTCACGTTTGGGCAACAGAGGATGAGGAAACTGGAAAGATTCAGGGCATTGCCCCGCTCTTCATGAGGAACGTTGGCAAGAAATCAATTGATGCAATAAGTGTTACTGAGAGCGCAAAGGCCGAGCAGTCAGGGCTGTTTTCTGTGCACGTTGCCCCGACCAGCACTGGCTTCGCACCTGCAGCGCAGAGCGCAAGCGTTTCACTGGCGCCAGGCGAGGAGCTCAGCCCGCCATGGAAGATTGAGGTAACAGGCAAAACAAGTGACTACCCGGAAGCAGTTTACCCGGTTTACCTTGATGTTAGTGGCTCAATTGATGGCAAGAAGTATAACCCGATGAAGGTTGTCACGCTCTGGGTGCATGTTTCCACAGCCAAGTGCCTCAAGTTTAGTTCAATAGACGACTTGCGTTATATCAGCTCGGACAGCTCCCAGGGGGTTATCTCCAAAAAGGTTCACTTGAAAAACAATTGTGGCGAGATTGTTAGGGAAATAAGCGTTGTGCCTGGCTTGCTTGGTCAAAACCAGCTCTCGCTCCTCCAATCCGGGGAAAACAATATCCTGTACCCGGGAGAAGAGGCTGATTTCAAGCTCAAGGTGTTGAAGAGGAGCGATTACTTTAATGCAGATCACCCTGACAAGGTTGTGGCACGGGGCTTCCTTGTCAGCAGCCAGAAGTTCATTGAATCAAACCCTCTCGACGTAATTCTCATGCTTGGCCAGGTCCCTGACACCGGCAAGGGGCCGGCGTTTGACGCAGTGCAAATTCCGGCGTGTGGTACTGACAAAAAGCAGTTGATGAGCGTTTCCTTCCCGCGCCCGGCAGAGAGCGCAGACTGCGAGAATGCTTACTGTGATGCAATGCAATTCTCCGAGTTTTTGTCAGGGAAGCTGCTTGACCTGGTTGAAGCAGCGCAGGACAGGATGAGAACAGGTGACTATGATGCAACAAGCAAGGCCTTCAGCTGCCCTGACTCAGCTGGGTTTTGCTCTTTTTCGGCGCTTGGCGTGCCATTGCAGGATTTCTCTTACACTGTTTACCTCAGGAATGACTCGGTTTCAGCAGATGTTATAAGCGAGGCGCTTTCCAAGACAAGCCTTTCAAACTTCAAGGTTGAGTTCAGAAAGGGCGAGATTTCAGACATTATCCAGGGAGCAACCGGTTTTTCTTCCTACCACGTTTATGTAAGCGAGCCATTGAAGGGGTGTGGGAGATACAGGTTTTCGGTTAATGGCGCGGTCCAAAGCGCGTCAGGGCAGCTCCAGAAAGACAACCTTATCCTGCTGGTGAGCGTGGAAGAGAACCGAAAGGTAACACCAGAGTGCACTAACAAGGTGCAGAATGCCATGAACTTTTTGCCTGTTGATGGTAGCCTGACCAATTCAAGGAAGCTTGGAACATGGGTGGCAATGGTTGAAGCCGACCAGAAGCTGCATGATGTTGGAGGGGACTTCGCGGAAACCCTGTTTGGCAGGCGCGAGGGCCGCGTGGTTTTAAGTGATGATTCAACGAACAGGCTCAACATCCTGTTAAAGGAGTTGAGCGAGGGCAGTATAATGAGGCTCTCGATTGACCAGAAGAGCGAGACGACTGCAACGCCAAAAAAGGTTGTGCTGGAGTTAAACGCGTTGTTTGACAGCCCGGACGAGCAGGTCAGGAACGAGATTGCAGCGAAGGCAAAAGAGGGCATGAAGGCAATGGCGCATGGCTCTTTTGCTCTTGACGCCTGCATTGGAGAAAACGAGCAGTACATGGTAATTGAAAAGTTTGAGCACTTGGGTGAAATGTCAATTGATGGCGAGAAAACCATTCCGCTTTACTATAACTCAAAATCCTGCGCAAAGCTTAAAGTGAGCAGCACTATTAAGGGCGAAAAGGTTGTGCTCAAGACAAACTTTTCTTCAATGAATGCAAGCGAGAAAGCTGGCTTGAAGAGGGTGTGGCTTGAAACGCTAGACGGACAGCCAGTAAACGAGTACACAGGGGAAAATGCAACAGTCCTGGAGCTCAAGGCAGTTGAGGGAAAAGAGGGGTTGTACGAAAGACCTTTCCTCTTGTGCGCAGAGGGCGATGATGGCAAGGTCCAGCAGGCAGTTGGCAGAGAACTCAAGGTGAAGGCAAAGAGCGCTTCAATTGCAAAGGAGATAAACAAGGAGGGTGAGGTGGTTGTGAGGGAAATGCCTGACTGGTTTTCTGTCAAGGTTAAAATTTGCGGCTTACACCCATATGACTTCCTTGAAAAAATTTCAGGCTTGGAGCCAGAGAAGGACAAGCCAATCGAGGGCTATGCTGTTCTCGCCTGGAAGGGAGAGCCGAACGAGTTATCGCTTGAGGCAATGATTGCTGCCTGGAAGGCATTCAAGCTCAAGCAGCAGCCAGGTTCGGAAGAAGAGCAGGGTCAGACGCTTGAGGAGCAGATGGCGAGCGCGAGGAAGAAGTCAATCTGGATGTATATTGGGGCATGCATGGCAGTCTCAACTGCCTGCAACTTTGTTGCATTCAGGACAATCTTTGTCCCGTTTGACTGGATTTTTGACTGCGGCGTGCCAGCAATTGCCGGCCTTTACGGGGAGCAGATCAGCCAGGGAAGCAGGGGCCTCTGGGACAGGCTGAAGGGTTTCTTCCATGCCAAAACTGCAGATGAGTGGATTGATGCAGTGCACGAGAACACAACCGGCAACACTACTTCAGATGAAGAAATTGACACCCTTGAAGAAAACCTTATCACTGGAGCAATGGCCGGCGTTAGCATGAGGGGAATCACAAAGTTTTTGAGCCTAAACGAGTTGTGGGGCAGGTTTGCAACCAAGCCATACTACAGCGCGGCTCAGGCCTCCACTGCAATTAACAAAACCGCAGAACTTGTTGCCAAAAAGTCATCCGCAGACTTTGCAGAAAAATACCTTGGAGAGGCTGCTGGCAGGGAAACAATCGAGAAAACAATAAGGGACACGATGGAGAAAAACATAAGGAAAACACTGAGGGCAAATGCAACAAAGAAGGCTGCCAGTATGGGGCGCGGCGGCTCGTTCAAGTTAACAGATCTTGGAATCGAGGAGGCAGCACAGGGCTCGTGGAATGAAGCCACAAAGGTTGCCGGGGCAAAGGTTGCAAACAATCCAAACTTGTTGGATGGCTCTGACTTGGAGAGGCAAGCGGACAGCATCCTGAGAAAGAGCGCTGATGACATCATTGACTCGGGCAAGGTTTCAGGGAATTCCGTTGACGACCTATTGGGAGGCAAGGGCGAGGTTACAATTGGTTCTGGCACAGATGATGCCTTTAAGAGCACTGATGAGCTCGCAGACGCCTTGGCAAAGAAGACAATGGACAACATTGACTACCAGAAGCTTGTTTCTGAGAATCGTGCCCTCAAGGGGATGGATGATGATTTGACAAGGGCACTTAAAAGAAGTTTGCGTGGAAAAACTTCAGTTGACAAGGACGCACTTGAGAGAATTCTCCACAAGTCAGTTGATGACGTGAAACTCAGGTACAACGATGACCTCTTCAGGGCAGCTGGGAGAAATGTGGACGAGGAGATGGAACAGCTCTTCAGGAAAAAGTTTTCCCCTTCAAGTGAGATGCCAGAGCGCGGGAGGTTTAGGAACTTCTGGAGGTCCATCAGGAGCGCGGAGTTCTGGAAGCGCCTTGGAAAGAGCATGGCTTGTGGGGCGCTTGCGAACCTGGGTGGGATAAGCGCCCAGCGCGCTTACATGAACCATGCAATTGCAGGCATAAAGGCTCGCGAGATGGAGAAAAAGGGCTTTTCGTTCAGTGGGCCTCTTGCTGGCTATGAGGGTGTTGAGTCCTTTAAGAAATTCAAGCCATACAAGGCAACGCTTTGGAAGGGTGATTATGGCGAGACAAGGGTGAAAATAGAGGAGCTTTCAACAGATGAAGAGCTTGCAGCAATGAGTGCTGCTATTGCCCAGGATGCTGAAAAGGACTGGAGCACTGACTGCGACAAGTTTATGCAAAAGGGTATTGACGAGCTCATTGGCTGTCTTGTGCCGGATGCTGAGGCCGAGGGGGTTTCAAGTGCAGAGGTTGTAGCATACTACAGCAACAATGCACTCATTGCCGAGGTGTGCCTCAAGGAAGAGCCAAAGCTTGAAGAGGATCTTTTAATGGCAGTACTCTACTCCCAGCCTAGCAGGATCGCTGGCTGTCAGATTGCTGATGACTGGTTCAAGAAAAGCGAGGGAGAGCGCGAGAGCTCGATAAGGTGTGCAGCAAAGCAGCTCAGGAAGGCGATTGCCGCAGAGGAGTACAATGCTGACAGCGGTAACGCTGTGCTTGAGAGAGTGATTGAAAGGCTGCCTGGAAGTTCGCTTGGGAACACAGAGCTAGCAGCTTACACTGATAGCGTTTTGCAAAAGTTTGAAGTCTGGAAGCCATTCAATATGTGCAGGAAAGAATAGGCCTTTGGAGGGCTTTTGCTGGGCGTTTTTGGGATTTGCTCAGGGAAGGGTGTTGTGGTGAGGGTGAGAGTGTGAATGAGCGCGCATTCAATCTCTTCACTGCACTGCTGGCACTTATTCTCATAATATTGACGTCAGTGCTCGTAACAAGCATGGTTAACAGCGAGAGTAATACCAAGACGATTATTGCAAAGCTTATCGGGCAGAGCAAGCTTGAGGCAACCTCGCGCTTGATTAGAGCAGATGCTTTCCAAACCTTCAATTACATGATGCGTGACCAGATTGAGGGCTGGCTCAGCCAGCCGGATAACGTCTTCAAGCCACTTGACTATCATGTCTGGGAGGACTGGCAGAAAGTCAAGGACGAGTTTGCTGACGTGCAGTTCAAGAACGAAGCGGCTTTTGCGAGTTATCTGGGGCAGAACCTGCCAAGCCAGCTCGAGTCATATAATGACAATTATTCAGGGAGCTACAAAATAAATGTTGACTTTAACAGAGAGGGCTTTGTTCGCATTCTCCAAAGCGTGGTGAAAAAGAGCGCGGCCGACAATGATTTCTTTGAGGTTGTTGACTGTGATGGCACGCCAGAGGGCTGCCCTAATGGCACGTTTTACATAAACTTAAAGTTCTCACGACTGACGCCGGAGATGTATGAGTCAATGCCGCTTTTGACAGTTACAGATGTGAGGAGCGGCAGGCAGCTTAAGGACCCAGTGCTTCCAAGGAATGACCTGAAAGTGTTTGTTCCACTGCGCTTGTTCAGGGCGCTGGCGATTACCCGCGCTTTCATGCACTCCAAGCTTGGCCCTGAAATGAACGGCCAGGAAGACTACGGCTTTTACTCGCCGAGGATTCACAACGAGATTGACTCAATGGCCCTGGGCCTTTGTGATTATGGCAGTTGCTATCCAAGGGAGGACCCGTACTTTCCCTCACAGAAGAGGTATATTCCAAACCACCTGTGCCCAGGCTACCTTAACAATCAAATGAAAGTAAAGGGCAGTTTTAGGGGCACGCAGTTTGAGTACTGGGCTGGAAGGTCAAGCAATACACGGGATGTGTTGAGGAAACTTGTAAAAAAGCGCTTATGTGATTTGTCAAACGAGCTCATTTCTGCTTACAATGCTCCGGGCGAGTTTGAAGTAAAACAGAATTCTGCTTATTCAACTCCGTGCTATATTCGGAATGCAAAGATTGAAATTGCTTCAACTCCGTCAAAGATTATAAAACAGGGCGCTGGGAGCATGGTTCCTGCAGGGATTGCACACGAGGAACCAAACCATGCTGACAACAGGTGCCCCTTTAGTTTCACGCTTGACGAGCCGGGTTATTTCCAGCAGAGAAAGATTGGAATGTACAAGGAGGGGACAGAGCTAAAGATGCCTGGCAAGGAGTTTGGGGCAGAGATTTGCGCCGGGTTAAGCTCGGAGGAGAGCGAGGAGAACAGAAAGAACGAGGCTTTTTTAGAGTCTTGCAGCGGCGGCAATAAGAGCTGGAGCTGTTGCACTGAAGTAACAGGAATAAGCTTTGTGCTCTCATTTGAGGAGAAAGATGCAAACTACAAGGTCAACAAGGCAAGAGATGTTACTTTCAACATTGGAACAGTTGACTACGGTTACACTCCATTCAACCCAAACTATGACTTTGGTTTGTGGGACCAGAGCTGTGCACTTGGCCCCCTTCAGAGGACAGCCGAGTGTGATGCAAGTGGCTGGACTTGCCACATTCCCGTGGATGGAAGCCTGAAGTGCTATCCTTGAATAAAAAGGTAAAAGACCCGAAAAAGATGCAAAAACTGGAAAGCCGAGGGAGGAAAAAATTATAAATATGAATTCCTTATAATAAAAGAAACTAAATAAATGCAAAAGAGAAAAATAGAATCTGGGCATTGAATGGAGGAAAGCTAAATAAATAAAAATAATCAAAAGTTAAAAAGCATCAAAAAGTCTAAGGAAGGCAGAGCAAGATGATTAAAAAACCATCAAAAATGGAAAAATGAGAAAATGAGAGACTGGAGAAGGAGTAAATAAAATAATCAAAAAAACTAAGATGCACAAAGGGAAAAAGTAGCAAACAGAACAATAAAAAATGGAGAGAGGAAAACAAATAGTATTAAATAAAGAAAACCGAATAATTAAATTAAGTGAATAAGTAAAAATGTGTGGAGTGGTGTGATGATTTCCCTGAAGGAAAAGTGGTATGATTTTTCAGACTGGCTTGACGAGAAAGGCATTCCCAAGCCCTTGTTTTTTCTTCTCATAGTACTTGTGGTTGTTGCTGCAATTTATTTCATTAAACCTGACTTGTTCGGCGTTATTGTTCCAGCAGAGGAAACAACCCTGACTGTCACTGTCAAGGATGAAACAACAGGAAATGCAGTTGAGGGAGCGAGTGTAAGGGTTGTTGGAGAAGGCCTGGAGGAGTTGAGCGATACCACAAACTCCTTGGGTCAAGCAGAGTTTACTGTCCCGGTTGGAAAAATTGTCAAAATATATGCTTCCAAGGGGGACGTGAAGCTTGTCATGCCACTGCAAAAAGAGATAGCTCCAGATGATGAAGTGTTTATCAAGCTTTCCATTCCACCAAAGATAACCTATTTTTCGAGGGAGATCAGGTTTCTTGACAGCGATGGCTCTCTTTTCACCAAGGGAAGAGTTGATTACTCTGTTGCCTGCTCTTCAAATGACGCGTTTTCGCTTGAAGCAAGAACGTATGACGGAAAGGACACAATTAGCGAGATTCCGAGCGATTGCGGCACACTAAATGTTTCTGTTAAAAATGTTTCAGGCGTTGACGACTTTGCTGCTGAAAGCCAGCCTTATGATGTAAGCACAGACACCGGCGCAGTTGAAGTGAAAATAAAAGAAAAAATAATCCGGGGGGATGCATATGTAACGCTGACAACCACTGACGGCAAGGCTGTTGAAAAAAGGTGCGAGATTCTTCTCGAGAACGTTAAGGCTGGGGAGAGCGTTTCAGAGCAGCCCCTTGAAGCCGGGCAGACAAAGGTTGCCTTCAGGGACATAAGAGCTGGAACATACAAGGCAAGGGCCAACTGCCATGGTTACTATAATGTTGAAGAGTCCAGTGAAAAAGAGGTCAGCGATGGAGCTGTTAACTTTTTCCTCACAGCAACTCCAACAGAGCCACTGCCAAAGAAGATAACCGTGTTCTTTTATGAAGAAGGAGACGAGTCAAAGCCTGTTGGAAGAGTGAAACTCGAGTTATATGACACGCAGTATGCGAGAGGCCAGCCAATAGAAACTGGCTTAACTGACAAGGACACTGGCGAGTATTCTTTCACTGTCTCAGAGGAAAAGCTCTACTACCTCGTGGCAAAAAAGGGCTCGAGGCTATTGTTTGACAAGCCAGCGCAGGTAAGACCACGTGATGACCCCTGGAAGTTTGAGTACATTGCTGAACAAAAGCCCACAAGTGCCCTGGTTGTGCTGGTGAAGGACAGCGATGGAAAGCCCGTTGAAAAGGCAAGTGTTGAACTCTTCTTTGAAGAGGACCCCATGGCACCAACAGGGATTGAAAAAAGGTTCACTGGCGTGGATGGAAAGGTTGAATATGAGAGCATTCCAGAGGGCGACTACTATGTTACAGTTTCATACGCTGGGTTTGACCCGGCTTCAAGCACTCCTTTTACAATAATAAAAGACAGCACCGAACCGGTTAACGTTGAGGTTACCTTGAAGATTGGCAAGGGCGCTTTCCAGTTCACGGTCATGGATTCCTCGGAGAATCCAATGCCAAACGCCAGCATTAAAGCAATTGACTTGGTTGACGGCAGCAGTGTGGCAGAGGCTTCATCCGACAAGGATGGCATGGCCAGTTTTAATGTGAGGGTTGACAAAAACCCATTTTTTGTGGTTGAATTGCCGGGTTACATGCCCTATGTAACAGAACCAATCAAACCGGTTGACGGCGTAACTTGGGAAATACGGGCTGTAATGATTGAGGAAACATCCAGGCTTAAAGTGAAGTTCCTTGGGCTTGAAAAGAACAACAGCAGCGTTGAGGACTTTGTTGAAGCAGGACAGAGCTATACCGCAAGAGTACAGCTTATAGTTCCAAAAAAGGCGTATGGCTCGGCAGGCATTCACTTCAGGACCGGGAGCGAAACAGAAAACGAGACAAGCACTCTCGAGGAAGACATTGTGAGCATTGGCTCTGTCAAGAGCAATGCCCAGCGCGTGTTCAAGTCAACGAGTTATTCTCCGCCGAATGGCAGCTCTCAGGACATGAGCAAGCAGGCAACAGGGAATGCGAAATGGGTTGAAATCGAGTGGAAGCCCGGCAGGAATGGTCTGCCAAAGTATGGCGTGTTTAATGCAACGATTGAAGTTGCAGTTGACGACCTTGCCACCGATGGAGACTCAGTGAAAATCAGCTTCAGGGGCTGGGGCGTCAAGAACAATTATGAGCGTGACCCTGTTGACAGCGTGCTTGGAAAGTCCGCCAGCGTTTCAGCCAAGCAGGGGCTTTATGCCAAGACCTATGATGTTATTTACTCTGTTGGAAGCGTTAACCTCTGCAGCGAAGGCTATTGCAGGGTTGTCTCAGTGGAGGATCTCTCCGACAAATCAAAGAAGTCTGTTTTCACTGACTACTCTGCTGTGATTTCAAACTCGTACAAGCTGCGTTTTACAATCAACAAGGCAGGCGCTGGAGTAATAAAGAATGCAAAGTTCAGAATCTCAAGTCCCGAGAAGGGGCTTTACTTCAAAGATTACCTTTTAAGGAATGCCAGCGGGGCAGAGGTGAGTGGCAGCACAGGCGGCTTTGAACAGCTCTTGGACCTTGGAATGCTCGAGCAGTACAAGACCTTCTCTGGCTGGATTAACTTTGACACTGCAAAGGAAGGCGTTAACACCCTTGTGCTTTCAATCGAGTCAGACAAGGGAGCTGAACTGGAGCTGGCAGTAAATGTTACTGTGGAAGCCGCGAGGGAGATGAACCTCGAGTTTGCGCCAAAAGAAATAATTCCAATGATTGACAACCAAATCGTGTTCCACACATTCGAAAAAGTGGAAGACGGGCAACAGGACGTGCAGAACGCGAAGGTTTCAGTGCTGCTTGATGGCACAGAGATTGGCGCTGGCTGCACTGACAGCAAGGGGCAATTTGGAATAAAGCTAGAGGCGCCAAAGGCCGGTTCCACGCTTAAAATCAGGGCAACGAAGAAGGGATTCAAGGCACTTGAAAGCGAGATAAGCATTGACGACAAGATTTTTTCCCTTGTTCCAGCTGAACTGCCTTTAGAGTTCGAGCCACTGCCACAGGACGAAAAGCCTGTGGAGTTCGAAATCGAGAATTACACTGCAATTCCACTCACTGTGTCCTCGTTCACTCCAAGCTCAGAGCTTGCACAGTACGTTGAACTCGAAGACCTCGAAAAAGTGGTTGGCCAGGAGATAAAGCCTGGCGAGAGCCTTTCCATTTCGGTTAACTCAAAGCTCACAGAGAAAGGGCTTGGTGTAAAGAAGAGTGTTTCGCTTGATGAAACAATTGCAGTAGAGCTTGAAAACAGCGAGCTTAACAAGAAATGGGCCTCTGACCTGAAAGTTGGGTTCAGAATAAAGCTCGGCGGTGAGGTGGACTTAAAGGAGTGCCTGTCGGTTGACCCAGCTGAGTGGAATTTTTCAACCTATGGTAAGAGCAAAACTTTTTCGTTCCAGGTAAAAAACAACTGCACCGTAAACGGCAACCCTGTTTCCTTAAAGGACTTTGGAGCAAAGGTTTCCTGGCTGAACGAAAACGCAGTTGGAACATTCACCCTGACAAGCGACTCCTTTGAAGAAAAAGTTGACTCAAAGCTTTCAGAGTCTTTCACTCCAATAACTGACACAATTCCTGCTGGTTTTGACGGAACGCTCGCTTTGTCATTCGAGCCCTCTTCTGACACGAAGAGCGCGAAGAGCACTCCAAGCATTCTATTCGAGGCAAAGCACTATTCTGAGAAGGGCACTGAAGAGATAAAAAGCAGCATAAAAACCTCTTTTTCAGTGAACAAGCTTAGCGAGTGCCTCAGGATCGTGACAGAAGACGAAAAGGGAGAAATAGACCTCAAGAGCAGGCAGTACAACTATGGCTGGGGAATCATTCAGGACTACTTTGACCGTGACCCGTATGCTGAGGAGAACACAACGCAAACACAGCCTCAACAGGGCATACAACAGCCCTGGCCAAACAGCCAGTGGCAGCCACCATGGCAGAGCAGTTTTGGCTTTAATCCCTGGGGAAACCAGCAGAACCAGTGGCAGCCACAAAACGATGATGTTGAAACAGGCACTTTTACCCTGGAGAACGCTTGCACTGACAAGGTGCAGGTGAACCTGCAGCTTCCCTCAGCCCTTGAGATCGAGGAAAAGTCGTTCGAGGTTGAGCCTTATGGAACGCATGATGTTTCAGTCAAGCCAACTGCAAGAATTGGATTGTTCAAGGTAAAGGTGAGGGCAAAGCTTGAGAGCGAGCAGGGCTTTTACAAGGACATTGGCTCTGTAAAAGTAAAAGTCATGCGGTTTGATGAAATAAGCGAGAAGTGCAAGCCAGTTGTCGAGCCAACCACTTTCAGGGCAACATTCCTGGGCTGGCAGAAGAGCGCTGGCAGGATAATCAACAGGTGCGTTGACCTTGGCTACAGGCTGAGGACTCTTACAGCAGATGTGTTCCACTGTTACAGCCCTGACTCACAGGGAACCGACATGCATGGGCAGTGCCCGCTTATCACAAATGTGTGGAGTGGCACGCCGCGCATCCAGCAGGCTGGAAAGGGCGAGAGAATGGAAGTGTTAGAGTTTGGGTTGCAGTACGACCCGCACATAATCGAGCAAATGAAGATTCCAATGGAGGGAACAATCGAGCAAAGGGTTGGAAAGATTAGAATAGTGTTCTCGAAGTTTATGAACTCAATTGTTTCGCCAGGCGTAATCTCCGTGCCAATTGTCAACCCACAGGGGCAGCCAAAGTGGATTCCGAGAGAAGTAATATTCGAGGACCCGTTCGAGTGGCTCAGCATGCCAGGCATGCTGATTTCAAACGGTGACCCGAACAAGCTGCCAGGCGAGTGCATTGCAAACCAGAACTACTTTGTGCTTGAGAGCTGGGGTGACCAGTGGAAGGAACTAGGAGACTCGCATTTCACCGAGAACAGGTTTGTGTGGAAGGCGAACGTTCCCAAGAGGGAAATGCTGTTGCCATACGCTGTCGCAAACGAGGAAGTTGTGGAAAAACAGTACTGTGGCTCGGCTGACAAGATTGTTTCAGTAAAGCCCACTGTTTACGAGGACAGTGAGAGCGGCGTCAAGCTGAGCTTTGCGATAAAGAACAGCGCGCATCATGTTGTCATGACCGTGGACAGGAGCAAGATGTTTACAAAGTGCGCGCTTGTGCAAACCAATCTCACTGTGAGGGTAAAAAGGGCATTTTACAACACAGAGGCAAGCGATGTCACCCTGCCGGTTTTGGTCAGAGTATTGAACAAGGGCGTAAGGGAGTGGACTGATGGCTGTGACCAGCAGGAAGTGGAGCAGAGGCCAATTCCAGAGTGGGCTTCTGACACTGGCTGTGACCCCAACCTGACTGGCTCGGCTGCATTCCAGCAGTTCGGCTTTGACAGGCTGAAGTTTGACTGGCGCGAGGGAGACTTTGCGAGCACGAGCTGTGACCCGGTTTTGCCAAAAACCAATGCCATAAACAATGATTACTTCTTTTGTGACGGAGTGCAGTTCTCGCTTGCGCTAAGCAAGAAGTTTAGCGAGGTGTGGAACCTCGTGGACGCGATTTCAGGAAAGCTCGGCAACGATGACAGACTGACAAGCGTTGCATCGGTTATAGGCGAGGACAAGGACTTGCTCAAGGAAATAAACAGCAAGCCAGGCGAGCTGTACAGGGTGTTCAAGAAACAGCTGATTGTTCACGACTACGCAAAAGACCAGCGCTTGCTGTTCTTCAAAAAGGACGACAAAACACTGCTCAAAGCGCCTGCTCTTAGCGATGCAGATGACTGTAATCCAAAGGACCTTATTGACAGCATTAATTCCATCATTGATAACCTCAGCGCGGAAAACGAAGAGCGTTACTCCCAAAAAGTCCAGAGAGTGCTGAAGAGTTACAAGAGAGAGCTGGGGAGATGCTATGGGGATGACGTGGACGAACTCAACGTTGTTGGCATCATTCCCTCGGACATAGTTGACTCAATGGATGCATCACAAGGGGGAGCTGGCGGCATTTGGAACTTCCTTGAAAACCCAGAGCACGTGGTTTTCGAGTATGACGAGGACCTTGACGCGTACATTATTACTTTCAACGAGTACTCTGCACTGCACAACCAGCTTTTAATCCAGTGGCGCACCAATCCAGAGGGACCACTAACAGTAAAACTCAGCAACCTTGATGTGACAGAGTCAAGCGATGCATGGATTGAGTTCCTTGACATCTTGAACTCAAGCGGCATAGAGTTCATGGTCGGCGTGAGAAACAAGCCAGGGCTAAGCAAAGAAAGCGAGGATTACATAAAGGAGAAAGCCGGAAACGAGCTCGATGAAGACTTTTCAAAGCTTTCAAGCACTGACCTGTCCACAGCGCGCCTCATAAGAGACAACTACTCTGACACGTTCGTGCAGGACTTCACTGCATACTACAAAGACCTTGGCTTCAATGCTTCAGACATAGAGTTCAGGCAGTATTATTCCTATGACGACGAAAAGGGCTTCTATGATGAAATGAACACAAAGGAACTAGAGCAAACAGGCGAGTACTGGTACAAGGTTGAACCGTACGTTGAACTCGTGGCTGGAGAGAACGGCGAGTACTCCATTGCAGTCGACAAGATATTGGTAAAAATGGCTTTCAAGCAAAACATTGCGGCAATTGCCGCACAGGAAAACACCTTGTATGACCTGAACCCGCTCTTCTACCTGCCGTTCGATGGCGAGGTAGGCGAGGGAAAGGCAAACGCAGACTACGGCGTTGGGTTCAGCAAGGACATGGCAGACAAGGACATCTTCTACTACTATGACTCTGATGGAAAGTGGATGAAGCCAGTGAGAAGAATGCCCGGACTTATAACACTTACGCCGGATTACTCGCAAAAGTATGAGAAGACACGCAGTGGAAGCATTCTCTCAATAAACCTTAGAAAGGGAACCTTCAGCTATTATCCCTCTTCACCAGTTGCACTCGAGGCAAGCTGGCAAAGCAGCGGAAACAATATATTGTATTACGCATTGCAACCAAGCACGGTTTACGGTGACCGCGACAAGTTAAAGGAGTTGTTTGTGTGGTGGAACAACGAGCCGCGCTCTGACAGCTTCAAGGAATTCGAACCAGCGCCTGGCTGCTCTGGCTGGAGTGACAGCATGCTGGCAGGCAAGGTAATGCTTGGAAACACTTCACCCTGGGACTCGATTGCATTCGTTCCAGCAACCGCAACAGGCTTAAGCCTTGAAATTGTCTGCGCAAAAGAGCCAACTGTGCTGACTGCAAAACCACTTGGCGGAACAGCCGAGTCAACATCGCAGACAACTGGGGCAAGCGGCGGGCTTGTTTCCTTGAATGACCAGCGTGGAACAAAGCCCTCAATCAAAGAATACATTGCACAGTTACTTGAGGGAAATGTCTGTGTGGACAACAGGCAAAGACCCTCGCCTGACATCATTGAGTTAAACTGGAATCCGCGCATTGAAGGGCTCTCAGATGGATTCATCAAAGAAGCCGGAGGCGAGTAAGGAGAATAAAAAAAGAAAGAAAGGGATGAAAGGATAAATATATAATAAAACAAACACATAACATGAAGTAGAGCGAGGTTATAAGAACAAATAAAAAAAGAAGCATAACCATTTAATATGAGGAAATTAATATGGGCTTGGGTTCGTCATTGAAGGATTTGTATTACCATCTTGAAGACCGTTATTACGAGGTTCTTGACAGGATAAACTCCAAGGTGCCCATCTGCAAGATAACAGACCAGATTGACAAGGTTGTGCCAAGCTTTGCTCTTCTCTTGCTGCTCATTGCCATACTCCTGGTTTACCTTGCCATGGTTTTTGTGCTGCCAGTACTGGCCCCAAAGCCAGCTGTTTTGACGGTCAGGGTCTTGGACGACAACGACAACCCACTCAAGGGCGCGAGTGTTGAAATCCAGTACAAGGGCAAGACCACGAGCCTTGTAACAGGCGAAGACGGGGGCATTGGCGAGTTCAAGGCCTTTGTTGGAACAAAGCTTGAGAGGGTAAAGGTTTCACTCAAGGGCTATAAAATAAAACCGCCTGGCTCGGCAATACTGGTTGACGTGCCAATTGAAAGCGAAAAAAAGGAGCTTGAGTTTGTTCTGGAGGAAATAATCACTACAAAGAAGGTGAGGTTTCAGATTGTTGACAGCGACACCCAGCAGTTGCTTGATGGCAAAAACATAAGCCTTGCATTTAAGTGCTCAAACCCTGATGTTGAAGCCCCAAAGCCAATGACTACTTCGAGCGGCATAATTGATGTAACGGTTTCAAAGAAGTGCGGAGTGCTCACTGCTGACGTGATGGCAGTTGGTTATAACCGGAAAAGCAGGGTTCCGATAACTGACGGTGCCTCGGTCTTCCTCAAAGCAAGAGAAGAGGAACCAGAACCAGAAGAGCCAAAGTATGGCAGGATTGTCGTGGACCTCTACTTTAATGGCAAGCGTGTTGAAGACCAAGAAATCACAGTCAACCTTTACAAGGTTGTTGGAGCAGAGGACAACGTGAAAAAGGACAGTGCAAGAACAACAAACGGGCAGGCTATATTTGAAAATCTGCTTCCTGGGAAGTATGCTGTTAAGAACCTTGCAACAGAAACGCTCACTGGAGAAGAGTCAAGAACCATTAGTCTTAACGCTGGTGAAACAGAGCGCGCAAAGCTTTACCTCAGGGAAAGAATCGTGGGGCGCATAAAAGTAAGGGTGCTGGATAAAACCTCGAGCCAGCCAGTAAAAGACGCAAGAATTACCCTCAAGTTCTCTGAGTCAAAAAAGGAAGTGGAAAGCACTAAAACTGACAAAAATGGAGAGTGGACGTTTAACCTGAAAAAGGACACAAAGTATAACCTGGTTATTGACAAGGAGGGCTATTGCCTGAAGCACGTTGTCGAACTCGAGAAAGGCGACAATGTGCACGAGATAAAGCTCACAAGGTTCACTGGACCGCATAGTGCGTGCGGGGGGGCACTGATTGCAAAGGTGAGGGATGAGTTAGATAACCCGATAAGCGGCGCAGTGGCAATGCTCTTTGATGACAAGGGCTACTACGTGGGAACAGAGCGCAAAACAGACATAAACGGCGAGGCAAGGTTTGAAGGCATTGGAAACGGCAAGTACAAGGTGTTTGCTTACAAGGGCTATGGGAATGGCTGGAGTGACACAAAAGAGTTCAGGGTGAGGGAAGGCGAGGAAAAAGAGTTTTATGTAACGCTCATAATCCCAGAGGGCGAGATAAGACTGCACGTGACAGATGAAGAGGGCGAGCCTCTCTGGAACCGCATTCTTGTAACAGCAAGGCAGGCAGTAACAGACGAAAAGCTCGAGGGGCCAGTTCCAATCGAGAACGAGGACGGCACCCGTGCCTTCAACGTTATTGCCGGGGAGCCAGTCTACTTTGTAATTCAGGACAAGGATGGATACTATGCTGACTATTTATCAGAGCCAGTGAAAGTAGAACCAGACTCAACCAAGGATGTAAATGCACAGCTTGAAATAAAACGCATAAGTGGAGGCATAAAAGCAGAATTCCTTGGCTTGTTCAAGAAAAAACAAAAGGTTTCAATTGTGGGAGCAGGAGAGGAGTACACTGCAAAGTTCAAGCTCTCGATTCCGAAAACAGCCGACTATGACAGTGTTGGCTTCCATGTCAGGACTGGTTCGAAGAGCAAGATGGAGTTTGACCAGATTTATATTAAGGAGGAGAATGTGCCAGGCAAGCCAAACATTGTAAGAGGAACATCCTATGCTCCAGGCAATGGCATAAACTATGACTCGCAATTCTATAGCGCGGATGGCTCCAAGTGGATGAACTTTGAGTGGGCGCACAAAAAGGGTGTTATTTACCTGAGTTTCAGGGTAAAGGTTAAGGAAACAGCCAGCTCTGACTCGGAGTTGCCGATTTTCTGGCGCGGGTGGGCAAAGAAAGGAAACCAGATAACAAGAGACCCTGCTGACAGCACGCTTGGAAGCAGTGAAACAAACCGCGAGCTCTACGCTGACACCTACAAGCAATCCTTCCAGGTGGGCGTTGAAACCCTCTGCAATGAAAAATGGTGCTATTCTGCCAGGATACTGGACATGGAGCAGGATTTAAGCGAAAACGTTGAAGACTCTTACTCTGCAAAGGTCGGCAAGACCTACAAGCTTGAATTCAGCATTCTCAACAACAGCAAGAGCGAGACAGACACCTTCCAGAATGTGGAACTGCAAGTGGTAAACCCAGAGGACACTATTTCGTTTGGCTCATACAGCTTTGCTGGCGAACTAAAAGTTGACGGAACAGCGAATGCAAGCGAAACACCAAAAGCCAGCATTGGAGACCTGCCAATCAACAAGGAAGTGAAGGGAACCATTTACTTCACACCCAAGTCCAACCTTGCATCCACTATAAAGATAAGGCTGCATGACCCGACAAGGCACGAGCACATTTTTGAAAAGATAATAAACGTGGAACTCCTTGCAGCCGAAGAGTTCAGCATGCAATTCGAAAAAGAGGGAGAGTGGCAGGATGAAGCCCCATTGCTCCCAAGCGGTGTTGAAAACGAGGTCAGGGTAAAAGTGCTGCGCTTAAAAGACGGGCTTGAAATAGAGAACGCAACTGTAAAACTCAAAAACAAGTTCGGAGACGTCCTCCAGGAGACAACAACGAGCTCGCTTGGAATCGCAGTTATAACCATGCCCATAATGAAACCAGGGGAAAAGCTTTACATTACAGCAGAAAAGCCGGACTACAAGGCACTCGAAAGAGAAATAACTGCCGATAATAAAATCCTTGAAGTAAACCCAGACAAGATTGGGTTCTCACTCAGCATAGTTGAAGACCTCCCAGACACAAAGATTGTGACACTCACAAACCTGACAGAAATGGAACTCTCGCTCGACAGCGTGGAACTCCAGGGTAACTTCCAGGGCTTGATTGACGAAGAAAAAGCCAGGGGCTGGCTTGACTCGGAGTACAAGGGGAAAACAATTGCCCCAAAGGGAAGCATTGAAATATCTGTGAAAACAGAGCTAAGCGACTTTGCTTTGCTCTCAGAGGAGGGCAAGAGCGTTAAGGGAAAACTCAACTTCACGGTTTCCTCGCTTGGAGAATCCTGGGTTTTCTCAGCGGATGTCACTGCAAGCATTGGACTGGGGGGCGAAGTGGACAACCCGAACTGCCTATCGCTCACCAAGGGCAAGTGGACTGCAACAATCCAAGAACAGCAGGCGCTCACAGATTTCACGATAGTAAATTCCTGCACCGTGAACGGCAAGCCGGTTGAACTCAAAAACCTGAGTGCAAAGATTGACTGGAAGAGCAACCACGTTGGAACCATGGAGATAAAAGTTGACAACATGGCAAAAAAGCTCTATGGCAGCTATCCAAAAATACTGCGTGGAGTAATCAAAAAAGAGGGCTCTCTTGACAGCACGCTTACCTTCACTCCGGATGGGGGTGTTGTTGGAACAGCAGAGGCAACCATAACAATTAGTGCCGAGCGGCCAACCACCGGCGGCAAGCAGGTTCTGAGCACTTCCCTGGATGTTTCAATAAAGGTTGTTAACGTAGAAGGGTGCCTGCGCGTTGACAAGGACCTCGTGAAAATGGAGGAAGGGGAAGACGGGAGCTTTTCAATTGAAGCAACAGACAATTGCGGGGGGAACGTTGACGTAAAGCTTGACTCTGAATTGGGCTTGTCACAAAAGGAGTTCACGATTCCAGCAGGGCAAACAAAGGAAATAACAGTGCTGGGCGAATCGAATATCCCAGGGCAATACCCGGTGTATATTACTGCTAAGTTTGCTGGCAACCGCGAGTACAGGTTTGTGAAAATGGTGCGCGTGCTCATTGACACTGATGGCTGCATCAAGCTCAACAAGTACGAGTACGACATAACTGATTGCCCGGACAAGCAGTACGACGGCTATGACGTGGGAAAAATAATCAACGTATGCCACTCAAAGGTGGTGAATGCAGAGGTTCAATTCAGTGAAAAAAACCTGTGGGAGGCCTTTGTGAACTCGTGGCCCTGGGCAGTCGCTGGCTTCCTCTGGGGCGGAATCAATGCAATGGGTGAAGGAAAGACGTTTTGGGGCACGGACAAGCCTGAAACAATTTGCACTAATGCCGGCTACCAGCTCTGCGGCAACAAAATGGTGTGCGCAAACGATGACATCAAGCAGGTAAAAAATGTCATATGCTGTGCTTCGAGTTGTGTCTCGGGAGAAAAGGGAAAGAGTCTCAAGGACCAGATTTGCGAGAAAAAGGGCCTGAAGTACTGCACTGGCGAAGAATGCCAGGGCACCAAGGTGCCAGTGAAAGGCATTTATTGCTGCAAGGGCAAATGCCAGTCAGAATTCGAGTTCAGCGCCTTTGCAAAGATCTGCAAGAGCCATGGTTACAAGTTCTGCAAGGAAGACGAGCAGTGCTCGAAAGACTACGAGTGGGTTGAAGAGGGCGTGAAATGCTGCACTGGAAAGTGCCGCACTCCAGAGGAAAGCCCACAAATGATGGTATGCAAGCGCCATGGGCTCAGCTTCTGCAACGAAAAGGACGGCTGGAGTTGCCCGCAAGGCAACGAAGAATACATGGACGAGGGAGTAAAGTGCTGTAGTGCAGAGTGCATCAGGCAAGAGAACAAGACATGGACATGCCAAGGAAAAGAAACATGTGCAGAAGAGAACGTGATATCAACTGAAGGGGATATAACCATTTGCAGCAAGCCATGCACTGAACCAAAGCGGGAAATGCTAACCGAAGACGAAACCTGCAAGACCGCTGGCCCAGAGTATGACTACTGCGATGTTACCAAGGGCGAAAACTGCCTATATGGAAATACTGTTACGGTTGAAGGCGTAGAGTGTTGCACAAACTACTGCACCAACACGGGATACATTGACGATTACAAGATGCAGTGCCAGAGCAATGGCTGGGACTTCTGTGACCCAAGGCATGAGAAGTGCACTGGGGACATCCAGCTACTGACAAACGATAAATATTATGGTTTACCGTGCTGTAGCACGGAGTGCCAGCTGCTTGAACCAATAGGCAGCGAGGAAACACAGCCAACACCAGGGGAAGAAACACAGGCTACACCGCAGGAGCAACCCCAGACAGAAACCGAAAAAGACAATGTTTGCAGGCAGCACAGGGGCGGGAACTGGTACTATGATCATTGCACTAACGGCACTGTGTGCTTCCACAGAGATGCTGACATAATTGATGGAATCAACTGTTGCAGGCACATGTGCGTTGACCCGAGTAAGACAGAAGAATACAAGCAGGTTTGTGCAGAGCAGGGTGACAACTACTGTGACTTCAAAGAGCTTTACTGTCCAACTGGAAACCTTGACTATTCACAAAAGCAGGGTTATGAGGGCTTGCCGTGCTGCCCAATGGAGTGCGTGCCAATTCCAGAGAACCTCAGGCAGAGCGTTGGAAACTTTACGTTTGATTGCATGAAAGGAGATCCAGTTAATGGAGCAGAACCCTACTGCCTTCCAGAAAGCAAGTCAAGTGTCTTCATGGACTTCTATCATTCAAACTGTTCAACTTACAGGGCGATATACAAGATCTGTGACTGGTTTGAAGAGTGCAGGAATGGCAGCTGCGTTTTCAGAAGGGACTTGACAAAAGAGCAAAAGGACGCGTTCTGCAAGTCTCATTCCTCTGCAGACGATCAATATGATTACTTTTACAACGAACCATGCTTCCCGGGGAATTTTCAGAAGAGTGGCATTGGCCAGTACAAGTTTGTTGAAGGGCAAACGTTCGGTTGCTGCAGGAAGGAAAAAGGCACTGGAACCGGAACAACAACAAG
>CAZGDN010000001.1:8392-21052 GCA_964525235.1 uncultured archaeon | reverse complement strand
CCCAAGAAACAGAGACCCCTAGCACTTCAGGTGCAGGGGTTGTGGATGAAACCAGTGCCTGCCACAATGCGGGTTATGGGGACCACTGCACTGAGGGTTATTGCACTGTGTGCGCGGTGGATGGCAGCACGTGCTATGACACAACAGACCCTGTCACCACTACATACAATGGCAAGCAGATAACCTGCTGTCCTGCAGATGGCTATAATGATAAGGTTGGAATGCAGGTCAGCTATCACTGCCCTGCGAGCATAAGCTCTGCGCCAGAGGAGAAGCCGGCTGAAATGCCGGCTGCATTGCTCGAGCTTGGCGGCATTCTCAATACTGGCGGGAGCCTGATTGGGAGCGTTAACCAGGCAGTGAGTGCACTGCTCGGCGTTGACAACCCCTGGACTGGGTTGTTCCTTGGGGCAGCAGCCGGCACTGCATACAATTACTTCTACGAGCAAAAAGAGGGAAAGTTTGACTATGCAACAACTGTTACTGACAAGAACATTGAGTCACTCAAGGTGTTTATTCCACAAGGTCTCAAAGAAGTTGACGAGCCAAAGATAAGTGTGGAAACAGGAGAGTCAAACATTAAAGCTGACCCGGACTGGCCGCTTGGAGTGAAGGAAACAGAGATTGTGTTCAAGAACAATGGTATAGAACAAGAGGAGCCCTACAAGCCAATATTTCGCGGGCTCAAAGTAGAAGGCGAGAGCTATGACTATAACAACGAGTTCAACGTGAAAACGCAAAAGGACGCGGAGGCGCTTGCGAAGGGCGAATTCCTCACCATTAAATCAAAAGAGGGCTTTTCGCAAAAGTTCCACTTGCAGTTTGATTCTTACTGCCCGCAAAAGCTCCAGCCAAAGGAGTGGAAGCCTGTTAGCTGCATGATTGGCGGCATGACTGGCGAGACAGGGCCAGGGGCAGTGCCAAAGGTCTTGTTCAAGTGGGACTGGTCCAGTGTAAAGGATAACACTTGTGACGAGGACGGTGGCAGGACATACTGTGATGCAACGCAGTTCTCGATTGAACTGCTTAAAAAGATTAACAAAGTGAACACGCTGCTCAGGAACGGTGGCTTTGCTTGCCCATCAGCACAGGGCGTGTTGAGTGAGAAGTCACAGAGTTTAAGCAAGCTTGACCTTGACGTTGGACTGACAGGTATAAGGATTCAAAAGTCTGGAAAGAGCGCCAAAGTCATTGGCACAATTGAGAGCAATAATGACAAGAAGATGACTGTCAGGGCAGTGATTCACATTACAAAGGAGGGTGCCGCAACGCCAATAGCTTGCCCGGAGGCAATGGAGAAAAGCATTGACTTGGTGAGCAGGGGTGAGGTGGAGTGCACCTTCAATGACTTGGATGACGGGCTTTACACTGCAAGCATTGAGATTAACCCACAGCTCTCGAGCTGTGAGAGTGAGTGCAAGAACGAAGAACCCGGAAATGACACGATTACAACAAAGTTTATTGTGGGAAACAGCGGGGTGTTCGAGAAGTGCGCTCCTTATTCCACTTCGCGCTTGGCTGAGTACGCTGCAGCTAACACGAACAATGCAAACCTGAAGAAGGCAGTGGAGCTCACAAACTTTAAGGCAAACCTTATAATGGATGGTTACACCAATGACTTCAGGTCAGACTTCCATGACTTTGCCATGACAAAGAGTTTCTTTAACACTCCAAGCTATTACAAGGGGGACACTGGCTTGTGGAAGTATTTCACCAACCCAGAGCTGTTGAAGTTTGATTCAAGCTTCCTTAGACCCGAATCAGGAAAGCTTGAAAGCGGAAAATACCAGGTGAGAATAATCATTGACTATGACAATGACTCTTGGTCTTTGTTCAATCAGGACGAGCCGAGTGCCAAGATTACTGTTAAGCTTGACTGGCTTTCCACCCCAGAGCCTGACTCGCCATTTTACTACATGCCGTTTGATGGACTTGTTGGAGTTGACTCGGAGAACGGCCGGCAGGGCTATGGGGTTAACTACAGGCAGGAGTCATTGGAGGAGATAAAGATAAACAATGACCCGAACCAGACTGTTAGAACAAGCACGATTGCCCCGAGTACCCCGATTCCTGGCGGGTGGATTTACACAGCTGAGAGCAACAACTTTAAGACTCTTAACAACGACAAGCGCGGGGTGCTGCTTGACGTTTCACACAATGCGAGCGATTCCTCGATTATCTTAAGCCCAAGCAATGCAACACCAGTGCTTTTGAGGGTTGAAGGCGGCAAGGCAAACAGGGCTTGGGCGTTTTACTCGCTTTCGATTGATGGGGAGCCGCAAATCGTTGGCCCCTCGCTTACCACTTGGAATGGCTATGTGCGTGGCTGCAGGGACTTCAGCGACAGGGAGATTGTTGAGAACTACATGAATAGGAGTGACGTGCATGGCGGCACTACGAGGGCGAATGCCTGTGGCCCAATCCAGAGGAAGAGCGACTATGGCCTTGAGTGGTGTGATGTAAAGAGAAAGGGTATTGTTTACCTTTCAAGCCTCTTCTTTACCCCGCAGGGCTCAGAGTCTGTTTTGCAAATGGTTGACAGCCAGGACTCGGCTTACTTTATTGCACCTGGCTCGAACGGGAGCAAAAAGGTTTACCTTAACGGCATATTCAAGGACCGCATTGACTCTGTTGAAAAGGTCTTTGACCTCGTGAGAAAAGAGGACGTGTGTGTTGCAGGTGTGGGTAATTCCGCTGCTGAGACATTCTTCTGGAATCCAAAAATGGTAATCGAGAAATCGCTTTCTGCTGCAATGCAAAAAGCGGAAGGCGAGTGCATTCCCCCCGAGTGAGAGTGTAAAGAATGTCAATAAGGGAAAACTTCGAAGACTTTAATTACGCTGTCAAGGACTCATACTATCAGTTAGAGGGCAAAATCGGCTTTCCGCCAGTTATCATTCTTGCACTTGTTGTTGTTGGAATAATTGCCTTTTTTTACCTTTCACAGCCCCCTGCGCCAGTTCCAAAGCCGATTGAAAGGGTCACGGCAACGCTTGTCTTCAAGGACAGGGTGGGAAACTATATCGGGGACCTATTGGTGTCGTTTGAAACAGATGGAAACTCTGTTCAAAAAAAGACAAGTTCAAGGGGAAAGGTTTCAGTTAAAGTGAAAAAAAATTCATCATTGAGAGTTAGCGTTAAAGACGGGGCATACAAGGAGTTCAAGAAGACTTATAGTGTAAGAGAATCAAACCTTAAAGACGTTGTGGTGTTGCAGCCAGCGAAAGAGCCACTTAAAGTCAAGCACTTGAGGTTTGAGGATGAAAAAGGGCTGATCAGAGGCAAGCCTATAAGCGCAGTCATCACCTGCAGAGATGGGCGCTCGTTTATTGTCAGGGATGAAGAAATGGATGGCTTGATTGATGTAACGCTGCCAGAGGGCTGCATTGACATCAAGGTAAAAGCCAACCTTTCAGGCTATGAAGAAGTTGAAACTGGCTATTTTGGAGATGAAACCACAAGGGTCATAACACTAAAAAAGAAGGAGATTCCGAAGGGGCGCATTCGCTTTCGCCTTGAGGATGATAGGGGAAGGCTGATGACTGGCAAAAACTTTGCCATAAGAGTGCGTGGGAACGGAAACGAGAAAACAAAGAAAAGCGATGGCTATGCAATTGTTGAATTCAAGAACCTCCCGGTTGGAAACTACAGCGTTTCTATTACCGATGAAAGTGGTGACTGGGTTGTAAAAAACCTCCCGGGTATTGCCAGCTTAAAGGTTGAAAAGGACGCTGTAACAGAGCAAAGGGTTGTTTTTTCAAGGCAGGTGAAGGGGACAATAAAGGTAACGGTTAAGGACAAGGCAACAGGGAAAAAAATAACCAATGCGAATGTTTTGCTTGCAGATGCCATTGGCAACAAAATTTCAGAGCTTGACACAGGCGATAACGGGGAAAGCGTTACATTCAGCCTCTACGAAGAGGGCATTTACAGGGTTACTGCAAAAAAAGAAGGGGAAATTGGCACTGGCTATTTCCCAAAAACTGTTGACGTGAACGACCTTAACTCAGAGGTCACCATTGCCCTTGAAAAAGTAACAGAGCAAAATATTGGCAGGACAATTGTCAGGGTAAAAGACGAGGATGGCAGGCCGGTGAGGGATGCAAAAATAATGTTCCGCTACAAGGACAATGAGGCAATCGTTGAGCTAACAGAGAAAGAGAACTACAAGCTATCTGACGCGAACGGCGAGGCAGAGTTTTACCTTGGTGGAATTGAGGGCGCAGTTTACCCATATGTTGTCAAGTACCCAGCCAAGGGCGGCACAAAAACCCAGGCTAAAGAGATTAAGCCACTGGAGTTGAACGAGTTCAATGTAACGATGGTGGTAGGCAACAGCACTCTCAAGCTTAAAACCATTGACTCAAGCGGCGTGATTGTTCCTGAAACGTTCTTTGAAGTGTTTACAGTAAATGGCGATTCACTGGGCAAAGTGCCGATGACCGATGGAGAGTATTCTTATGAAATAAAGGCAGACAAAAAGGTGTACCTTGTATTTTCAAAAGAGGGTTACATGGATTACCAGAGCAAGGAAATGGACCTCTGGCCGGATGAAACTTTTGAAGTAACAGCGGTTATGCGGCGCGTTGGAGAAATACTGGAGCCAAGCGTTGAATTCAAGGGCGCGTTCGAAAACAACCAGCTTGCAGAGAGCCTGAGGGCTGGCGGAACATATGAGTTCAGGTTCACGGTTGTTTTCCCTAACAACAAGGAGCTGGACAAGGCAGGCTTTCATTTCAGGGTGGGAGAAAAGCAGTCAGTGGAAGATGATTCAATTTACATAACAAAAGTGAACGCTCCAAACAATGACTCTGAGGTAAAAGGCATTACATACACTCCCCCAGCGGGGGAGGCAAGCGAGGAGCCAGCTACAACAAGGGCAAAATGGACCAGCATTGAATGGTTCAAGCCGCAGAGTGGAGTTTACAATGTTTCATTCAAGGTAAAAGTGAAGGACAACACTTTCCCAAACACAAAACTGCCGGTGTACTACCGTGCCTGGAGCGTGAAAAAAGACGAGTTTGTGAGAACCCCAGTGGATGAAGAACTCGGCAGCAAGGAAAGCATTGAGGGAAAAAATACACTTTACGCAAAAACCTTCGAACAGGTGTACTTTGAGGGCTCAAAGCCGTTCTGCAACGAGGATTTTTGCATTACAGGGGACTGGCTCTACGACAAGCAGGAGGACATATTCCAGAAAAAACCCTATTCTCTGATGGTTTTAGGGGACTACAACTTCATGTTCAAGCTGTTAAACAACTCCAAGCAATCCTTCAACGAAACAAGAATAATGCTAAAAAACAGGGCGTCTGGCGATGAAAAACAGGACCTCAAGATAAAATCATTCATTTTTCGTGATGCCGATGGCAATTATATTAGAGAAAACGTTGAAGATTATAGTTTTTCGCTCTCCGATGTAGGGAATTTTGTTTACCCGAGGGATGTTAACTTTAATATTGCGCTTTCTCCAAAGAACCCCACAGACACCCAGCTGTTGCTGCAGTTAATTGGAAACAAGAATGTTGTCTTTGAGAAAAGCTTTGACTTCCACATCCTGGTTGCCGGAGAAATGAAAATTGACCTTGAACCAGGCGCAATAAAGCCATTCGAAGCAGCAGAGCTGACAGTGAAACTAAGCGAGAAATCAAACAGCAGTGCAATAAGTGGCGCGATTGTAACACTCACACGCGAATCACCCGATGGGCTGTTCCAAGTTCTGACCGAAACAAGTGATGAAAAAGGAGAAGCGAAGTTTTCCATTCCGGCATCCATTCCCTTAACCAAGCTGGAAATCGGGGCAGAGAAAACCGGCTTCGTGCCAGAAAGCACCGAGCTCGTGATTGGAAAGGATGTTTTAAGTGCTTCACCGAAGAGCCTTTCCTCAAGCCTGAACATGGCAGACAAAAGAGAAGAAGAATTAAATGTAACAATTTCCAACAAGAGCGGAGCAGACTTCCTCATCAAAAACCTCAGTTTCAGGGGGGACTTCAAGGGAATACTGAACGAGGCTGCAATGGATGCCTATCTCTCAAACTGGGTTGGAGCAAAGATTGGACCAAACTCTGATGAAGAGTTTGTATTGCTTAAAACAATCCTTGCAGCGAACGCAGAGGCTTACCTTAAAGCCCCGGAGTCACTTAAGGGAGAACTTGAAGTAACCCTTTACAACCCTGAGTTTTTTGCAGAGTACGCGCTCACCATTCCAGTCAACATTGATGTATCCATTGGAGGCATGCCAGACAACTCGCCTTGCGTGAACATCGATGGAAAAGATGTCCCTGACTGGAGCGCAACTATTTTGAACAACCGCGCAGTAACAGAGTTCGAAGTATACAACGCTTGCATTAAAGAAGGAAAAAAGATAACTGTAGAAAACCTTGAAGCAAAACTTGAATGGGACGAAGGCTCAAAAAAAGCAGGCATTCTCGAGCTAACAGTAACAAACCCAGACGGCCAAACAGTCAGCGAGGTTTTGAGACCAGGTGAGTGGACTGCTCTCTGGCCAAAGATGACAACCGACACCTTCGGAAACTATTCTGCAACCCTTACATTCACGCCAAAGACCGGTTACCTGAACGAGACTGCAAAGTTCAGGGTATACTTTGACGCGGAAACAAACACAGACCAGGGCAGGGTAAAAGTTAACGGCGAAAAAGTAAAACTGAACGGCACGATAACAAACCTGAACCTCAACAACTGCATTTCAATGCCTGCTGCTGGTGAAAAAGTGGAAATCGCACCAGACAAGGAAGAGGCAACCTTTGAATTGGATGCCTCAAAGTGCAACTCCGATGTTTTAATAGAATTATGCATGGGTGACCCGTACTGCAAGGGCGGCACAAAAGAGGGCGGCATCAGGCTCTCGAACAGGCAGTTCACCCTGCAAAAATCCAGCCCAAAGCAAACAATAACAGTTTACAGGGAAGAAATACCAGGCTTGTATGGCATTCCTGTTTACGCGCGCTTGCCAAACACCTCACTCCAAAAAGTAAAAACAATCGATGTGCTGGTGGAACCAAAAACCAGCGAGTGGTTTTCTTTAAACAGGTACGAGGCAATCCTAAGCAAGGAAACAGGCTGGAAGGACACACTAAAACTGGTTAATAGAGATTACTTAGAGGAAGTAAAAGTTAACTCAACAGAGTGCCAAAAATGCAAAAACCCCAAGAATCTGCCGGAAGAGTGTGTTTTTAACAGGGTGTTTGAAAAAAGAGTCAGCAAAAAGAGCAAAGTTGACGATCCCGCATTATTACTAAGTGGCATTACAACCGCAGCAACTGTTTATGGCACGATTTCAAGTTCTACAATTAGCCTTACAATTTTTGGAGTGACCTGTGGCCCTCCGTGCTGGGCTGCCATGGCTGCAGCAGCAATAGTTGGAGTTTTCTGGTCTCTTTCAACTTCAGGTCCAAACTGTGATATCATAAATACTTCATATCCATTCCAGGACTATGTAATAAACCTTGCGGGGGGCGACCTTAAGAGCCTCCAGTTAAGCGATGTTCCATTCACGGCAAAGGCCAATACTTCAAACCCAGAACTTAGCTTCTCGGACTCAAAAGAAACTATAGCAATAGAAATCGAAAACACCACACACCAACAAACAGCAGTTGATAAGTTTGCAGTTCTAAGCGTGAGTGCAACAGAACACATACATGGAGATCCAACACATAAGAACCCTGAAGTAACTCTCACCAAGCCAAACTTTGAAGAATTTAACATTCCTGATACTACCACAAAAGTGGAGACTCAGAAATTTCACTTGAAGTTTAAAACAAAACAAAGCTTGGATCTCAAGCTTCCCCCCCTGGGTGAAAGCTACTCTTGTGTTGATGGAACCAAAATTGGGGTAACTGGCCCCAATGCAAGACCAAAAATTAGTTTTAATTGGGATTTTTCTGAGAATGGTCTTAAAATAGATGAATGCGATATTGGGGGAAAAGAAAACTATTGTGACGCCACCCAGTTAAGTATAGAAATAAGCAAAAAAATCCACAAAATCGACGAATTTTTGAAGGAAAACGCTTACTCTTTAAAGTGCCCGGTTAATCCAACAGAAAAAATGCTTGAAGCATATATAACCAGAATAAACAACGAAAAAAGCACTCATGTCGTTGAAAGCAGCACAATAGGCCTGAAAAGACTCTCTCAAGCACTAGACAAAGAAGCCGAAAAGGCAACAATAACCGCAGTTGTTGAAAACAAAACCGGAAAAAGCAATAATGCAACAGTAAAGATCATGATGGCACGAGGCAGTGATTACAGAAAAGAATGCCAGAAAACTGTTGAAGTCAGTGCAGGTTCCATGGAAAATATTAGTTGCACATTTGATGAAGTTGAAGAAAGCAGCATAGAACCATACTTTGCAAATGCAGTAATAACATCAGCGCAACCAGGATCAGTAGATAATGCCCAGCTAACAGTTGGCTTCCTGAATAAGAAAGAAAGTTCCAGTGGCTGCTGGCTCCCCTTTTCAACATCAAAAATTGAAGGAAACCCAGCAATTATATACTTCATAGACAAAGACATCCCTGGAACAGGAGAACTCATAAAAAATTACACCATAAAATGGCCCTCGGACTGGCCTGGTTCGAGTGAAGAGGAAAAGATTGAGTATTTGCGATCATTGTTTGACTTCAAGGCGAATTTGATAAAGGATGGCTATGGTGCAGACTTCCAGGAAGATTTTGCAGAATACTACTCTGGCCACACATTCTTTGACGTGCCATCATGGTTCTACTCAGGTTCAAACAACCAGCTCGCAGACTATTACAAGAACCCAGAAAAACTAAAATTCAAGGAAAAATACGGCAACGGCACAACCCTGCCAGGGCCAGGCACATACCAAATATACATAACGATTGATTTTGGTGAAAACGATTGGAGTCTGTACAGGAACGGCGAGCCAAAGGGCAAGATTACAATTGAATTCTACAAGCTCTCAGAACCAAAGGTTAACTCTGTCTTCTACTACCTCCCATTCGATGGCTTGGTTGGCTTGAAGAGCCAGAATGGAAGACAGGGCTATGGGGTTAACTATATAAACAAGGGCAAGGAAATAGAGCTGACTAAATCTCCAGCGCCAATTTCAACAAAGCACTCACCTGCATCTCACGCGCTTGAAACAATGTCAACAGTTGTAATAGATGACTTCAAGTACTTGAACAGCAGCGCTGCAAGCCGAGGCAACCTGCTTTCCCTCGAGGTTAATGGAGACGAGTCAACGCTTGTGTTCTCTCCAAGCTATGCAACACCAGTAATCTTGAAAACAGAGCACGAAAAGAGCACTGCACCATTTTACTCTGAGTTCACTGTCCTTGAAGACGAACAGCCAAAGAACACTGGCTGCAATGCATCTTACTGGACCGGCTTGGGAAAATGCGCTGATTTCACTGGCCAGCCCGTCCAGGAAGTGTTCAATTTCACACCAGACGAGCGCTCTGGAGAGAACTCCTACAAAGTCAAGTGGAGCGCTGCACCCCACGCTGGCAATGTTTTCCTTTACTCGGTTTTTTACACGCCAAGCCAAAAATCCTATGCCCTAAAAGCTGAGTCCGACAAAGCCTCTTTCATTTCCCCAGACGAGCCAGCAACAAAAACTATTGGCTTAAATGGAATAAAGGGAATGCAGTTCAACTATAAGGGCAGCGAGCCAATCATCTCAATCGAAAGAATACTCAAACTGGTTGAATCCGGCCATGTGTGCATTTCAAGCTCTGGCTCCAAGAGCTCCTTTTGGTGGAACCCGAAAAAGTTAAAGGAAACAAAGGGCTCAAAGCTGAGCGTTAGTGAATTCGAGCAGTCACTGGTTGCTGGCAAAACATGCATTGGACCAGAGAAGTAACCTGGGAAAATCCTAAAGCAAACCAATTTATATAACAAGCCATTAATTTTATTGGTTTGAATGTTTGCACCATTGTTTTTTTTAGGAGAGCTCTTTTCAGACATGATGCTGGCACTGAAGCTATTTGCATTGCTCAGTGTAATCTCTTTTGTTTACTCTCACCTTGGAAAAGGACCATTGTCTTATGCTTTGATTGGTGGAATTTCGTGGTTTGTGCTCTTTGACTACTGGAAGTTTTTTGGCGGCGTGTACGTGTTATACACACTACTTACAATAGGCGTATCCGGCATCATAATTGACTTCTTCTTTGTAAGCGGCATGGGTGGCAGCGAGCAGCCAAGCCCAGTTGACAGCTCCATGGACTTGCTTATGAGACAAAAACAGCTTGAAGCAGCCAGAAAAATGCAAGCCCAAATGGGCGGCTCGGCTGCAACTCAAGCGCCTGCAAACGTGCACATGGTAGGGCAGGCTGCAGCAAGACAGCCTAGGCCAAGGGGGCCAATGAGGTAAAGCACATGGACAAAGAAAACACGCTGGTTAGGTTGGAGGGTGATTGAATGCTGGTGCTTTGGATACTGCTCTTTTTCCTCATCCTGTGCCTTATCCCGCCAGTTATAATGGCTTTTTTCCCAATTGCAAACCTGTTGATGAGGATACTGCTCACATTTGTCATCTTTACAACCGTAAGACAGCACCTCGGAGATGGTGCAATAACTCTCATAGTAAGTGGCACCCTTGTTTACTTGCTGGTAATCAAATGGGGCTATCTGACTGCATCGCTTTACGTGTTTTTCTATGTGCTGATGCTGTACAACTTCCTATCGGTAGTAATATGGGGGTCCAGTGTTGTTCTCAGAAAACACTGAAGAGAAAAGAATTTATTGGCTTTAATGCAATAATTGGTGTGGGAGAAAATGGTTGCAACTGACCCAATCGAGAACATCAGGGTTGTGCTCTCGCTCTTTTACCTTGTGTGGATTTATGCCTGGGCAAAAAAACAGCTTGGCTCTGCAAAGATTGGGGTGCTTTTCGCCGTAATAGTGGTTTACCTGACATTCTTCCAGTTCCCGGAACTGGTGTGGGTGCCAGTGATTTTTTTCCTGTTGTCATTCTTTTTCAGTGGCATGTTTGAAAAAATCGGCAAGCAGGAGGGAAAAGGAGACTTCTACGAGTACTAGTGATGCAAGATGGATACTTTTACGCTGATGGTTGCAATCATTCTCATGATGATGTTTCTCCAGTACGGCCAGAACTGGCTCGTGCTTGGCACAATGATTGTTGTAATCCTGTCCACGCGCTCTCCCACTACAACAATCGCGCTCATAATTGCAGGAATACTAATCTATTTCACACAGGATGCAGCAAAGGGCTATTGGCCACTGATAATTTTTGGACTTGTGATCTTCGCTTTAATCCTTGGCTTGAAGCCAAAGCCAGCCCAGCCGGACTATTACGCGCCGGATCTCGGCGGCATGATGGGCGGGGGTTATTGAGCTGGGAGAGTCTGAAATGCTCTGGCTTGGATTAGCACTCTTTACTATTGCATTAATCCTCTACGCAGTGAAATTTGTGGTTCCAGCACTGGTGTTCGCATTGGCTGGCTTGTTTGTCCTCGCGGGCACTGCATTGCACCACTCTGTAAGGTTTGCTGGAAGGAAGGCAAAAAAGCTCGCTGGAGAAACAATCGCAGAGATGGAGAAAGCTGAGCCCTCGCACCCAACGCAGGCACAGATTGGAGAGGGGTTAAAGGTTTTAGGGGGAAAAGCAGGAGACCACGCTTTCCTCGAGCGAAACATTTGGACAATGAGCTCAAAGGACTCAAATGTGAGGGAAAGGCTTGGACGAAGCTCAAAAAACCTCATCGCAAAATTTTTTGAGTGGTTTAAGTGAATTAAGGCAGCCTGCCAAGGATTTTTCTGTTCACTTCGAGAATTTTTTCCATGAGGGTTTTGGTCGCGGAAGCCATTGCTCTCGTTTCCTCAACGTCTTTTCTAAGCGATTCGAGTTCCAGCGCAAGGGCTTTTATTCCCGCGGATGTACCAGGGGGAAGCTTTATTGGTTTTATTTTCTCGATTTTTTTGGCTGCTTTTTGCACTGTCTTTTGCATTTCACTGATGGACTGGGTTTGTTCTGTAAGCATTGCCTGTGTCTGAGCGTGCCTCAGGGCATCCTCCTCTGAACGCTCTGCCAAGTGAACCTTTAGTTCTGGGGGGATCTGCGGCTGGGGTTGCTGGAATGCACCCTGTGGCAAAACAGGCTGTTGTGGTGCTTGCACTGGCTGCTGGAGTTGTTGGGTGGACTGTGCCTGGGGGAATGGTGACCTGCTAGCCTGTTGTAATACTGGTTGGCGCAATGGCTGCGGTGTCATGGCTGGGGGTTGCTGTGCTGTAGCAGTCGGCTGGGCTGGAATAGGCTGGGCTGGCTGTTGTGGCATGGATTGCTGCACTGGGGCTCGTGGTTGAAGTGTGGGTTGTTGCAGGGAGGGCTGTGCAGTGGAAGCCGGTCTTGGCTCTGGCTGCTTGGGCGGAGAGCCGCTTTCAGCCCTTGCAATGAACTCTTTGGCCTGCTCTTCAGTGTAGCCAATGTCTTGGAGTGTGCTTATCATTATTGGGGTTTCCAAGCCAGAGGCTTTCATTTTTCTGATCGTGTCCATTACAATTTCTTCGTCAACCATTCAAAAACCCTGATAAAAAATCTATAACATTAAAGGAGTTGTTATTTAAAAAACTATTCAAAACCCCGAATGGCTTCTTAGGGGAAAGAAAGGTTTAAATTAACTGGATTTGTCTTATTAAAAGGAGTGATGCAGTGGGTGA
>CAZGDN010000001.1:0-8292 GCA_964525235.1 uncultured archaeon | reverse complement strand
CGGGTTTTTATAGGAAGTGCAGGAATGGAATTCAAGGTCAGCAATGGCCCATGGCAGCCCCTGTTTGAGGGCAAAATGCAAGGGCATAACACAGAGGTGCTGGTCAACCCAGATGGCTTGGTGCTAGCTCTAATATACGAATCCGAAGAGGGGATTTATAAGGGCGTGCTTGCCCAGTGCTACAAGGCATTTCTTGCAAGGGGCGACCTTGAGAGTTTCCTTGAAACCCTGCCAAGGAAAGCCCTCATGCTTGCACGGCACTCAGAAAGTGAGACATTCAAGTTCCTGTTGTTGGACTCTGGCACAGCCTATGCAGCATACGAAGAGAACGCGGTTGTAAAGGAAACAGATGCGCTCATGGCAAAGATCCGCTCTTTTTCTTCGCTTGTGCAAGAGGTTTGCACGGCTTACGACATTGACCTCATTGAAATAGAAAAAGCCTCTGATGAGGAGAAAATGGCTTTTTATTCAATTCCTTTGGTTAGCTTGCTTGCCTCGCCAATGATAAAAAAGGAGGAGGGAGCCCTCAGGACAGAGTTGGGACATGGCGAAATAATGCTTGGCGTTACAAAAAAGGGAACAATCGTGAAAGAGCCCTTTGACTTCTTTGACTTAACCCAAATCGAGGGCGGGGAAAAGAGTGACAGGCTTCACTTGTTTCACATACTGATTGAAAGCTCGCTTCTTTCCAACATTCCGGCAACAATAGTGGACTGGCAAAACGTGTTCACCGGCTTGCACTTTCCAAACGAGAACGTGGACGAGCTCAAAAAGTTCAAGGTTGAAACAGACCCATTGGGCTTTCCCATAAAGTTTTTCAAGGTTGGACAAGAGCTGAAAGCAGAACTTGCATTCGTTGATGGTGAAGCCTTCCTTGAGGCCTTTGGCTTAAAGGGAACACCTCCAGGAGTCATAATCACACAAGCGCTTGCAATTGGAAAAAGCAACAGCGTAGGGGAATTAATTGATCGGGTGAACAGTATTCCAGAGGGCGAACATGTTACTCCATTCAGGAAAAGAGAAGCAGTGAGAATACTGATGCTTATTGACAGCATTTACCCAGGCTTGTTCTCCGGCAACAACCCAGTGAAAGACATCTCAGAGGGCTGGGTTCGCGGCATTGGCCGCGCAAACATTATTCTCCTTGAAAAAACAGACATGAGAAAGAACCTGTTAGTATTACAGTCACTGGTAAGCGGTCTACTTGCATGGTTTAAAACCAGGGGAAAAAGCAACAGCCTCAAGGGACTCTTCTTTTTATCTGAAGCCGACATTGCCATGCCAGAATTTAAAGCAAGAGCAGTGAATGAAAGGATTGCCGCAGATGTGACAGCATTCCGCGAGTATGGTGTCGGGGTCATAATCGAATCACGGGAAAAGGCAAGCATTTCAAAAAAAGTAAGGGAAAGCATGCACTGCGAGCTCGCTGTAATAAACAAGAATGACGTTGGAGTAATAGTGAAGAACCGCAAGAACTACCGTGCATTAATCAGGCCAGGGCTCAGCAAGTGCACTGAAAAAGGCTTTGGAGTCCAAAAAACAGCAGAAAAAATCAGGCAAAGATAACAGAACAGCTAATCCAGCTTCTTAACCAAGATCTGTGTCCATTATGCAAAAATCAGGCAAAGATGACAAAGCAACTCTCTTGTTTTAGACTTGAAGTTCAAGAAAACAGCAACAAAAACCAAGCAATTGGCATTCACTCAAGCCTGCTCTTAGCCGAGGTCAATGTCGTCTTTTTCCCTTTCTTCAATTGCTTTTTTGACTATTTCCTTGACTTGGTCAACCGTGGCAAGCTCCATTGGGTTAATGGAATCAATTATGTACCTTAGCTCTTTTAACTCCTCAGAGGTAACAAACTTCCTGCTCAGGTTAGAGATAACCATGTTAAGCTCGTCAATCTTCTTGTTGGAATCCTGAACCTCTTTTTTAAGGGCTTCAAAGTTTTCCAGCACAGACTTTGGAATTTCCTTTGACTCACCGGCCTCCGAGAGCTTTTTGATTTTCTTGTTTAACACAATCAAGTTCCTGCCAAGTATTTTTTCATTCCTTGTCAAGTGGCGCATCTTCTGGGACAGGATAGAAATAGCAGAATTCATTGCCTTGACGTCTTCCCGCAACTGCATCAGCAAAACCGAGGCTTTGACCGTGCGAGGCCTTTGCTGCTGGCGCCTCTGAAGCCTGTCCCCCCTGAGTTCACGCATTTCAGGCATTTTAACTCACCAAAGCACATCCTTGAAAAGAGCCCAGCATAACAGTTGGGTCATTAACTAAACCAATGTATAATTGTATCGCTTGTGTTTAATAAATTTGCCCCTTCAAATATAATGACTCGGATGACCAGAGAAACAGGAATGCTGCTTGACGTTGACTACTCGATGGGCAAAAAGTCGATAATAAGGCTCTTCTTCTCAACCGAGAAGAAAAAGCTTATCCTCAAAGACCCATCCTTCGAGCCATACTTCTATGTTATACCAGCCGGAGACGCAGAAAAAGCAGCGAAAAAACTCAGTGAAACAGAGATAAACGGCATAAAACCAAAAAGGGTTGAGGTTGTTGAAAGAAAACTCACGCCGGGAAAAGAACCAGAAAAAGCAATCAGGGTAATCTTCAACTCCACCAAGGAAGTGAAGGAAGCAAGGGAAAAAATCCGCGATTTTGACTTTGTGTTACACAAGCGCGAGTTTGATATTCCCTACTCGAAACGCTACTTAATCGACCGAGGCCTGCAGCCATTGTGCGAGTACGAAATCGAATTCGACGAAAAAAAAATGGAGCTCAAAAACCTGAAAAAAACAAGCGACAAAACCCCAAAGCTCAGAATTGGTGCATTCGACCTCGAAACATACTTCGAAGGGGGCTTCTCCAACCCAGAAAAAGACCCCATAATAATGGCAAGCTACGCTGACCAGGAAGAACAGGCAGTGTTTTCAACCAAGAAAATCAACAAGAAGTATGCAGTGCAGGTAAAAAACGAAAAAGAGCTAATTGAAAAGCTCGTGGAAAAAATAAACGAGAAAAACCTTGACATAATCTGCACCTATAATGGGGACGGCTTTGACTTCCCTTACCTGAAAGAGCGCGCTAAAAGGCTTGGCGTAAAAGTAAGCATTGGAGCAGATGGCTCAGAGCCAGTCTTTGTACGAAAAGGCCTTGAAAACTCCACCAGGGTAAAAGGGCTACAGCACGTTGACGCTTACGCCCTGCTACGCGTCCTGAACAGGTTCTCGGTAGTCAACCTAATAAAGTTTGACCTCGAGTCAGTGGACAAAGCACTATACGGGGAAGAAAAGGAAAAAATAAAACCAGCTCAAATGATTCAAATGTGGGACAACAGCACAGAACTTGAAAGATTCGCTGAATACAACCGCAGGGACTCAGAGGTAACACTGAGAATAACAAGGCAATACGTTCCACTCTACATCGAAATAGGCAAGCTCGTGAGACAGACACTCTTTGATGCAACTCGAAGCGGCGCAGGCCAGTTAGTGGAAGCACTGCTAATGATTGAAAGCTTTGAAAAAAAAGTACTCGTGCCAAACAAACCCAGAGAGCAGGAAGTGAAAATGCGCCTCATGCAGTCAATAAAAGGCGGGTTCGTGAGAGAGCCAGTGCCAGGACTGCATGAAAACATTGCAGTCCTTGACTTCACTTCACTGCACCCCACGATAATGATCTCACACAACATCTCTCCGGACACGGTTGGCTGCGAGCACGAAGAATGCAAGAAAAACAAGAGCCCAGACGGCCACTGGTTCTGCACCAAGAGAAAAGGCTTCATTTCATCCATTCTCAAAAAAATATTCCTGAAGAGAGTCAAGCTAAAAAAGGAACTCAAAAAACTGAAAAAGGGCTCGCGTGAGTACGAAAGCGTTTTTGCAAGGCAGCAGGCTCTCAAGATAATGCTCAACTCGTTTTATGGAACACTCGCCTTCGCACGCTTTCGCTGGTACTCAAGGGAAAGCGCTGCTGCAGTAACAAGCTGGAGCAGACAGTACGTGAAAATGGTGGCAGAAAAAGCGGAAAAGGTTGGGTTCAGGGTTATATATTCTGACACAGACTCGGAATTTTTGGAAATCCCAAAGGGAAAAACCCACAGGGAAGTGCAGGCGTTCCTCGGAAAAATTAATTCAGAGTTACCAGGAGTAATGAACCTGGATTTAGAGGGATTTTACAAGCGCGGCATCTTTGTCACAAAAAAATCGGGAGAAAAAGCAGCAAAAAAAAGGTATGCCCTGATTGACTACAAGGACAACCTGAAAATAGTTGGCTTTGAGTACGTGCGGAGAGACTGGGCAAGAATCGCAAAAGAAACACAGCGCTCTGTTATTGAAGCAGTGCTCCGCGAAGGAAAACCAGAAAAAGCGATCAGCATAGCCAAAAAAGCAGTGAAAAGACTAAAAGAAGGCAAGGTAAAAAAATCAGAACTCGTGATTTACTCCCAGATAAAAAAACCAATCGCACGCTATGACTCAATTGGACCACACATTGCAGCAGCAAAAAAAGCAATCGCACGAGGCAAGGTACTGGGAGAAGGGTCAATGATTGGCTACATAATAACGCGGAGTGGCAAGAGCATAAGCGACAAAGCCCAACTCGAAGAATTCGTCTCAGAGGGAAACTACGACGCAGATTACTACATAAACCACCAAGTGCTCCCAGCAGTAACAAAAATCATCAGCGAACTCGGCTACTCAAAAGAGGACTTGATTTACGGGGGCAAGCAATCCAGCCTGGGATCCTTCGGTTAAAAAAAATGGCTTGGAATAAAACAAACCACGCCAAGCGGGTTAAGTATTTAATTAAATTTACTCCAATCTTAAAGTGACACACTCCGCGGGCTAAAGCCCGCGGCTTCTGTGCTCTAAGACGGGCTTTAGGCGGAAGCCCGCTGAAAGGAACAAATAGGTTGGGTGCGCTCCAACCATGCCTGAAGGCATGGTCTTCCGCGCACCCGCGGAGTGTGAAAAAATGGAAAAAGAGGAAATAAAAAAGCAATTAAAGGCCGGGAGGATTCACTGGCAGGCAATGCAAAAAGCAAAAAAACTGCTACAGCCAAACTCCCCGCTATTCGAGGCAGCCGAGGAAATTGAGGAGTTCATTCGCAAAAAAAGCGATGGGTGTGCTTTTCCAGTTAACCTCAGCCTGAACGAAAACGCCGCACACCAGACGCCAGGCTGGAACGACAAAGCCACACTCAAAGAAGGCGACTTGCTGAAAGTCGACATAGGGGTTCATGTGGATGGAAGAATTGCAGACGGCGCTTTCTCCATAAACCACTCCGGTGAATGGAGTTCCCTGATTGAAGCAAGCGAGCACGCCCTAAAAAACGCCTTTGCCTTACTTAAAAAAAACCCGAGCATTGGGGAAATCGGTTCGGCGATTCAGAAAAGCATTGAATCCAGGGGCTTCAAGCCAGTGCAAAACCTGACAGGACACGGCCTGAAAAAGTTTGTCCAGCACGCTCCGCCCAGCATTCCAAACATTGAAAGGAACGATGAGAGAAAACTCGAAGAAAACGAAGCATACGCAATAGAACCATTTGCAACAAATGGAAAGGGCTTCATACACGAGGGCAGCGAAGCCAACATATATGCGTTAGACGAACCCCACGCAGTAAGAAACGCGCACGCGAGAAAAATACTCAAACATGTAACAGAAAACTACAAGACGCTTCCATTTGCTGAGAGATGGCTCTACAGAGAACTAAAACTCAGCGACTTCGCCTTAAAGATTGGCTTAAAACAACTACTGAGAGAAAAGTGCATAAAATCCTTCCCAATACTAAGAGAAAAAAAAGGGGCAATGGTTTCCCAGGCAGAGAATAGCTTTATAAAGAGCGAAGGCAGAATAATTACAATAATACAACCAGGGGAACAAAATGCTGGGAATGCAAGCCATTAACCTCAACAAAACCATTCCAATAACTATAACGGGACTCTTCCTTTCACTCCTTGCAGCAGGCTTTTTCTTGAACACAACAGGCCTGTCATGGAATGACCTGGTCACGCTCGGCATTGAAACCGCACAAACAAAGCTCTTAACACTCAACTTCGCGTTCTTCCTCTTATTCGTTTCCATCGCGCTCAGCTTTGCATGCATCGCAGCACTAAAACTAGGCCTGAGAAACGCAATGCTGAGCATTTTAGCCGGCTCTCTGCCAGCAGCAATACTCTCATTCGCCTTGTTTCCAGGCGTGCGAGACCACGCCATAGTAGTCCTCGGCATCCCCATTCCTCTAATGGCACTTGCTTGGACAACCTCGGTCAAACTCGCGGAAATAAAAAAGCTCACGCGCTTCCGCTCGTTCATGGCAGGCATTGGCACTTTCACTCTCATCCTATGCATTCTAATAGTGTTATCAGGCTCGCTGGCAATAATGCCAGAACAAAAAGCCTACCTTGCACAGTGGGAAAAAGAAATCGGAGGGCAAGCAGCAGGAAGAGACACGCAGCTCCAGATCATGAAGGCAACGCTTGACTCCCAGTTCAACCTCCTCGCAGACATTCACTCCTCAGAACAATACGCTGCAATGAGCCAGTCAGAAGACCCAAGCGCGCAAGCCTTCGACGAATACTTCGTTAACCTTGTCATGCAAGTTGACCGTGCAAGAAAACACCCCGAAAGCCTCCTTGAAGGAAACGCGCCAGTGAAGATGGAGAATCTTGACGTGCACTCGCTCCTAGAAAAACAGGTTCCTGGCTATGCACTCTTCTCAGAATACTTCTACATCGCCTACCCGCTCATTATTGCAATGCTTGTCATATCCTTCGGCAACCTTGTCTTCAGGTTGCTTGGCTCAACACTCGCACTCCTGCTCTCCGCGCTCATGAAAAACATTTAAACCTTGCGCGCGCAAATTAGTTACACGGCCCCGTAGTGTAGTGGATAGCATAGCAGCTTGCGGTGGCCTTTCTTTAAAAAAGAAAGCCCAGGGAAAAGAAACAAAAGAGCCTCTGTGAAAAAGCCCAAAAATTCTAAGAAATGACCGCAACCAGCTGCTGACCCGGGTTCGATCCCCGGCGGGGTCACTCTAATTTTTCACCGGAACTTAGGAGTTCCAGAAGAAGTATAGTTTCTAAAAGCATAATATTATCATGCGGCTGAACTTGCTGGAACTGCACAATCCCAGAGAGGACAGGAATTTAAGGCAGTGCCTGAGGGCTTATACTGTTCTACCAAAATATTACAGGAATCCAGACCATAAAAACATAAAGCAATTGAAATCAACAGGATATTGAAAAAAGTTGACGCGCGACTGAGAGGGGAAATTGGGGCAAACTGGCGAAAGAAATGGGAAGAAGAAATCAGCTATCCAATAAAGAAGAGGGTTTCAGAGGACTGGATTGGGGGAAGAGCTTCAATCCCACTGATTGCAATAAAGACTTTGGAAAAGCTTGGTTGTAAAAAACTTGGCTTAAAAGCCAAGGCGTTCTCTTTCGTATAATCAAGGCTTCATCTCCACGCTGAAGCGAGGAGCGTTCGCCATGCTAAGGTTTTTTAGTAAAAGAGAAGTACAAGAAATAATGGAAAAAGTAGAATATGTTTCTAGTACTGCCGGGGAAGTTGTTAGAATTCCAAACAAGCTGACTCCTGACATATTATACTTGACTGGCTTAATTTTGGGGGACGGATGTCTTCCGATAAGCAGAAGGTATGGAGTGAATAACCTATATTATCAAGCAGTAATAACAAGTAAAGACAAAGAATTCCTCGCCAAAAAAATTGCGCCGATTTTCAAAGAAGTGTTTGAAGTAAACTACATTTCAATTAAATATTATTTTCACAGGGGGCATTCTTGGAATTTGATAAAAAGGAATAAGGCAATTTACCGTTTTTTCACACGAATGATTGGACTGCAAAGAGGCAATAAAAGTGCAAAAGGAGAAATCCCACCCATTATTAAAAAAATGAATCCAAAAGAATCCGCGCCATTCATTGCCGGATTGGTTGATAGCGACATAGGAAAACATGCGAGTGGAATGGGTTCAACATTCAAAAGCAAGAAACTGGTTGATGACTTAATTTTTTTCTTGAATAAAAGCGGGATAATTGCAAAACACTACGGAAGCCATTACAAAAACAATAAATACCTACAACACGATTTCACAATTCCAAAGAGCCAGATAATAAAGTTAAAAGGCTTACTGGAAGCAAATTACTTACCAAAAAGGAAGGAGAGACTAGAAACTCTTTATTCCCTTGCAACCTAGCAGGAGTGCGAGAGCGGCCAAATCGGCTGGCTTCAGGAGCCAGTGGCTTAGTGCCTTCGGGGGTTCGAATCCTCCCTCC